>NZ_CP046242.1:1444066-1763755 GCF_023205095.1 Bizionia sp. M204 | reverse complement strand
TTTGCGTGTTGAGGTATGAGGTGGAATGGGTGAACGTTTCAAATAAAAAGAACACTATTATTCCTTTTTATAAATTTGGTGTTTATTTTTTAGAATTTTTATTTTTTGAACACTGAACACTGAACACTGAACACTGAACACTGAACACTGAACACTGAACACTGAACACTGAACACTGAACACTGAACACTGAACACTGATTTACTCTCTGATTTTCTTTTTACGCAGTTCGAAATTCTGTCCTAAATACACTTTACGTACCATTTCATCACTAGCTAATTCTTCAGGTTCGCCGGCTTTTAGAATACTACCTTCAAACATGAGATAGGTTCTGTCTGTAATGGCTAATGTTTCCTGTACGTTGTGATCGGTAATTAAGATACCAATATTCTTTTTAGTTAATTGTGCCACAATACGCTGAATATCTTCAACGGCTACGGGATCTACTCCTGCAAAGGGCTCATCTAGAAGAATAAAATTAGGATCGGTTGCTAGGGCACGTGCAATTTCTGTACGACGACGCTCACCACCTGATAATAAATCGCCTCGACTTTTTCGAATATGTCCCAAGCTAAATTCATCAATAAGCGATTCCATTTTATGTACTTGTTCTTTTTTGCTTAATTTGGTGAGTTGTAAAACGCTTAAAATATTATCTTCAATACTTAATTTTCTGAAAACGGAGGCTTCTTGCGCCAAATAACCAATACCATTTTGCGCCCTTTTATACATAGGGAATTTGGTAATATTGGTGTTTTCTAAAAAAATGTTGCCGCCATTAGGTTTAATAAGACCTACAATCATATAAAACGAGGTCGTTTTACCAGCACCATTAGGTCCTAAAAGACCAACAATTTCTCCTTGGTTAACTTCTAAAGATACATCTTTAACGACTTTCCGGCCGCTGTAGGATTTCATTAAATGTTCTGCTCTTAGTTTCATAGGCTTATACTCTGGGCTAAAATAGTAAAATCATGGCGACAATTTTATGTTTCTAATTGAATTTAAATAAAGTTTAACGCCTTTTCGGTTTAAATTTTTCCTGTTGCTTGTTAAAAGTAACAGGACGTTTAGATTTAGTTTTAATTGCCGCGGACATACATATCGACTTCGAATTTAAATTTTCTTTTTTGCATTGCCCAAAAAAGAAACAAAAAAGTCTAGGCTTACGAATCTTTATCTAAATTTTTCATTCAACAACTAAATTTTAGGAACTCGCTAACAAAATTTTGCTCGATTTTAAAAAATTGACTGCTCAAACAGCCTAAAATTTCACGTTGTTATTATGTCAAATTTCACGATAAATTTTCGATAGGCCGATTTAGAGTTTAAAGAAAGTTAATATCATGTTTAACTATTGTGACTTTAATAAAACGAATGCAATCCATTTAAATAAAGTTTAACGCCTTTTCGGTTTACAATTTTCCTGTTGCTTGTTAAAAGTAACAGGACGTTTTGATTTAGTTTCAATTGCCACGGACATACATATCGACTTCGAATTTAAATTTTCTTTTTTGCATTGCCCAAAAAAGAAATAAAAAAGTCTAGGCTTACGAATCTTTATCTAAATTTTTCATTCAACAACTAAATTTTAGGAACTCGCTAACAAAATTTTTCTCGATTTTAAAAAATTGATTGCTCAAACAGCCTAAAATTTCACGTTGTTATTATGTCAAATTTCACGATAAATTTTCGATAGGCCGATTTAGAGTTTAAAGAAAGATAACATCATGTTTAACTATTGTGACTTTAATAAAACGAATGCAATCCATTTAAATAAAGTTTAACGCTTTTTCGGTTTACAATTTATTTCTTCTTTAAATCTTTTTTAGCTTGTCTGGCTTGATTTCTAACCACTATTTTGGAAATATAAATACTAATTTGGTATAATAGCAAAATAGGAATAGCCACAATAACTTGACTCGCAATATCCGGAGGCGTAATAATGGCCGAAATAATTAAGACAATTACCAAGGCAAACTTGCGGTATTTTTTTAGAATTTGCGGCGTTACAAGTCCGATTTTAGTTAAAAAATAAATTACAATAGGGAGTTCAAACACGAGTCCGGAGGCTAGGGATGACGATCGTACTAAAGCAATATATGAGCTCAAATCTATTTCATTTGAAATTTCACTACTCACCGTATAGGTTCCTAAAAAATTAATAGATAAGGGTGTAACAATATAGTAACCAAATAGGACACCAATAAAAAACAGGATTGAGGTAACGATAATAAAACCGCGTGAATGTTTACGTTCATTTGGGTTTAGCCCTGGGCTAATAAATTTCCAGAATTGGTATACCACATAGGGAAATGCTATAATTAATCCGGCATAAATAGAGGTCCAGATGTGTGCAGAAAATTGGCCTGCCATGGTTCTGTTTTGAATACGGAATGGAAACTCTTCAAGGCAAAAGGTGGTTTCAATGCCTATAAATTGAGATGCTTTACACAGCCACTGATAGGTGGGGAAGCTCATTCTTTTTGGGCCGAAAATAATGGTTTCAAAAATGAAGTCGGATAATAAAAAAGCGAAAGATCCTGCTATTAAAATAGCGAATGTTGCACGAATTAAATGCCATCTTAAATCTTCCAGATGGATCCAAAAAGGACATCTCATTGATACTCTTTTTTGCCATTATATAATGCCTTCTTTTATTAAGTCATGAATATGAACGATGCCCGCATATTGGCCATTTTTTTCAACTAATAATTGGGTAATACCATAGGATTCCATCAATTCTTTGGCATCCACAGCCATGGCATTTGCATCAATACTTTTTGGGTTTGGACCCATAATATCTTTAGCGGTTAAATTGCTAAAGTCGTTGGATTTTGTCAGCATGCGCCTTAAATCGCCATCGGTAATAATACCCACAACTTTATGGTTGTCTACAACGGCTGTAACACCTAACATTTTTTCAGAAATTTCAATAATAACCTCCTTAATATTGGTGTTTGGATTTACTTGTGGTTTTTCATTTACGTCGCTCATATCGCTCACCCGTAAATACAATTTTTTACCCAATGCACCACCGGGATGGTATTTGGCAAAATCGTTGCTGGTAAATCCGCGAAGTTCTAATAAGCAAACCGCCAAAGCATCACCCATAACCAATTGTGCCGTGGTACTTGTTGTTGGTGCTAAATTATTAGGGCAAGCTTCTTTTTCTACAAAGGTATTGAGTAGGAAGTCCGAGTTTTTTGCTAGGAACGAATCGCGATTACCTGTAATGGCAATCATTTTATTTTTTGCACGTCTAATAAATGGCACCAGCACCTTAATTTCTGGTGTATTTCCGCTTTTTGAAATACAAATAACCACATCGTCTTCAAGAATTAAACCTAAATCGCCATGAATGGCATCGGCTGCATGCATAAAAACGGCAGGTGTTCCAGTTGAGTTTAACGTGGCTACAATTTTAGTCGCAATTATAGCACTTTTACCAATACCGGTAATAATAACACGGCCTTTAGAATTAAATATACATGTAACAGCATCCGAAAAATCGGTATCTATTAAGGAAGACAAGTTAGCAATGGCCTGACTTTCCATGTTAATAGTCTGTTTGGCAGTGTCTAAAATGGTATTTTGAGTTTTCAAAATTTATTATTTTTTTGGGTTGATGCTTTTAAAGATTTTATTATCTTTAAAGTTATTCAAACTAAATAATTAATTTGTTGGTTTTTGAATGTTGCAAAGCTAACAAAAATAATTATGAGAGTTCTGTAAATGCACTCGTAATTAATTAATAGCAAAATTCAATACAGTGCGTTTTAAATGAGGGAAAATAAAATTTTAAAAACGATACATGTCTGTAAATGAAAATGACTTGCACAGCGCATTAAAAACCTATTTTGGATTTAGTGCATTTAAAGGCTTGCAAGAACCAGTAATAAAAAGTCTTTTATCGGGTAAAGATACATTTGTAATCATGCCAACGGGTGGCGGAAAATCATTATGTTACCAGTTGCCAGCGTTGATGCAAGAGGGTACTGCCATAGTCGTGTCTCCTTTAATTGCTTTAATGAAAAATCAAGTAGATGCTATTCGTGGTGTTTCTGATCACCATGGTGTTGCCCACGTTTTAAATTCGTCTTTGAATAAAACCGAAATAAAACAAGTTAAACACGATATAACAGCCGGCATAACCAAGTTGCTATATGTAGCACCTGAATCGCTTACTAAAGAGGAAAACGTTGAGTTTTTACGATCTGTAAAAATCTCGTTTATGGCCGTTGATGAAGCCCATTGTATTAGTGAATGGGGTCATGATTTCCGACCGGAATACCGAAATTTAAAAAGTATTATTGAACGTATAGGCGATAACATTCCAATTATTGGCTTAACAGCTACGGCCACACCAAAGGTTCAAGAAGATATTCTTAAAAATTTGGGAATTCATGATGCTATGACCTTTCAAGCATCCTTTAATAGACCTAATTTGTATTACGAAGTCCGCCCAAAAACCAAAAATGTGGATGCGGATATTATTCGCTTTGTAAAGAAATACGAAGGAAAGTCGGGAATTGTATATTGCTTAAGTCGCAAGCGTGTAGAAGAACTAGCCCAGACCCTGCAAGTAAATGGTATTAAAGCTGTGCCGTATCACGCGGGATTGGATGCTAAAACGCGGGCCAGCCATCAAGATATGTTTCTCATGGAAGATGCGGATGTTGTGGTTGCAACCATTGCTTTTGGCATGGGCATTGACAAGCCGGATGTCCGTTTTGTAATACACCATGATATACCGAAGAGTATAGAAAGTTATTACCAAGAAACGGGTCGTGCTGGTCGTGATGGCGGCGAAGGCTATTGTTTAGCATTCTACGCCTATAAAGATATTGAAAAGTTAGAGAAATTTATGTCAGGCAAGCCTGTTGCTGAACAGGAAATAGGTCATGCCTTGCTTCAGGAAGTGGTTGCTTATGCCGAAACATCTATATCCAGACGAAAATTTATTCTTCATTATTTTGGTGAAGCATTTGATTCTGAAACTGGCGACGGTGCTGATATGGATGATAATATGCGTCATCCTAAAAAGCAGCATGAAGCCAAGAAGAATGTTGTTTTACTGCTAGAAACCGTTTCCAAAACGAATGAAAAATATAAATCTAAAGATTTAGTACAAGTTATAATAGGTAAAGAAAATGCCTTAATTATTTCTCATAAAACCAACGAGCAGCCATTTTTTGGGCTGGGTAGTTCGGAAAGTGATAAATATTGGATGGCTTTAACACGCCAAGTATTAGTTGCTGGTTTGCTTAAAAAAGATATTGAAACCTATGGTGTTATAAAATTAACGCCAGCAGGTTTGGCCTATCTGGAAAATCCGAAGTCGTTTATGATGACGGAAGATCACTTATTTAATGCCGAAGTAGATGACGCCATTATTACCGCCTCTAAAGGTGGTGGAGCCGTTGCCGATGTGACATTGATGAACATGCTTAAAGATTTAAGAAAACGAAATGCCAAACGTTTAGGGGTGCCGCCATTTGTTATTTTCCAAGACCCATCATTAGAAGATATGGCTTTAAAATATCCAATTTCTATTGAAGAAATGAGCCATGTACATGGTGTAGGAGATGGGAAAGCTAAAAAGTATGGTAAAGACTTTGTGGATTTAATTACACGCTATGTGGAGGAGAATGATATTGTGCGACCGGATGATATGATTGTGAAATCGACAGGCATGAATTCGGCACTCAAGCTATACATTATTCAAAATATAGACAGAAAGCTACCGCTTGACGATATTGCATCGGCAAAAGGAATGTCTATGAGCGAATTTATCAAGGAAATGGAGGCTATAGTTTTCTCTGGAACTAAATTGAATATTAATTATTGGATTCAGGATATTTTGGATGAAGATCAGCAAGAAGAAATTCATGATTATTTCATGGAAGCCGATACGGATAAAATAGATGTTGCTATAGATGAATTTGATGGGGATTATGACGATGAAGAATTGCGTTTATACCGTATTAAGTTTATTAGTGAGGTGGCGAATTAGGTTCAAGTTCCTTCCCTCGGCAGGCAGGCAAGGGTTTCTGTGTTGGCAGTTGAGGAAGGTTTAAGGATTATATTTCAAAAGGCTCTTCATTGCTAGGTTCTTATTTTGCCTTTAGCTTCAAGTTCCACTTGGATTTCAATTTTACTTTAAGTTCAATTTCATATCTTTGCACCTCATTAAAAAAACAATATGATGCAAGACGGATTATACGCAAAATTTCACACTAATAAAGGTGACATTTTAGTTGCTTTAGAATATAAAAAAACACCAGGGACCGTGGGTAACTTTGTTGCTTTGGCTGAAGGAAATTTAGAGAATTCTGCTAAAAAACAAGGCACACCTTATTATGATGGTTTAAAATTTCACCGTGTTATTCCAGATTTCATGATTCAAGGTGGTTGTCCACAAGGAACCGGAACAGGAAATCCAGGTTATAAATTTGACGATGAATTTCATCCAGATTTAAAGCATGATGCACCGGGAATTTTATCGATGGCGAATGCCGGTCCTGGAACTAATGGGAGTCAGTTTTTTATTACTCATGTTGAAACACCTTGGTTAGACGGTAATCATACCGTTTTTGGAAAGGTAGTGGAAGGACAAGATGTGGTTGATGCTATTGCGCAAAGTGATACGCTTGATACTTTAGAAATTATACGTATTGGAGAAGATGCTGAAAAATTTAATGCCGTTGAAGCTTTTAGAACGTTTGAAGGTTCTCGCGAAAAGCGCTTGGCTGAAGAAAAAGCAGCAAGTGAAGCAGAATTAGATACATTAGCCGCTGGTTTTGACAAAACAGAAAGTGGTTTGCGTTATCAAATCCTTCAAAAAGGAAGCGGTGCACAAGCAAAAAAAGGTCAAACGGTATCAGTACATTATAAAGGTCAGTTGGCGGATGGAACGGTTTTCGATTCATCATACAAGCGTAAGGAACCGTTAGAATTTCAAGTTGGCGTTGGTCAAGTTATTGCGGGTTGGGATGAAGGTATTTGCTTATTGCAAGTAGGTGATAAGGCTCGATTGGTTATTCCAAGTCATTTAGGATATGGTGCCCGTGGTGCTGGAGGTGTTATTCCAGGCGATGCCACCTTAATTTTTGATGTAGAATTGGTTAACGTTAAATAATTTTTAGAAGAAAACAGATTTACACTGTAACAAATAGTCAAAAAAACGTCTCATTTTTAATGGGACTTTTTTTTGCTTAAATTTTAGCAATCACCACAAAAAATATAATTTTATGAAGTTAGCATATACCTATCTATCCGTTTTCATTGTTGTTTTTGTTATTAGCTGTTCAAACAGTATCCAGTATACAGATGCTATAAAGGCAGAGACTTCGGGTCGGTATTTATACCATCCCGATGCTGTTATTGACGTTTTTTATAAAAATAATCATTTGTTTTTAAATTGGCGAGGGGCCGAAATTAAACCGGTTGCCCTGGATGAATACACTTTTTTTGTACCTGATATGTATCAGAAATTGCAATTTTTGAAACACCCAAGTACCAAAACTTCCTATTTGGCTATTATTCCAGAAAACGAGGGTGATTCTATTAGGTATGCCTATAAAAAAGTGCCTGATACTTTTAATACGCCGTCTATGCATTTAGCAAATAAAAATTATGAGGCCGCACTTCAAGGTTTTCTAGCCATTAGAAAACAAGACTCTGTTTCGGTATTTATAAACGAGCGTGACTTTAATAGTATGGGCTATGAATTTTTGAGGGATAAAAAATATGGTGATGCCATTGCTGTTTTTAAACTGAATACGGCGTTGCATCCTGATAGTGATAATGCTTATGATAGTTTGGCGGATGGCTATTTAACCCAAGGTGACAGCCTATTAGCATTTACGCATTATAAAAAAGCACTTGAATTAAATCCTAGTAACAAACGCGCCATGAAATATGTTTCGGCTTATGCATTGAAAGTGACGGATTAAGAATTGAAAATACGAATTACTTTTTCCATTTAATATTGCAACCCATACTCGGTTTTTGGATTCTATTATTTTCTTTATTATCAATAATACAATCCAAAGCATGGCGTAAATCTGATCCTGTTACTGGGATATTGTTTCCCGGACGGGAATCGTCCAACTGACCGCGATAGGTGAGTTCTAAATCTCTATCAAACACAAACAAATCTGGTGTGCAAGCAGCCTGATAGGCTTTAGCTACCTCTTGTGTTTGATCAAATAAATACGGAAAAATATACCCTTCATTTATGGCGTGTTGCGCCATTTTATCTGGTGCATCTTGGGGGTAGTTTTCCACATCATTACTAGAAATAGCAATAAAGTTGATACCCTTACTTTTGTATGTCTTTGCTAATTTTACAAGCTCAGCATTCACATGAGTAACGTATGGACAATGGTTGCAAATAAACATGATTACCGTTCCATGAACACCTTTAGCACTTTCTAGTGTTACCATCTCATTCGAAACGGTGTCCTTTAAATTGAAACTTTTAGCTTTAGTACCTAAAGGAAGCATGTTTGAAGCTGTTTGCGCCATATAATATTAATTTATTTTTAATGGAATAAAGTTAAGTAATATTTGACTTACGCCCAATTTGTTGACATGTAATTTATTCTTCTAATGATTATAATCAATTCCTTCTCAAGTAATTTTTTATTTACCATTCTTGTTTATTTTAAATATAGGTGTTCATGAACCTTTGATTTGCTTTGCCTAAAAAAGAAACAAAACTGCCTGCCGGCAGGTAGGCAGGCAGCCTAAAATTTATCGGCATCTTCATTGCAAATTTCACGATAAATCTTCGATAGGCCGTAAATAGGAGTCTTTAACGTAATTATCATCACACGTGTTTTAGAATTATCAAGAAGCACAGAGGGTATACTGTTATAAATAAAATGTTTAGGTCAAAACTAAATTCAATCAAGGATAAGGCTTATTCAATTTATTGGAATTTGATTTGCTATTTTAAAATTTTACTATCATATTACAACTCTAATTAGCCTACTAACTAACGCTTTTTTTTCATGCAGGAACTTGACCGAGTTCAAATTCATTTTGATTCCAATAATTTGTGGATTCTAAACGTGGCGCTTGCTGTTGTCATGTTCGGCGTGGCACTAGGAATTTCAATGGCAGATTTTAAAGCCTTGATTAAAGCACCTAAAGTTGTTTTAATTGGATTGCTTTCTCAATTTGTTTTATTACCCATGTTAACTTATGCCTTTATAGTTTTGGTGAATCCGCAACCAAGTATAGCCTTGGGTATGATGATGGTGGCCGCTTGTCCTGGAGGAAATATATCCAACTTTATGACGCATTTGGCGGGCGGAAACACAGCGCTTTCAGTAAGTTTGACCGCTTTTTCCACTTTTATAGCGATAATTATGACGCCCTTTAATTTTGAATTATATGGCCATTTATATCAGCCAACTGCAGCTTTATTGCAGGATGTCTCGTTAAATCCGTTTGATATGGTTGAAATTGTGTTACTAATTTTAGGGATTCCTCTAATTTGTGGGATGTTAGTTCGGTATCAGTTCCCCAAAATTGCCGTCCGTTTGGCACATTGGTTAAAACCATTTTCCATAATCGTATTTGTGGGCATCGTTATTGTTGCCCTCCTGAATAATTTGAATGTTTTTTCTGAATTTATACATCATGTTTTAGTACTTGGTATCAGTCATAATATACTCGCTTTTTTATTAGGCTTTTTAATAGCACGTGCTTTTAAACTCTCTTATGAAAATCAGAAAACATTGACCATAGAAACTGGGATTCAAAATTCAGGGATTGGATTATTACTGATATTTACCTTTTTTAATGGACTAGGCGGTATGGCTATTATGGCGGCATTTTGGGGGATTTGGCATATTGTTTCCGGATTATTACTCTCCTATTTTTGGTCGTCTAAATTAGTAACTAAAGCTCAAGCCGTTTGAAAAACATCTGGTTACATAGTGTTCGTTTTTATATTGGCCTTGGGCTGTTTTTTTATTACAGGCGCATTCATGTAAAACATCGCGAACGGGTACCGTTACAGGAACCCCTTCTATTTGTTTCCAATCATAACAACGCGCTTATGGATGCCTTGTTAATTGCCACCCAATCTGGTAGGTTTTCCTATTTTCTAACACGTGCTAGTGTTTTTAAAAAACCGATGATTAATGCACTTTTACGGAGTTTGAATATGATTCCTGTTTATCGCGTTCGCGATGGATGGCATACGGTTACCAATAATACAGCCGTTTTTGCAAATTGCAGCAAGTGTTTGTCTCAAGGCGAAGCGGTTGCATTGTTTCCAGAAGGGAATCATCATATAAACCGAACCTTGAGACCATTAAGTAAAGGGTTTACACGGATTGTTTTTGAAACATTAACCCGGTTTCCATCAACCGATTTAAAGCTGATTCCCATAGGATTAAATTATGAACAAGCGGATGCGTTTTCCGATAGTGTAGCGGTTTATTTTGGTGCCGAAATTTCAGCTAAAGCTTATTTAGAATCAGAACGGACTTCGGAAGCACTGCGATTGAAACATGATGTTTGGCAGGCTATTACCCAATTAACAACACATATACCCGCGGATACGTACACAGAATCCTTAAGCAGACTACAGGCCGTTAACGCCGACTTTCTAAACCCCGAAGCCGTTAATAGGTGTTTGAATTCCAATTTTAAGAAATGTTCTTTTAAAAGAACCCAACAACCTAAAATCCTAAAGGCATTTTTTAAGTTTTTTATGATTGTCCTGTTGCTTGGTCCTTATGTTATTTGGAAATTTCTTGCAGAACCCAAAATTAAAGAAGTTGAGTTTGTAGCCACCTTTCGGTTTGGTTTGGCTATCAGTTTAGTGCCTTTGTGGCTTTCTGTGGTGGCCGTTATACTTGCGGTTGGTATGGGCTTCCAGGTGGCATTGATTTATGTAAGCTTATCTTTATTGATATCTCTTTTAGCCGTTAAATTGTAAATATAAAAAAACCACTAAAAAGTGGTTTTTTATATATGTGTGCGATGGTAGATAATTAAATATCATCAAAATCTATATCTGTAAACCTTTCTGCAGATTTTGGTATTTCATCTGCCGTTTCGGTTCCAGTGGTATATTCTTCCTTCTTAAAATCTTTTTGGTGACGCTCACTAATCACTTCATCGCCTTTTTCGTTGATGATATAATTAGTCATTTCTTTTAGAATGGTATTAAATTCCGAAAAGTCTTCCTTGTATAAATAAATTTTATGCTTTTTGTAGTGGTAAGAGCCGTCATCGTTTGTAAATTTTTTGCTCTCGGTAATGGTAAGGTAATAATCGCCTGCTTTTGTAGATCTTACATCAAAAAAATACGTTCGTCTTCCAGCTCGTAATACTTTTGAGAAAATCTCTTCTTTCTCCATCATTCCATTATTATCCATAGTCATATATATTATAGAAACACAAATTATAAGTTCTTCAAAAATCTAAAAAAATCAGATACCAACCAACAAATTATGAATTTTCTTTTATGTATCTCGTTAAAACGCATTTAAGTAATTAAGGATGACATTGTTAAAAACGCGCGTTTTATGGTTTTTTGCCTAGGAGTTGGTAGCCTCACTTAATTGTTTTTCATATAAGTTTTTATAGTAACCATCCGTTTCTATTAAGGCTTCATGCGTGCCGGCTTGAACGATTTTACCCGCATCTAAAATAATTATTTTATCCGCATTTTTAGCTGCGGAAATGCGGTGGCTCACTATTATGGTTGTTTTGCCCGAGGTAAGTTTCTTTAGATTATTAAGGATTTTCTCTTCTGTTTCTGTATCAACCGCAGATAAACAATCGTCAAACAATAAAATCTGTGGGTCTTTAATTATAGCTCTTGCAATGGAAACGCGTTGTTTTTGTCCACCTGAAAGCGTAATACCGCGTTCGCCTAAAACCGTTTCATACCCTTTAGAAAAACTGATAATATTTTTATGGACTTGAGCGTATTTAGCTGCTTGAATGACCTGTTCGTCCGTGGCATCCTCTCTACCAAACTTGATATTGTTGTTAATAGTATCTGAAAACAAAAACGCATCTTGGGGTACATAGCCAATAGCATCCCGAAGATCATCAAGGTTTACGCGGTCTATGGGTTCACCATCAATGAGAAGTTCGCCGCTTTTAATATCATATAAGCGCCCAATTAAATCCAATATGGTTGATTTTCCAGAGCCTGTTTTTCCTATTATAGCTAATGTTTCACCTGCTTTTAAGGTAAACGATACGTCTTTTAAGGCTTGAATATTGGTATCATCATAGGTGAAGGATACGTTTTTGAATAGGATATCTCCTTTAATTTCTGACGCCTGCAGCGCTTTGTTTTGAATTTCAGGTGAAATTTTTAAAAACTCATTAATTCGGTTTTGCGATGCTTCAGCCGTTTGAACAATGGATGTTACCCAACCTACCGTAGCTACGGGCCATGTTAACATATTGACATAAATAATGAATTTGGTAATAACACCAAGGCTAATTTCTCCCGCAATGTATTGCAAGCCACCAACATAAATAACGATAAGGTTACTTAAGCCAATTAATAAAATCATCATGGGGAAGAAAAAGGCATTAATTCGCACTAAATCCAATTGTTTCTCGCGACTTTCCGTAGCTAACTCATCAAAATTCATGGATGCTTGTGACTCCATGCCGTAGGATTTTATAATAGCAATTCCGCTAAATGTTTCTTGCGTAAAGGATGATAATTTAGATAAATACTGCTGTACAATGGTACTGCGTTTATGGATTTTTTTACTCAATTTATAAATGATAATTGATAAAATAGGCAGCGGAATAATGGTGTATAAGGTTAGGGTAGGCGCCTGGCGGTACATGAAAAATATAGCAATAACAAAAAGCGTAAAGGTGTTAATACTGTACATAATTGCTGGGCCTGCGTACATTCTAACACTATTAACATCCTCGCTAATGCGGTTCATTAAATCGCCCGTTCGGTTCTTTTTATAAAAATTTAAAGAAAGCCGTTGGTATTGCTGGTAAATTTCATTCTTTAAATCGAATTCAATATAGCGGGACACATTAATAATGGTCTGGCGCATAAAAAAGGTCAATACACCGGTTATAATGGCAGCACCAATAATGTATGCAATATTGATAAGGAGTTTTTGCTTTACAATATCCACATCTGTAATTAGGCCTTTTCTAAAGTCGTCCACCACATCAATTGACGATCCAATTAGTTCCGGCGTAAAGAGTAAAAATATTTTAGATACTATGGTAATAATAATGCCAATAATAACTTTCCCTTTATATTTTAAGAAGTATTTATTTAAATGCTTTAATTCTTTCATTAATTGATTTGCGTTTGCATAAAGTTTTTAACAAATTCGTATTTTACTATTAATTATGTTGTTTAAACATTAATATTCCCTTAATTTTGCACGTTGTTTTTACAGATATAATAAAACACAAATAACATTAAACTATAATTACTATGGTAACAGACGTTGTTAATGCGAATGAATTACATAAGATTGATCCTGTTTTTGGTCAACACTCATTCGATAATCACGAGCAAGTTGTTTTTTGCAACGACAAAGATACAGGTTTAAAAGCAATAATTGGAATTCATAATACCGTTTTAGGACCTGCTTTAGGTGGTACTAGAATGTGGAATTATGAAAATGAATGGGAGGCTTTAAATGATGTGTTGAGGCTTTCAAGAGGTATGACTTTTAAGTCTGCTATAACCGGTTTAAACCTTGGTGGCGGAAAAGCGGTTATTATTGGCGATGCCAAAACCCAAAAAACGCCAGAATTGATGCGTAAATTTGGTGAATTTGTACATTCTTTAAGTGGACGTTATATTACAGCAGAAGATGTTGGAATGACTACAGCAGACATGGATACGGTTCGCGAAGTGACACCTTATGTTACTGGTATTTCAGAATCTCTTGGAGGTGCGGGAAACCCTTCCCCTATAACCGCTTATGGCGTATTTATGGGTATGAAAGCTGCGGCTAAATACAAATTTGGAAGTGATGTTTTAGAAGGTAAATCGGTATTTGTTCAAGGCATTGGAAATGTGGGGGAAGCATTAGTAGAACATTTAGTAGATGAAGGTGCCAATGTAACTATTTCTGATATTAGTCAAGAACGCTTGGAAGAAGTACGCAGTAAGTATGGTGTGTCCATTTATGGAGGTAAGGATATTTATTCAGAACCTATGGATATTTATGCGCCATGTGCCTTAGGAGCAACTATTAATGACGATACGGTTCAAAAAATAAAAGCACAGGTTATAGCAGGTGCTGCCAATAATCAATTAGCCGTGGAGCAGAAACACGGTAAAATTTTACAAGAACGTGGTATTGTTTGGGCTCCAGATTTTTTAATTAATGCGGGCGGTATTATTAATGTTTATGCAGAATTGGAAGGTTACGACCGTAAAGAAATTATGCGTAAAACTGAAAATATTTACAATACAACATTGGAAATATTAAACAATGCGGATAAAAATAAGGTGACTACCAATACAGCCGCGTTAAATATTGCACAAGCTAGAATTGATGCAAGAAAAAATGAGAATTCGAAGTAATTCGATTAAATAAATATTATTTTTGCGAGGCGAAAGGACTACTTTCGCCTCTTTAAATTTAAAGTTCTTTGGAAGTATGCTAAACAGAAGACATATTCGTATAAAAGTTATGCAAACCATCTATGCCTATAAAGGTGGAGAAGGTGGCGATTTTAAAGCCGATCAGACATTTTTATTACGCAGTATAGAAAACATGTATAACCTGTATTTATTGCAGTTATCCTTATTAATAAAGTTGCAAGAACGATCGGAAGCTTACGTGATGAAAACGCAGCAAAAACAATTAGCAACTTCAGCCGATAAAGATCCCAACAAAAAGTTTAGTAATAACGAATTGTTATTGGCCTTAAAAAATAATATCCGTTTGGCCGATGCTTTTGAAGATCATAAGGTTACCAATTGGGAGTTGGATAGCGAGTATGTAGATGTTATTTTTAAAAACATGCTAGCATCGGATTTGTATGCGGAATACATGCAAACACGAACCTCCTCTTTTGCGGAAGACAAAAATTTTATTGTGGCGTTGTTTAAGGAAATCATTGCGCCCAATGATAAGCTTTATGATTATTTGGAAGATCAAAGTTTAACATGGACAGACGATTTGCCTGTTGTAAATACCGCGCTTTTAAAATTATTGCGTAAAGTAAAACCAAGTTCTCCAGATACATTCTTTTTACCAGACTTGTTTAAAGACGAAGATGATAGAGCCTATGCTTTAGAGTTGTTTAAGAAAACCATTTTAAAACAGAATGGTTTAAATGACACGATAGCACAAAAAACTCAAAATTGGGATGCAGATCGTATTGCTAATATAGATACGGTTTTACTGCAAATGGCAATATGTGAGTTAACCAATTTTCCATCAATTCCCGTGAAAGTAACCATTAATGAATATTTGGAAATTGCTAAAGAATATTCAACACCAAAAAGTAGTGTGTTTATTAATGGTATCTTAGATAAGTTGGTAAAAGAATACGCAGAATCTGATACCTTAAATAAAATAGGACGTGGGTTGATGTAGTAAGAAATAATTCTTACATTTACAGCCCGAACAAAAAATTATTATTATTATGAAAAAAGTACTTTTAGGATTAAGCGCATTTTGCTTAATCGCGTTTACATCTTGTAAGGATGATGCGACAAAAAAAATTGATGACACCAATGTAGCCGAAGCAGCTGATAGAGATGCTCAAGCTTCTAATTTCCCGGTTTTATCTTTTGACAAAACAGAACATGATTTTGGTGAAATTGAAGCAAAATCTAAAGTGGAAACTGTTTTCAAATACGAAAATACTGGTAATGCCCCATTAGTAATTACAGATATTAAGAGTTCATGTGGTTGTACAGTACCAAAAGATTGGAGTAGAGAGCCATTAGCACCAGGTGAAAGCGGCGAATTTACCGTTATTTTTGATGGTACAGGCGCAAATAAAGTTACTAAAACGGTAACTATAACGGCTAACACAGAAATGGGTAAAGAAACAGTTAAAGTTTCGGCATTTGTTAAGCCAGACCCTAATGCACCTGCTAGAGCAACGGCACCAGCGGTAACGAACCAAGGTCAAATGCCAGCAGGAGCTGTTCCAAACCAACAAGCTGCACCTAGAAAGTACAGTACACAACCAGGTCATGAAGGCCATAACCACGATTAATTAATCAGATGGGAGAAAGTTTAAGTACGTTTTTACCGTTTATTTTGATGTTTGTTGTCGTGTATTTCTTCATGATAGCACCGCAAATGAAACGTGCAAAACAAGAAAAAAAATTCGCAGCCGAATTAAAAAAAGGTGATCGCGTTATTACCAAAAGTGGTATGCATGGTAAAGTTGTTGACTTTAATGATAAAGACGCCAGCTGTATTATTGAAACGCTTGCTGGTAAAATAAAATTTGATCGCTCGGCAATTTCTATGGAAATGAGTAAAAAACTCAATGAACCAGAGAAAGTGAAATAAATATTACAAGTTTAAAAAAAAGAAAGCCACTCAACGAGTGGCTTTTTTTTGCCTTAGTTTTAAATTATAATTCCGATATTAGTTCAAATAACTTTATATGGTACGAAAAACGCTACTTAATCTCTTGTTTTTGTTTTCAGTGCAAGCTGTTTCTTCTCAAGTTCTTATTACCTTACTTCTAGGTGACAAATTAAACTCACCTAATATTGAGTTTGGTTTAGAAGGCGGTTATAATTTTTCAGATATATCGGGTTTAGATAGTTCCAATCGGTCAGGAACTTTTAATTTGGGATTTTATTTCAATTTTAAAATGCAAGAGCAGCTTTACCTTTACACTGGTGTATTGGTAAAATCTAATTTAGGTACTGCGGATTTAAGTTTGGCAGATTTAGAAGCGTCTGGCGTTAATTTTATAAGTCATGATGGAACATACACCCAAAGAATTAATTACTTTATTGTTCCGGCTTATGCCAAATAAGTTTTTAATAACAATATTTATGTTGAAGCTGGGCCACAATTTGGTTTACGCTATAAAGCATATGTAGAATATGTTAATGAAGCCGTTGGTATAGATACACGGATCCGTCAAGATAATAAAGATGCTATTAATCCTATTGAAGCCGGCGCAGGGATGGGCATTGGTTACCGATTTAAAAAAATTGGCGGGTTATCCGTAGGATTGACCTATTTTCAAGGCTTGGTAAACGTATATAAAGAGAACTCAAAAACTAAAAATAATTCTATATTTTTAAAATTGAATCTTCCTATAGGTGCTAAAAAAAGTGCTAAAAAAATTGAAGAAGAGCCTGTAATAAAAACAGATTCCTTATCAGATTAATTATGAATTTTAAGACACTAATAATCTCTAGTTTATTTGCTTTTGTTTGTTTTAATTTTGTACAAGCCCAACAGCCTAGCACAAAAGTTAGGGAGAAGTTTGAAACATATCGAGATAGTTTAAAGCAAGTTACGTATAATTATACCTTTCCTGTTTTTGGACAAGGCGCCTATAATAAAGGTTTTGATATTCCTTATCCGGTAGGAATTATGGGTAATTTCATGTTTATGGAACAAGGCATTACGGTGGACAACTTACAGCTTGGTTTAGATACACGACTTATTAATATAGGCCTCACGCCTGTTAATTTTATTCAGTTTGGTAATAATGTGAATACTAGTTACACTGTTAATGTAAGACCCGATGTTTGGGTATTCCCGTTTTTAAATGTTTATGGAATTTTTGGCTATGGACATTCACGAACGGAAATTAACTTAGTATATCCCATTACCTTGCAATTTATAGTAGAGCAAAACGTTTCTAGTGTTGGGGTAGGCCTTATGTTCGCAGGCGCCGTTGGCTCTGTTTTTTTCTCGGTAGATGCTAATTTTACTTGGAACAAGCCGGAACTTTTAGATGAAGCCGTACCTGTGCGGGTTACGAACATTAGGTTTGGTCATAGTCATGTTTTTAAAAATAGACCAGATAGAAATATAGCCATTTGGGTTGGTGGATTTTTATGGAAACAGGTAGTAATACGTCTGGACAGTTAAAATTAAAAGATGCTTTGCCAAGTGCAGATGGTGTTAAACGCGATGAAATAGTCAATAATTATTATCAGTGGT
This sequence comes from Bizionia sp. M204, assembly GCF_023205095.1. Taxonomy (GTDB): domain Bacteria; phylum Bacteroidota; class Bacteroidia; order Flavobacteriales; family Flavobacteriaceae; genus Algorimicrobium; species Algorimicrobium hallyeonense. The sequence goes on along the minus strand of NZ_CP046242.1, from coordinate 1,745,606 downwards.
ATAATAATGAAGCTAGTATTCCACAAAAGGTTATTGCCGATCAAATACTTACGCCTATAGTAGAGCGTTTAGCGGATGCAGATGAAGAAGCCGTTATTAAATATGGCCTCGATAAACAGGTACAACAAAAATGGAATGGTATAATTGGAGCCCAATATCAGGCCAATAAAAGCTGGATGTTTCGAACCGAATTAGGTGTACTTGGTAATAGAAAATCGGTTTTATTATCCTTAAATTATCGTTTTTTAATGTAGGGTTTAGCAGTCTTTGTATTTATCATAAAGGCCTTTACCTTCAAGAACTAATGGTTTCATCTTTTCTAGACGTGTTTGCTTGGTGGCATCGCGTTTGGCGGATTTAATATAATCGGAATATTCCCGTTGGCGGCCTGGCGTTAGTGCCATAAAAGCGGATTTTAATGTCGGGTTATCTTTTAAATATTGCTCTAATTCTTTTGGAATCTGAATAGTCTTTCCCTTTCGGCTCGCTGTAATTTCTTTTCCTTCTTTTTGGTTTTTTATCGCTTCTTTTACATAGCTCAAAACAGCATCTTTATTAATGTCATGAACAGATTCAAAGCGCATTTGCCTTAATCCTTTTGTTTTTTCTTGGGCCTGTTCTAAAAGATGGTGTTCATCCTTTAAAAATACACCATTAAAAAACCAAATACCAAAATGGTTTTTAAAAGCCCCTAATCCTAAAACATTTTTTCCTTGCCAGGTATAGACCGGTGCATGCCATTTTAAGGTTTCTTATAAATCCGTTTTTAATATTATTTTTCTTAAAAGATTAAGTGCTTCTTTATATTTTTCATGACTTTCAATATAGTCTTCAACTGAATTGGCTTTTTTCATAGATATACGTAATTACTACCTTAAAAATACGTGTTTTTTAACAATTATTTACCCTAATTTTTATTGAATTGAATGTCAGATTACTACTATTTTTTATTTTAATTCAGTCTAAATAAGCTTTGAGTTTTTATTAAAGGGTATTATATTTGTCGTTTATTTAAAATAAATCTAAATAACTAACCCATGAACAAAATATTATATGTGATTTTTTTGATAGCATTTCAGGTTGCATTTTCGCAATCAAAAATATCAGGAACTATAGTTTCTGCCTCTAATGAACCCGTGGCTTATGCGCACGTTTTTATACAAGAGACGAAGCAAGGAACTACCACCAACGAAAATGGATTTTTTAATCTAGAACCTGTGGCACCTGGCTCATTTACCATTCAGGTTTCCTTTGTAGGATTTAAATCAGCTTACAAGAGCATAGAGCTTCAACCTAATGAAACCGTTGAATTAACAATCACTTTGCAGAGTGATACCGATTTGGATGAAGTAGAAGTTTTTGGTAGTCGTTTTAAGCATCCTGATAAAATTGAAGCCTTAACCAGATTGCCTTTGGAACCTTATGAGCAAATTCAAAGTATCTCCATTATTTCAGATAAATTAATAGAACAGCAAGGGAATTTAAGCATTTCTGATGCTACGAAAAACGTACCTGGTGTTTATACATTTGCAACCTATGGTAATAAACGTGAGAGTATGAGCTCCCGTGGGTTTAGGGGAATTCCCATATTAAAAAACGGAGTTCGTGTTAATTCTGATTTTCGCGGCGTTGGTGTGTTAACAGATATGCAAGGCATTGATAATATCCAGGTATTAAAAGGAACGGCATCCATTACACAAGGGGTTGCTACAGATTTAGGAAGCCCTGGAGGCGTTATAAATATGGTAACAAAAACTCCCAGATATTACCATGGTGGAGATGTGTCTTTACGTGTGGGTAGTTATGGACAAGTACGGACAACATTTGATGTTTATGGCCCCATAAATACACAGAAAAATTTAGCTTTTAGAATTAACGGTGCTTTAGAAAGAGCAGATAGTTACCGTTCTTTAGTTTCTGCGGAGCGCTTTTATATCAACCCGTCGTTAGAATGGCGCATTAATGATAAAACCAAAGTTACGGTTGAAATGGATTATTTTGATGATAGCCGGACACCTGATTTAGGTACGGTTAATTTGGGTGAAAACGATGTAAATGCCATTTACGATTTACCCCATAATCAGTTTTTAGGATTTGAAAATGATCGTTCTATTACACAAAACTCCACTTATTCTATTCGTTTAGATCATAAATTAAGTGATAAGTTAGAATTAAAAGGTGCTTTCTTCACATCGGGATTGGATTTGAATGATAAAGGTGCCGGCCTCGGAAACGTTGTGTCCGTTGCCAATGAACCGCAGTATCATATTCGTGAGCGTAGTTATAGTACATCAACCCGTTCCGATAACAACAGTGTGCTGCAATTTGATTTAATTGGAGACGAATTAGAAACAGGAAAAATTAAGCATACCTTTCAAGTTGGGTTTGACTATAGAACCTCAAAATATGCCACATCATCACAATCCGCTGGTGTTGTAGATACCATTAATGTATATCAAAATAACACCCATACTTTGCCTGGTTTAACTTTAGGCGCAACCGGATATAATGGCGGTGAAACACGAGCTTTAGGTTTAGTGGCGCAGGATGTTATTTCTTGGAATACCTGGTTAAAAACTTTTTTAGGCGCACGTATTAGTAGTACAGAAACAGTTGGGGATGTGGAAAACACGCGAAGCACAGCCTTTAATCCGTTGTTTGGTGTTATTGTTAGTCCTTTAAAAAATGTGAATGTCTTTACTTCGTATACCAATAGTTCTTATCCAAGAACAGCTGCTAGGTTAGGTGAAAATGGCGAAGAATTGGGTAATGAGCGCTATGATCAGTTGGAAGCTGGTATTAAAACAAATTGGTTAAATAGTCGCTTACGTTTCAATCTAACGTATTTCAAAATAAACAACAAGGATATTAACCTTCCCGTTTATGATGCTTCTTGGTCTACTATTTTATATTATGAAAAGGGAGGAAATGATCAACGACAAGGAATTGAAGTGGAATTAACGGGGCGTATATTAGAGAATTTTGAAGTTATAGCCGGTTACTCTTATATTGATGCAGAATATAAAGAACACACCTCCTTTGTTTATGGTTCTTCACCATTAAACACCCCAAATCATACATTTAATTTATATGGTAATTATACGTTTAAAGGCCAATTGGAAGGTCTGTCATTTGGAGCGGGCGCATATTATACAGGCGAACGTCCTGTTAACGATTGGTCTTCTGGTGCTGTTACGCATGAAGGTATTGTACCAAACCAAAAACCGTTTGATGTGGATGCCTACACCTTGGTAAATATGCAAGCCGCCTATACGTTTAATAAACATTGGCAAGCGAGATTCCTTTTAAATAACGTCTTTAACGAAATAGGGTATAATACCTACAGAACCCGTTATATTAATCAAACGGATCCACGAAGTTTTGCCGTTATATTAAATTATAGATTCTAAAATACACATATTATGACTATAAAAAAGCCGATGATTCTATAATCATCGGCTTTAATTTTTTACTTGTTCGTGTTTTGTGAACGCTTAAAGTATTCGGGTTTCTTTTTGAATGTAACCTTATTTTTTAACGTAAATATTAGTCTGCTAGGTGTTAAATAATAAGTTCATTTAAAAAGGGCAATCTATTTATGTTTTGATGCCGTTAATTCTGCAATTTTACAAATTACTTCTGTTGCTTTTATCATACTTTCTACAGGCACATATTCATAACGCCCATGGAAATTATGGCCACCTGCAAAAATATTAGGGCATGGTAATCCCATATAACTTAATTGCGAACCATCTGTACCACCACGAATAGCTTTAATAAGTGGTTTAATTCCTAGTTGTATCATGGCTTCTTCAGCAATATCCACAATATGCATAACAGGCTCTACTTTTTCTTTCATATTGAAATATTGGTCTTTAATTTCAATGGTAATAACCTCCCGGCCGTATTGCGAATTAATTTCGATGGCTAACTTCTCCATCACTTCCTTTCGGGCCTCAAAATGCTCCTTGTCATGATCCCGAATAATATATTCTAATGTGGTTTGATCCACTTCGCCCGTCATGGTGTGTAAATGAAAAAAACCTTCGTAACCTTCCGTATGTTCTGGTGTTTCTAATCGCGGTAACGAATTAATATATTCCGTAGCAATATACATGGAGTTTACCATTTTACCTTTAGCATAACCCGGATGTACTATTTTACCCTGAATGGTTACCACAGCCCCAGCAGCATTAAAGTTTTCGTATTCTAATTCGCCAACTTGACTACCGTCCATGGTATACGCATAATCGGCACCAAATTTTTGCACATCAAATTTATGCGCACCACGACCAATTTCTTCATCGGGTGTAAAGCCTACGCGAATTTTCCCATGCTTAATTTCAGGATTTTTAATGAGGTATTCCATGGCCGAAACGATTTCGGTAATCCCAGCTTTATCATCAGCACCTAAAAGTGTTGTGCCATCCGTAGTAATAAGAGTTTGCCCTTTATATAACAATAAGTCCTCAAAATAATCAGGTGAAAGAACAATGTCTTTTTCTGCATTTAAAACAATATCCTTGCCGTCATAATTCTCATGAATTTGGGGTTTTACGTTGGCACCAGTAAAATCTGGCGATGTATCAAAATGCGATATAAACCCAATAGTTGGCACCTCATGATTTACATTACTTGGAAGCGTTGCCATAATGTAAGCGTTCTCGTCTATGGTAACGTCTTGCATCCCAATGGCTTTTAGCTCTTCAACTAAAGCATTTGCCAAATCCCATTGCTTGGCAGTACTTGGTGTGGTATCTGAATTTGGATCGGATTCGGTATCAACTGTTACGTAGCCTACAAAACGTTTTATAATATTTTCCTTTGATATCATTTGAAATGAATTTGAATGTTTTACAAATATGGCTGCAAATTTACGATTATTGAAATTTTTATCATTTGAATTGCGCAATTTTTTATTTAGAATTACTTTTGTGCAAACATTGAAACATGTACAAAGTACTCCTCCGACCTTTATTTTTTCTTTTCGACCCCGAAAAAATTCATCATTTCACATTTTCCTTAATTAAAACAACCTCTAAAATACCTGGAATGTCCGCTATTTTTAGACGTCTTTATGTTATTGAAGATGCCAAATTAGAACGCCAAGTTTTTGGGCTTACTTTTAAAAACCCTGTGGGATTAGCAGCTGGGTTTGATAAAAATGCCGTTTTGTATAATGAATTGGTGAATTTTGGTTTTGGTTTTATTGAAATAGGAACCGTTACACCAAAAGGGCAGGAGGGAAACCCGAAAAAACGTCTGTTTCGTTTAAAGGCGGATAAAGGCATTATTAACCGGATGGGTTTTAATAACGAAGGTCTTGAAGCAGCTATTGCACAATTAAAAACCAATAAAGGAAGGGTGATAATTGGTGGAAATATTGGGAAAAATACCCAAACCAAACCCGAAGATTACACCAAAGATTACCTTAGCTGTTTTAATGCGTTACATCCTTACGTAGATTATTTTGTACTAAACGTAAGCTGTCCTAATGTTGGGAGTCATGCCAAATTGAATGATAAAGACTATTTGTTGGAATTGATAAGTACTGTTCAAAAAGCAAATACAAGTTTTAATAAGCAAAAACCTATTTTACTTAAAATAGCGCCAGATTTAAATACCACGCAATTAGATGAAATTATTGAGCTAATTGCTGAAACGAATTTGGATGGGGTTATAGCGAGTAATACGTCTGTGGATAGAAGTGGTTTAAAAGCATCACCAAAATTATTAACAGAAATTGGAAATGGTGGATTAAGCGGTCAGCCCATTAAAGACAAATCTACTAAGGTTATAAAATATCTTGCCGAAAAGAGTCGTAAAGCATTTCCCATTATTGGTGTTGGCGGTATTCATTCAGCTCAAGACGCTTTAGAGAAAATAGACGCTGGTGCTGATTTGGTTCAAGTCTATACAGGCTTTATTTATGAAGGACCTAAATTGATAAAATCCATTAACAAAGCATTATTAAACAAAAAAACACGCGTATAGCGTGTTTTTTTTGTTTTAAACTGAACTTACATTTTTATAAACTTCTTAATGACTTTGTTACCATTTAGGTTTAGGGATAAAAAGTAGGTGCCAGGTGTTAATGTAGAGACATCAATCATATCCTTCAGGGTTCCAGATGTTACTATCTGCCCTAACATATTTGTAATATTATATGTGACCTCATAGCTATTATTAGGTAATTTTACGTTCAAGGTGTGATCCTGAACCGGATTTGGAAAGATACGAACAGAATCTGTGTTAAATGTTTCTCTACTCAAGGTGTTTTGAATAAGGATATTATCTATGGCAATATCGCTACTCCAGCTAGAACCTCTAATAGCTCTAAACCTGAAACGTACCGTTTGTCCAGCATAGCTGGCTAAATCTACAGATCTATTTAAGTAGGGGTCAGCATTTGTGGATTGTTGTTGACCAATAAGTGGCGGCGTAATATCATTTATAAATCCAGAACCTGTGTCAATATCTACATGAAGTTCGCCCATTTGCGGACCAAACATGTGGTAATCAAATTCCAAGACAGCATTACCTATATTCATATCAACACAAGGTGTAATATACTCGGCTACTTCACCAGCTACAGCATTGGATCCTTCTACAAAAATATAATTGCCAGAACCCGAAGCATCGGTTAGGGGACCACTACCCGTTGAAGGCGTTGAACCTGAATTTAAAACCCAAGTAAAACTAGCGGTTGTATTGGATTTAACCGTCCAGCCACCTTCTGTGATATCCGTGGTTGAATCGAAATTACGACTTATGGGAAGGGTTTCTGTTGCACCAACTTTTATATATTCCACATAACTTTTAGAAATTGTGTTTTGCGCATTGGAAACCGTTAATTTAACATCATACAAACCTGGGGTAGTATAGGTATGGGTTGGGTTTTGGCTTGTATAATCTGTAATGTCATCACCATCAACATCCCAAGCCCAACTTGTTGCTCCATTTGAAGTTTCAGAAAATGCAACGGTCAATGCGCTTTGGCAGCTTTGGGTTACATCTGCCGTAAAATCAACGTCAATACTAGCGCAATTAAAATTATTTCGTGTTAAGGTATATGTGGCATACATTCGGGCGTATTGTTGAGGTGTAAATTCTGTGCGACATTCTTTTCTCGAGTAGGACATAACATTGGATGTCTGTGGTACATAAGAATCGCCATTGGCATCAAGATCAGCTCCGGTATATGTACATGAGGAATTAACGTTGGAATAAGACAGCGTTGGATCTGCGGGTGTATCACAAATATAATCACCTTCTGTAGAACAATTTGATCCGTCCACAAGCTCATTAGGTGTTCCACCATGGGTATGTCGTAAACTAAAAAAATGACCCATTTCATGGGCTAAAGTACTACCATTATTGGCACAGGAGTTCACCATTAAAATCGTGTCATCGCCCCCAGGGTAATAGGCATATCCACAAATAGAAGTTCCGCTACTCACTCTGGTAACAGCGTCTGTGAAATATATATTGATTAAACCGGGAACGTTATTAGCGGAAGTTAAAACGGCTTCTTGGTCATCTTGAAAATCATAATAGGCATCGCTATCGATGTAGTTTATACCATCGCATACAAAAAACTCTAAATTGGCATTGGCATAAAAACCGTTCATGATTGCCATGGCATCATCTAATTCTGTTGTTGATAAACCACCAGATCCGGCAGAGGTTCTAATAATATGCACCTTAACAGGGACAGATGTTATAGGGTTGGAAGCGCGAAATTGCGCATTGTTTAAAAAGTTTTCTTCAATCTCTAATATCTGCTGTCTATTGTTTTCAAAGAATTGTAAAGATTCTGCAGTCTCCATAGTTCCACAGTTTTGTTCTTGTGAAAATGCTGAAATTTGAAATAAAACCACAACAAGTAAAAATAAGGTTGATTTTGTTTGTGTAAAAGTAGGCATAAGCTAAATGTTTCTTAGCCCGCAATATAAAAAAAAATAACAGGTAAAATGATTTTATAATGACGCCCCGTTTCTTTTAACTATTTTTGATTTCTAAATTTTTAACACTGAACCACGATATTCTCATATCTTTTATGCTTGCAACGGCAGCTTTGGCTATTTCGCCAGGACCGGACAATATTTATGTGTTAATGCAAAGTATAACGCATGGCAAAAAGTTTGGTTTAGCAACTGTTTCTGGATTAATTTCTGGTTGTATTATTCACACCACCCTTTTAGCTTTTGGTGTTTCGGCCGTGATAAAAAATAACGATACCATATTTTTTATAATTAAATTATTTGGTGCAGCTTATCTGCTTTATCTCGCCTTTCAAGTTTTTAAAAGTTCTGGTGATTTAAGCATTTCTGAAACACAGGTTCCTAAAAAGTCTGTGGGTCAATTATTTAAACAGGGTTTTATAATGAATGTATTAAACCCTAAGGTGAGTATTTTCTTTTTAGCATTTTTTCCAGGTTTTCTTTTTAGTGATTCGCTGTCAACGGTATGGCAATTCTATATTTTAGGATTTTTGTTTATGGCCGTGTCCTTAATTATTTTTTCTGGAATAGCTATTTTGGCAGGCTCTATTTCGGTTTATATCAAAGGGCATAAGCATATTGGACTGTATTTAAAATGGCTTCAAATTGTGGTGTTTATAGGTATTGCTATTTTAATTTTGTGGTAGTTTTCATGAAAACATTTTTGTAGATACAATTCTTTAGTATCTTTGAAACCCATGAGTAAACTAGTTAAAATTATTGAATGCCCAAGAGATGCCATGCAAGGCATTAAGGCTTTTATTCCTACAGAACAGAAGGTACAATATATTCAATCGCTTTTGCGTGTTGGATTTGACACCATTGATTTTGGCAGTTTTGTTTCGCAGAAAGCCATTCCTCAAATGGTAGATACTTCCGAGGTTTTAGCGCAATTGGATTTAAGTAAAACGACGAGTAAACTACTGGCTATTATTGCCAATACACGTGGTGCTGAAGATGCCTCTAAACATGCACCCATTCAATATTTAGGGTATCCATTTTCAATCTCTGAAAACTTTCAGATGCGAAACACCCATAAAACCATTGCCGAATCTGTAGTAACCTTACATGAAATTTTAGAAATAGCTGATGCATCCAATAAGGAAGTCGTGGTTTATATTTCCATGGGATTTGGTAATCCATATGGTGATCCGTGGAATGTAGATATTGTGGGTGAGTGGACTGAAAAATTGAGTAATATGGGTGTCAAAATTTTATCGTTAAGTGATACTGTGGGAACGTCTGACCCTGAAAACATTGACTATTTATTTTCTAATTTGATACCTAAATATCCACAAATAGAATTTGGTGCTCATTTGCATACCACACCTAATAGTTGGTTTGAAAAAGTAGATGCCGCCTACAAAGCGGGTTGTATGCGGTTTGATGGTGCTATTCAAGGTTTTGGTGGCTGCCCTATGGCTAAAGACGATTTAACAGGGAATATGCCCACCGAAAAATTACTGTCTTATTTTACCACTCAGAAAAAATCAGATTTAAATGCTTTGTGTTTTGAAAGCGCTTATAATGAAGCCACTAAAATATTTAGCACCTACCATTAATTTTTTTTAAAAAATACGTTTCACGTTTTCAGCGACTTACAAGCAAATCGCTATTTTAATTTAAAATAAATCTAAATAAACTTGTCCTAAGTAAAATTGCATATTACTTTTGCACACGAAAATTTAACTATTTATATTAAATCTAAATAAACGATGAAAAAATTACTACTAGGAATAGCCATCTTTACAAGTGCTATTACATTTTCACAAACCGTTCCAGACTCTTTAAACATTAGTCCAAAAGATCAACAAAACTCTGCACAACGCATTTTGTCAGGAAATGTGAGTTCTGGGGTTACGGTGGGAGGTTATGGCGAAGTGACTTACAATCAGCCTGATGGTGACAACGGGGAATTAGATGTTCAGCGTTTGGTGTTATTATTTGGGTATAAATTTAGTGATAAAGTTCAGTTTGTTACAGAAGTAGAACTGGAACATGTTGAGGAGGTTTTTGTGGAGCAAGCTTTTTTGCAATACAGCATAGCGGATAATGTAAATTTAAGAGGTGGTTTAATGTTAGTGCCAATGGGTATAGTTAATGAATACCATGAGCCAACCACTTTTAACGGGGTAGAAAGACCAAGCATGGATAAAAGCATTGTGCCCACTACATGGCGTGAAATTGGTGTGGGTGTTTCAGGGCGTTTTAATGATATTTCTTTAGGATATCAGGCTTATATATTCAATGGATTTAAATCTGTAAATTCTGATGGAGACGGTGTTATTACTTCCGGAAAATTAGGTGGAAGCAATGGTATTCGAGGTGGCCGTCAAAAAGGAATTCAATCAACCGTTAATTCGCCTAATTTTTCTGCTAAATTAGATTATTACGGATTGCCAGGATTGCGTTTAGGACTATCTGGATATTTTGGAAAAACACAGGCACCTGATGATGTAGATATGCTGGATGGCGCAACCGTTGGTATGAGTATGGTAGGTTTTGATGCCCGATACGCCAAAAAGCGTTTTGCAGCTCGCGGTCAGTTTATTTACGCGAACCTAACCGATACGGAAGCTTATAATGTAGCAACTGGTAGTGATTTAGGAAGTGCCTTACAAGGTTGGTATTTAGAAGCAGCTTTTAACTTATTACCTCAAACTAAAAAGCAACAACTTTACGCTTTTACACGCTATGAAGATTATGATACACAGGCCTCTGTAAGTGGTGATTTGGTTAGAAATGATGCTTATAATAGAGATGAATGGACTTTTGGTTTAAGTTATAAGTTAACACCAGGCGCTGTTGTGAAAGCCGACTATCAAATAAAAAATAACGCTTCAGAATTTGAAACACCCAATCAGCTAAATGTTGGAATTGGTGTTTGGTTTTAAGCCGTTAGTTTATTGATTTAGTTTTTATTTGTCTTTTAGCTAAAGTAGGTTGGTAAACCACTTTAGCTATTAGACATTATAGTCATAAAATGCGCTTAGTATTTTTAGTATCTTTGCCCTATGAATTTAAAAATTGCGAGTATTATCATTTTATTAGGTTTGTCTGTTGGTCTATCCAAAAGCATTCAGAAAAAAGTTGATGCCGAAATAGAAAACACATTTGACATTGAAACTTTTTCCTTTAAGGAAAAAGTAATTTCACCTAGCGTAGCGAAAACATTGCCAGCTACTTTTGAAACGGATAATTTTTTTGAAATAAAAACTGAAAATAAATTACTAGGCTACGCCTATGTTAATAAGGCGCCAAGTAAAACCGATGATTTTGATTATTTGGTATTATTGGATACGGATTTGGTAATTGTTAAAACAAAAGTACTGGCGTATCGTGAAGATTATGGAGGCGAAATAGGCAGTAAACGTTGGCTTAAACAGTTTATTGGGAAAACGCAAAATGATGAACTAAAATATCAGCAGAATATTGTGGCTATTTCAGGTGCTACTATTTCTGTTAGATCTATGACCAATGCGGTGAATAATCTTCTCAAATCGCTTAAAATACTTCGTTCTAAAAACATACTATAACATGCAACTTAACGGCCTTATCTATTCCTTTCCAAAAGAAATTAAACTGCTAATTGGGGCCTTTGTAATTGTGTTAAGTGTTGGTTTCTACACCGGGTTATTATTTGTTTCAGAGACCTCCTCGACGAATCCTAATGGTATTGAAGAACAATATTTAGGTAATGAAAATGATGAGTCTGCTACTGTTATGAAGTTTAAAAAAAGCGAAAAGGAAATGCTCACATTGGTTCATAACCATATACTGTCCATGTCGTTAATTTTCCTTTTAGTCGGTTTAATTTTGAGTACCACAGAACTTAATACGAAACTTAAGACTTTATTACTTGTTGAACCGTTTATTTCCGTGCTCTTAACCTTTGGAGGTTTATATTTCTTGTGGTTAGAAATTTTTTGGATGAAATACATCGTCATGCTTTCTGGGTTTTTAATGACCTTAACGTACACAATTTCCATTTTAATTATTTTAAAGCAACTCTTTGTTTCTAAAAAACGGGTTCTTTAATTTTTTCTTGTATTTTGCTTTATATTTTTAAATCGTTTTAATGATTAAATATTGCTTTATACTCATAAGTCTGTTGCCTTTAACAAGCACTGCTTCAGAATGGCCATGCCTAAAAGTTTATCAACAAGAAACGGGCCAATCTGTGTTATCTGAAAAGGATTGGTTAACATCAGACAGGCGGAAAAACACCCACGTCTGGCAACAAGCCAATACATTTAATTTAGAAAATCAATTAGCTTCAGAGTACAGCACCATAAAGCAACGACGTGATTTTTACCAATGGTATTATATGGCAATATCTGACAAAGGACACGAGGTTGTATGGCCAAAAATGGCACATTATATTTCAACCAAATTACGTTTAACCAAAGCATTTCCATTCACTATTTTTACTAATAAATCCATTAAATCATATGCCAATCAAGGCAGTGAAACGGTTTTTAGGCAAGTATTTTCAAGTTTAAAAACGCTTTATCATTCGGAATCCATTTTAAAATCGGAAGCCGCTTTAGCTTGGGATGAAACTATATTATATAAAGAGCAGTGGGATTGGATCCAACCTATTTATAATGATATTGATGAAAACACGTTAAAAACCATTGAAAAAATGGCAAAAGGTAACGGATTTTATAGTTTGATGGTACCGAAAGCCATTCGATTTGAAGGCGATATTTCTAATCAGAATTCACGGTATCAGTATGCTTTAAACCAATTGCGTATGTATTGTAAAAAACGCTATGAATAATTTATAAGAAACTTAAAACAATTTTCTTTATATAAATTGTATATTTGCACGCAATTATAACTGTAATTGCATCATGATAGCACACACCAACAAAATTTTAGGAGAAGGATTAACGTATGACGACGTTTTATTAGTACCAGCATTCTCTGAAGTTTTACCTCGCGAAGTCAGCATTAAGTCCAAATTTTCAAGAAATATTACGTTAAATGTACCTATTGTATCCGCTGCTATGGATACGGTAACCGAGAGTAAAATGGCTATTGCCATGGCGCAAGAAGGTGGTATTGGCGTACTTCATAAAAACATGACTATTGAGGCGCAAGCATTTAAAGTACGGAAAGTAAAACGTGCCGAAAGTGGCATGATAATCGATCCGGTTACCTTGCCTTTAACGGCCATAGTTGGTGATGCCAAACAAAATATGGCGGAATATAGTATTGGCGGAATTCCTATAGTTGATGACCATGGTGTTTTAAAAGGTATAGTTACCAACCGGGATTTGCGGTTTGAAAAAAACAACGACCGTCCCATAATAGAAGTTATGACTTCTGAAAATTTGGTTACAGCCGGAAAAGGTACTTCTTTACAAGATGCTGAAGGTATTCTCCAAGAAAATAAAATTGAAAAACTTCCAGTAGTTGATGCTAACAATAAATTGATTGGGTTAATTACGTTCCGTGATATTACGAAACTGACACAAAAACCAAACGCCAATAAGGATTCTTTTGGTCGTTTACGTGTAGCCGCAGCTATTGGTGTTACGGGTGATGCCTTAGCACGTGCCGAAGCATTAGTGGCAGCTGGTGTTGATGCTATTATTATTGATACGGCTCATGGACACACTAAAGGTGTGGTAACTATTTTAAAGCAGGTAAAGGCCAAGTTTCCACAATTAGATGTGGTTGTTGGAAATATTGCGACACCGGAAGCGGCTAAATATTTAGTAGAAGCCGGAGCAGATGCGGTTAAAGTTGGTATTGGACCTGGATCTATTTGTACCACACGTGTGGTGGCAGGCGTTGGATTTCCGCAATTTTCAGCAGTTTTAGAGGTGGCAGCAGCTATAAAAGGTACGGGTGTCCCAGTAATTGCAGATGGCGGAATTCGTTATACGGGAGATATTCCAAAAGCTTTAGCAGCAGGAGCGGATTCTGTTATGTTAGGATCGCTTTTAGCAGGAACTAAAGAGTCGCCAGGCGAAACTATAATTTATGAAGGTCGAAAATTTAAGTCCTACCGTGGTATGGGTTCTGTAGAGGCCATGAAACAAGGAAGTAAAGATCGATATTTCCAAGATATAGAAGACGATATTAAGAAATTAGTACCTGAAGGTATAGTAGGGCGTGTACCCTATAAAGGGGAATTGCATGAGAGTATTCATCAATTTGTTGGTGGGTTACGAGCCGGAATGGGATATTGTGGCGCCAAAGATGTGGAGACGTTAAAAGAGACGGGACGATTTGTGAAAATAACAGCTTCCGGAATCAATGAAAGTCATCCTCATGATGTTACTATTACAAAAGAATCGCCTAATTACTCGCGATAACTAATCGTTTTCAGAATCCTTTTTATACGCCTTGGAATTTGCCTTTATCAAGAGAAACGGCACACCCAATAAAGTGGCTATAATAATGCCATAAGCACCTATTTGTTCATTGTCCAACCATTTGGAAAGTGCATAGCCTATAAGTATAATGCCAGCCATGCTATACATGACTATGGCAAACAAGCGTGCTATTTTTTCAATATTATAAGTTGCTTTTTCGTCATCAGACATGGTGTTGAAGCCTGCAATTAAATCGTAGAATTTAAAGTTGTAGACTAATATGGCACAAATAATAAATATAGCAGCTGTTAAAATCATAATGTTTCGGTATAAAGTTGACCACGATGAGGTTTTAACGCATCGCGAATGGGTTTCATGATATTTTCGGGAACCACCATAAACGCAATGGCATGCATATCATTCTCGGCATGAAAACCTGTGATTTCTAAATCTAATTTTTGACTTTGAATGTATTCTTTTAAATGAATTTCATGATGTTCTGCAATTTTTAAGGCATCTGGCCCTCTAAAATCCCAAATTAATTTTAAATCTCTCATGGTGCAATTTTAGATTAAATATCGTTTAAATAGAACAAATTTCATATTAAAATTTCACTTTTTGTATTATTTTCAATAGCTTAGTGAATAGATTTTTACCTAAAATAGCGCATTATGAAACCCAAGGTAACGACCGATTTTAAAACGGGACAAGCCCAAATTTTTAAGAACCCTTTTTTAGAACGTTTAACGAAAACGGATCCTGTATCCAATATTGTAATTTATGGAATAGTAATTATTGGCTTAAGCTATTTAGCTATTCAAATTATTGGTTTACGTGTTTTTCAGTTTGTTGGTCTATTTGTTTTGGGAGTTTTATTCTGGACATTTGCCGAATATGTTTTACATCGGTATGTATTTCATTGGGTAACCGAAGCCAAATGGTCCCAACGGTTTCATTTTGTTATGCATGGTGCTCATCACCATTATCCAAAAGATGAAGAACGTTTACTTATGCCACCTGTTCCCGGAATTATTTTAGCATCCTTATTATTTGGTTTCTTTTTTACAATATTCTGGTTGTTAGGTATAACCAATTTAGTTTTTGGTTTTTTTCCTGGCTTTTTTGTGGGATACTTATTATACTCTTTTGTGCATCGTGCTACCCATGTTATGCGTCCGCCTAAACGGTTTAAAAACCTATGGCATCACCATAGCTTGCACCACTATCAATACCCGAATAAGGCATTTGGTGTTTCTAATACTTTTTGGGATCGCGTTTTTGGCACGATGCCACCAAAAGCTCGCCGAATTAATAAAAATTAAGATTTCAAATTCTTCATTCGTTGCAGAAGTGTTGGATGCGAATAATGCATAAACACATACGCCTTGTGTGGTGTTAAATTGCTCAAACTATTTTTTGATAGTTTTTTAAGCGAGGTTATCAACGGATCTGCAGCGTAGGTGTTTTTAGCATAATTATCCGCTTGGTATTCAAATTTTCTAGAGAACCAATTCATAATTAATCCGGTAATTTCGGAAATAGGACTATACAATAAACCAAAGGCTATTAACCCAACATGAAAGCTCGGTATTTCCACACCTAAGGCATTTGATAAAAGTGGATTTGAAATAAAAATTGAAAGAATATACAAGGTTAATCCAGTTAGCAATATGGACATTACCAAGTTGAAGATAATATGTTTCATTTTATAATGTCCAACTTCATGCGCCAGAACAGCTACAATTTCTTCATCCTCTAAGTCGGTAATCAAGGTATCATAAAGTGTTACGCGTTTCTCACTTCCAAAACCTGAAAAATACGCATTGGCTTTGGTACTTCGTTTTGAGCCATCGATCACGAAAATTTTATCCAAAGTAAAACCGACGGTTTCTGCGTAAGCTGCAATTTTGTTCCGAAGTTCACCTGTTTCCAAAGGTGTTTGCTTATTGAATAGCGGCACTATTAAGCGGGCGTAAAACATGTTCATAAAAACGGTAAAGCCCGTAACTAGTCCCCAAGCATATAGCCAAAAGTATGTGCCCGATGCTTGATAAAACCAAATAATTAGTGCTAAAATGCCACCACCTAAAACAGCCATCATTCCCCAACCTTTAATCTTGTCTAATAAAAAAGTGCCTTTAGTGGTTTTGTTGAATCCGAATTTTTCTTCAATCACAAAGGTTTGATAATAGGCGAAGGGTGTGGTTAAAATATCGCTCCCAATCATAATAATTCCAAAGAATATTAAAGCGATGATGATTGGATTTTCAGAATAGCTTCTCGCTACATTATCAATAAATTCAAAGCCATCAAAAAATAGAAACGCTAATGAAAGTACTAGTGAAAATGTGGATGTTATAATGCCGAATTTGTAATTGGTTTTTTTGTAGGCCTGGGATTTTTCATAATCTTCGGCATTGTAAACATCATCTAATTCTTCTGGAATAGGATCGTTATACTGTTTGGCATTTAAAGCATCGAGGATTTTATCGACAAGAAAATCTACTATAATGATGGCTATGATGATGTAGAATAGGGTGGTTGCGGTCATAAAAATTAATGATGAATAATGCGTAATTAATTATTCTTTTGAGGATTGAATGTTCTTAAATAATATTTTTAAAATACTTGAAAGTTCATTTTCAAGAGCGTTAAATTCTTCAGCAGTAATATCTTTGGAATCCTTTAAAAGTCTTAATCAATAATGTGTTTCTCTAGCTTCCTTATATGAAATGGACATTTTAGCTCTAAAATCTCGTTTAGAAATGCCTCCAATGACTTCTTCAGCATTAGCGCCAATGGATGTGCCTGATTTTAAAATTTGTCTCGATAGCACATACTCCTTATTTTCGACTAACTTTTTACTTAAAAACACTATGGATAGTGCAAAGTTGTAAGACTTGATTGCTATGATATTATCTTTCATATGGTAATTATTAATCGCTAATTGTTAATTACTCATTAGCCTCTGGCGAACCGCTTCAAAAATAAGAATTCCTGCGGCAACAGAGACGTTCATGGAATCTATTTCGCCTTGCATGGGAATAATAATATTTTGCGTAGCCGCAGCGCGCCATTCTTGACTTAATCCTGTGGCTTCTGTGCCAACAATCAAGGCCGTTGATTTGGTGTAATCTTGAGTATGATAACCTACAGAGGCTTGCAAAGCGGCGCAGTAAATAGGAATCTGTTTTTCTTTTAAAAATGCAATAATTTCTGAAGTGGAACCCATAGCAATTTGGTTGGTAAACACACAACCAACGCTAGAGCGTATAATATTTGGATTGTACAAATCCGTTTTTGGGTTGGCAATAATAACCAAGTCCACATTTGCGGCATCTGCCGTTCGTAATAAAGCACCAATATTACCTGGTTTTTCGGGTGCTTCAGCAACGAGGATTAAGGGGTTTTCTGTTTTTAAAGTTATAGATTCTAAAACATGTTCTTTTGTTTTCGTAACTGCCAAAACACCTTCAGTCGTATCCCGATGCGCTAGTTTTTGATAGACGTCTTTGGAGACTTCTATACAGTTATTAAAATCGCCTATTAATTTCTTTAATGCTTCTTCTGAAAACAATTCCGGATAAAACAAAATGGTATCTATTTCATAACCACCTTTCAGTGCCAAACCAATCTCCCGAGCACCTTCAATCAAAAACAATCCAGACTTTTTTCGAGCTCTAGATTTTTCTTTTAAAAGCACCAATTCCTTTATGAATGGATTTTGTGTACTTGAAATAACCTTGGTAATCATCAAATTATCTATATTTAACTGCACAAAGTTAAATTATTATGAAGCAAAAACTACTTTTTCTATTAATTACTGTACTATTTACGGTCAACAATTATTCACAATCTACCCTTATCACACAGAATACTGATTGTAGTACCGGTTGTTCAGACTTAACAATTAATTTTCCAGACATTCAAGAAACAAGTAATTATGATGTTGCTAGTATTCCGTTTAATCCACCAACTAATTTTGTTGGACTGAATAATGTATTAGAATTAGATGACAGATGGAGCGATGTCATTAATTTGCCATTTGATTTTAGTTTTTTCGGTTCTACATATTCTGAATTGTTGATTAGTGAAAATGGTGCTGTAACTTTTGAGGTTGAAAACGCAAATAATTTTCATCTTTGGAATTTCACGGATACATTACCGAATAATACGGCTAATGCTTTTTCACAAGCAAATATTTTTGGAGCTATGCACGATATGAATATTTCTAATGAGGAAGGAAGTGAGATTAATTGGGAAATCATTGGAGAAGCACCTTTTAGATCAATAGTAATAAGTTATAATAATAGGCCTCATTTTCAATGTGATGATCTAAAAACCACGCAAATGATGGTTTTGTATGAAACCACCAATATTATAGAAGTCTATTTACAAGATAAACCAAGTTGTTCTGTCTGGAATAATGGTAATGCCGTAATAGGTATTCAAAATCCAGCAGGAACTGTTGCTGTGGTGCCGCCTGGTAGAAATACAAGCGCTTGGGAAGCAACCAATGAAGCATGGCGTTTTAATCCGTCAGGAACGGTTGTAGAAAACACCTATCAATGGTCTAACGGTTCTGGACAAATAATTAGTACAAGTCCCATAGTTACTGTTTGTCCAACTGCGGATGAAACCTATACCGTAGAAACGTCTTATTTCAATTTCAGCTTTTTTGGTTATGAAACGTATTCTGAAGATATTATAGTTTACACTAGCTTAATTGGTGAAGCACCAGTAAATCTTCAAATGTGTAGTGATGTGACGAATGAAATGTTTGATTTAACCCAACAAACAGCTATTATATCGGGTGGCTCAACTTGCAGTGTTGTTACGTACCACGAAAGTTTAGTTAATGCCGAAATTGGTAATAATGCTATTTCAAATCCTAGCAGTTATACAAACACATCGAATCCGCAAACCATATTTGTTCGTGTGGAAGATTTGGATTCTGGCAATTTTGAAACCAGCTCCTTTACCATACAAGTTGATTTAATGCCAGCTACGTCTCCCGCAGAAATGGAAGCTTGCAGTACGACTCCTGGTTTTGCAGAGTTTGATTTAGACGCTTTATCAGAATTAATTTTAGCTCCAAATTCAGGTTTTGAATTCTCATATTATGCATCTGCTAGGGATGCTCAAAACGATACTAATCCTCTATTAAGCCCTTATGTTAATATCATTCCCAACAATCAAGAAATAATAGCCAAAGTATTAGATCCTAATACAGGGTGTATTGTTTATACCTCTTGCTTTTTAAATGTATCAGAAAGTGCTGATTTAGAGAATGTAACCTTGATGGTTTGTGATGACCAAACCAACGATGGTATTGCCCAATTTAATATAACAGATGTATTGCCTCAAATACTTAATGGGCAGCAAAATGTTGAATTAACTTTTTATGAAACGGAAGTTGATGCCGTTAACTTCAATAACCCAATACTTGTTTCAGAGAGTTTTACGAATACGAGTAACCCTCAAATCATTTATGTGAGAGGAGACAACCTTTTAACTGGCTGTGCTGGTTTTAGCACCATTGAATTACTTGTTGAAGAATCTATCGCGTTAACTGCGCCTTCCCCATTAATTGTTTGCGATTTAGATGGTACAGCAGATGGTTTTGCCATGTTTAACTTAAACGATAAGGATTTAGAAATTTTAGGTGGATTAAATTTCAATGACTATGCCGTTAGCTATTACGAAACACGGGCTGACGCGGAAACAGGGACAAATGTTTTAAATTCGATTAATTATACAAATATTATAGCAGGCGTTCAAACCGTTTTTGTGCGTGTAGATAATCTATCGGATGGCTGTTTTGCAACTACTACATTGGAATTGGTTGTTGATTCTAATTGTGCCGTTGGTTGTCAAGAAACTGTAACTATTTGTTACACTAATAATGATACCACCCAATATGTTTATACGAGTGACAACGGTTCGCCAATAACCTTGTTTTTTACATCAGGCCAGTTGGAGACCTGTTGTGATAATCTATTAGTTTATGACACGGATAACACCCTTATTTATGAAGGAAATAATAACGGTAATTTAGCTGGTCTATTGTTCGCTGCTAGTGGTGATACCATTTCATTTGTAATAGATTCTGATGCCTCTGTTAGTTGTGAGTCTGGTGCATTTACACCTATCGAGTTGTCTGTATATTGTTTGGAGATTGAAAACGCTATTGTAGTCAATGCCTTTCTAGATGAAAATGGCGATTCTATTTTTGATGATTCAGAAGTGAAATTTAATGAAGGACTTTTTAGTTATGAAATGAATAATGATGGTGTTATAAACTATGTCAATTCATCTTATGGTAGTTTTATTATTCCAAACACGCAAGTAGGAGATACCTATGATGTCAGTTTTGAGATTTATGAGATTTATAATACTTGTTTATCACAAACAACCACATTAATTGAAAATGTATCACCTATTGAAGGTGAAACCGTAGCGGTTAATTTTCCGCTGACATCTATAGGCACTTGTAGCGATATTGGCGTTAGTTTATTTTCATTTACACCACCAAGACCAGGTCAAATTTCAACTAATTATCTGGTTGTTGAAAATTTAGGAACTATTCCTGTTTCAGGTTCTGTTGAATTTACGCATGATGCTTTGGTTACATTGAATACCGTTTTAGGTTTAAATCCAGGAAATACGATTACGAATACAAGTACTAGTTTTATATTAAATTTCAATAATTTAATGCCTGGTATGGAAGAAGAAGTTCTTGTACAATTAGATGTGCCAACCAGTTTAAATATTGGCGATTTTATTACCAATTCTGTAGTTTACAGTGAAACGGATTTGGACTTTAGTAATAACAGTTCTACGATAACACAAGCGGTTGTAAATTCGTATGACCCAAATGATAAAACAGAATCCCATGGTCCAGAAATTAAACTAGACGATTTTACAAGTGAAGACTATCTGTATTACACCATTAATTTTCAAAATTTAGGTACTGCTGAAGCACTTGAAATTAGAGTGGAAGATGTATTAGATAATCAATTGGATCCAGCGTCTTTTAAAATGTTAAAGGCGAGTCATGATTATACTGTGACCCGAGTTGACAATGCTTTAACATGGCAGTTTGATGCTATAAACCTTCCAAGCGAAAGTATGGACGAACCCAATAGCCATGGTTATGTGTATTTTAAAATCAAACCTTTGCCAGGTTATTCTGAAGGTGATCTGATTCCAAATACAGCCGATATTTATTTCGATTTTAATCCAGCTATTACCACCAATACGTTTGAAACCGAGTTTGTAGCGAACTTGTCCGTTGGTGAATTTGCATCCGTTAATTATACTATGTATCCAAACCCAGCAAATACGGTGGTTAATTTTGAGTTTAGTAAGGGAAACATGAATACCATTCAGATCCAAGTTTTTGATGTAACCGGAAAATTAGTATCCACATCGAATCCCATATTAGAAGGTAATATGCTTTCTCTTAATGTTGCTAATTTACCTCAAGGACTGTATTTTATTGAATTGAAGAGCAACGGATTTAAGACGATTGAAAAGCTGATTATTCAATAGATAAATACGCCGACTAAAATTATATAAGCTTCAGTAAACCTGAAGCTTTTTTTTGTAATGTCTACTTTTGAAATTCGACAAAGCAGTATAACCACTAAAAGAAACGATTTTATGAAAAACTATTTTTTTGCTGTAACACTTTTATTTGTTTTTTCGGCATGTAAAGAAAATAAGGCGGAGCCAGAAACAATAATCTCTAAAGCGCAAACAGAAGACACATTAAACGTTCAAGAAGCTAAAAATAAAAACTATCCAGAAAATCTGACTAAAGTATTTGATGCACATGGCGGATTAGACACTTGGAAAGCAATGAAATCTTTGATTTTTACTATGGATAAGCCGGATGGAAAGGAAGTGATAATGACAAATTTAAATTCCAGAGAAGCATTACTAGACAATCCGGAATCAACTATTGGTTTTAATGGAGAGCAGGTTTGGCTTTTAAATAAAACGGAAGAAGCCTACAAAGGATATGATCCAAAATATGGTTACAATTTAATGTTTTATTTTTATGCCATGCCCTTTATTTTGTCTGATGACGGAATTAATTATGCAGACGCAGAGCCTTTGGTTGTTGAAGGCGTAACGTATCCTGGAATTCAAATTACTTACAATGCAGGTGTTGGAGAAACGTCTGATGACCGCTATGTGTTGTATTACAACCCAACAACTTACCACATGGAATGGTTAGGGTATACGGTTAGTTTTGTTCCAGGTATAGATAAAAAAGAATTACACTTTAGAAGGTATGATAATTGGCAAAACGTGAATGGCTTATTATTGCCTAAAACAATTGTGGGTTATGGCTACAAAGATGACAAGCCTACGGAAGCTAAACAAAGCACTGAATTTATAGATGTTAAGCTTTCTAAAAATGAAATTGCATCTTCAAAATTTGTCAAACCAGAAAAAGCTGAATTTATTAATTAGATTTAATATGTTAAAATACAAAAAGGCGAGCTGATTAAAATTAGCTCGCCTTTTTTTTGCACTTTATATTCGTAAAACTTACTGATTCTTATACTTTTCAGAATAACGTCTCCATAATTCTGTTTGGTGACTTTCTAAACTTATTTCACGACCTTGGATAAAAGCTCGTGTTAAAATATTGGTGCGCATATCCAAAGCATCACCTTCACTAATAAAAAGTGTGGCATCTTTTCCTGCTTCTAAAGTACCAACAAAGGCATCAATACCTAGTATTTTAGCGTTGTTAGATGTGATTAATTTTAGAGCTTCTTCTTTATCCATCCCGTACGCTGCGCAAGTGCCTGCGTAGAATGGTAAATTACGTGTTTGGAAGTTTTCCGCATTTCCAACTTGAATGCCTACAAGAACATCTGCGTCATATAAAAGTTTTCCTAATTTAAATGGTAAATCATAATCTTGATCATCATTGGCAGGCAATGTGTGTGGTGTATTAATTAAAACAGGTATGTTGTTTTGTTTCAATAATCCGGTGACTTTATATGCTTCTGCACCACCCACAATAACTAATTGCTCCATCTTATGATCTTTTGCAAAATGAATAGCGTCTGTAATTCCTTTTTCATCATTTACATGAACAAACAATTTTTGCTTACCATTGTACAAACCTTGCATCGCTTCAAAAGGTAAGTTTATAGGTTTTTTATCACCTTTTAAATAGGCTTTACTGTCGGTAATAAAAGCAGCGACCTCGTTTACTTGTTCAGCATAGTCTTTGTTTGGTTTTAAACCTGCAGGTTCTCCCAACCACCAACGACCTCTAGAAAAAGCACTTGGCCAATTAAGGTGAATAGCATCATCTGTTTTTATAGCAGCATCTTCCCAATTCCAAGCATCCAATTGAACAATGGATGAGGTTCCAGAAATACGACCACCTTTAGGCGATACTTGTGCCATTAACACGCCATTTGGACGCATGGATTCTACGACTTTAGATTCTGTGTTGTAAGC
The DNA here is from genome assembly GCF_023205095.1 of Bizionia sp. M204. GTDB lineage: Bacteria > Bacteroidota > Bacteroidia > Flavobacteriales > Flavobacteriaceae > Algorimicrobium > Algorimicrobium hallyeonense. Next base: position 1,721,782 of record NZ_CP046242.1, on the reverse strand, counting down.
AATTAAACTGCGTACATGTGGAATCATACCGCCAACTTCATCTTGATCGTCCGAAGCTCTTACAGCATCGACTTCTACTAATCCTAAAGCAGAATTGGCTGCAATAAATCCGGGATACACGTGTTTACCCTTGGCATCAATAATAGTCATGCCAGACGTGTTGGAATTTGTTGTATTCACCGATGTGATTTTTCCGTTTTCAAAAACAATCACAGAATTTTCAATTACTTGACCATTTCCAATGTGTGCGGTAGCGCCAACAATAGCAATGGGTTTAATTTGTTTGGATCCTGGTGTTTGTTGCGCAAAGGAAAAGCTTCCTACAAATAGCGTAATAACAAGGATGTATATAGTATAATGTTTCATCTTATTTTCTTTTAGAGTATTAAATCGTGTCACAATGGAAATGTTCATCTACTTTCTTAACAACGGGTTTGGTTTTTAAACCTTTGTTTTTGGCTTGCAACATCATCGTTGTTAATTCGTTTTTCTCTTGTTTTATGCTTTCGCGAATTTGCTTATCACGATCCATATCAAAATAAACTTTTCCTTCAATTAGGGTTTTTTCAGCTTTGGTGTAAATAGACATTGGGTGGCCGTTCCATAGTACCATATCAGCATCTTTACCAACCTTCACGCTACCAACACGATCATCGATATGTAATAATTTGGCCGGGTTTAATGTCACCATTTTCCATGCCTCTTCTTCACTAACACCACCATATTTGATTGCTTTAGCCGCTTCTTGATTTAATCGTCTAGACATTTCAGCATCATCACTATTAATAGCGGTTACAATACCTTGATTATGAAGTATAGCGGCATTGTATGGAATGGCATCATTCACTTCATATTTATAAGCCCACCAATCACTAAAAGTAGAAGCTCCAACGCCGTGTTCTTTCATTTTATCAGCTACTTTATAACCTTCTAAAATATGTGTAAACGTATTTATATTAAAGTTGAAACGTTCGGCAACTTCCATTAACATATTAATTTCACTTTGAACGTAGGAATGACAACTAATAAAGCGGTCTTTATTTAAAATTTCAACAAGGGTTTCCATTTCTAAATCTTTACGATACAGTTTACCACTTTTCTTTAAAGCTTCGTATTCTTTTGCTCTGGTGAAATAATCCGTATACACTTGTTCCACACCCATTCTGGTTTGCGGAAAACGGGAACGCGAATAGTCGCCCCAGTTGGATTGTTTTACGTTTTCACCCAAAGCAAACTTGATGAATTTAGGACTATTTGGAAAGATTAAGTTTTGTGCTGACTCGCCCCATTTCAATTTAATTATTGCAGAGCGACCACCAATAGGATTTGCTGAACCATGCAAAATTTGAATGGTTGTAACACCTCCAGATAAGTTTCTGTATATGTTTATATCATCTGAATCTACAACATCTTCAATAGTAACCTCGGCGGTGGAGTTTTGACCAGCTTCGTTTACCGCTGCTGTTGCAATATGCGAATGTTCATCAATAACACCAGAAGTAATGTGTTTCCCTGTGGCATCAATAACCATAGCATTTCCGGCGCTTAAATTGTTGCCAATTTTAGCAATCTTACCATCTTTAACAAGGACATCGGTGTTTTTTAAAATACCAGCTTCTTCATTAGTCCAAACCGTAGCATTTTGAAATAAAATGGTTTGTTGTTTTGGTCTTTCAGTAAAACCATAGGCTTCATTAGGAAACGTAACTGGAAATATCCTTACATCAGATTTAGATTCCTTGTTGTCATCATCGTCGGAGTCATCTGATTTTTCAGCGGCTTTCGATTCTAGTTTTTTTGCATAAAAAGTGGTTTCATTTCCATTTGGTAAAATAGCAGCCCCACTTATATTTGGAGTGTTGGTAATTTTAGCTGAAAGTCTTACAAAATCTTGTTTTGTGGTATCTATACTGGAGAACGTTAATGCTAACCAATCATCAGTCAATGTAATTTTTGAGCCTAGTTTTTGCGTATCTGTTTTAACCGTTGCTTTTAACTTCGAAATTTCACCAGAAATTTTTAAATCGTATGTCGTTCCGGCAACTTGCAACTCATAATCGCCACGAATATCTTTTGTATTCATGGGTACAATTTCGTGTCTGTTACCTAAAACCCAGTTTTCATAAAGCGTTGTTTTGGTATCGAAGATAGTTCCAGACGTAATTAAGAAATTTGCATAAGATCCATTTTTAAGGGTTCCTATTTCATTACTTTTTCCTATAATTTTAGCAGGAACGGTTGTTAATGCTGCTAAAGCTGCTGTTTCATCCAAACCGTATTCAATGGCTTTTTGCAAGTTTGGCATAAATTCAGACGGTTTTTTTAAGTCGTGTAAGGTGAGGGCAAAAGGCACATCGTTTTTATGTAAAACAGCAGGATTGCTTGGTTTTTGGTTCCACTCACGCATATCCGATAAGCTTGCTGTGTTTGCCATGATGGGATCTTCCATATCAAATGCATCTGGAAAATTGATAGGTATAATGAATGATGCATTTGTAGCTTTAATTTCTTGAATTAACTCATACTCATCACCACCACCAACAATAACATATTGGGTGTTTACATCGTCTCCAACTTTGTCCATACGCAAGTCGTTCATTTTACTTCCTGCATCAATTATTTGAACTAAATCTTTATTGTTATTGAACGCTTCTAATGATCGGTCTTTTGTTTCTGATAAACCTTTGGCATACCAATCAGCATCATAGTTTACTTGTCTAATTAACGCCATAGCTCCCATTAAAGAGGTTGGATATGCTTGTCTAGACGTAACACTTTTGCTGGTTGACAAATACTGTGCAGAACGATCTGATAAAATGCGAGAGGCATCTGTTCCACTTGGGGATAGCGCAATTAAGCTACCTGTTCCACGAATAATGCCATCTGGAATATGGGTGTTTACGGTTCCAAAACCAGCTTCGCGTAATTCGGTTGCTGTTTTAGCATCAAAGGCATAACCTTCAATAGCATTTTGTTCGGGTTTAATATGGTCATTCCAATAGTAACCCTCGCGTGAGGCATCATATTGTGGGCTGTTTGAGTTTTCTGCACGTGTTGGTTTTTTGGTTCCAAACGATGAGTATATATCCACAAATGAGGGATAAATGTGTTTGCCTTCCAGATTGATAACTGTAGTATTTTCTGGAATTTGAACTTGTTTTCCACTAGAAATAACTTTGCCATCTTTAATTAATAATGTGGCATTTTCAAGGGTTTCTGTTGGGGAAATGTGAAGGGTTGCATTGGTGAAAGCATGGTAATTATAACTTTCAGTTTTTACACCATCATTTTTTGGGAAATAGTTTTGTGAAAACAGCGTTGTGCTGAACACAAAACACAAAAGCGTAAGGAGTTGTTTCATGGGTTTAGGTTGGTTTGAAATTTAAAAACTTAAATATAAGTAATAAGAAATGGGTGCTAAATGAATTGGATTTTTTTTAACATTATGTTTAGGATTCCAAAAAGTAATTCACATAAAGGGCTACAACGTAGCTGTAACTTTTCATACCACCTTGTTGGTTATTGGCCTTTAAAAAGGAATTATAAGTTTCTTTAAAAACGGGTTCTGTGATGTTTTGATAACGCCTCCAAAAATCTTGAACTTCTTGATAGTTTTTCAGAATACCTATATTGATGGTCAATAATAGTTCTTGATATTTTTCGGGATTTCGCCTAAAAACTTCCATTAAGCAATGGCGTAACGCGAAGGTTGTTCCACTGTATTTAAAATAAGGGTCTGTATGTGACATGGCAGCCAGACTCCCAATAAAATTAGCTTCATTCTCGGCAGCATAACCTAACTGATGCGCAATTTCATGAGAAACGGTTGTTGGGAATTTATATACGGGAATGAGTGCGTCTACTTGAGCTTCATTGGTTAAAGGATTTAGATAGCCGCTAAATCCCATATACGTTAGCGGTACACTAAACAAGGACATTTTAATACTCTTTGGGTGGTATTCCAAATGTGGATACTGCTTTTGTAATTGTATGTAACCCAAAGGCGCCATGTTTAAAATGTCTTTTTTAGTATAGGGTAGATTTACTTTTACGGTATCGTTAATAGCTACCTTAACATGAAGTGCATTCGATTTTTCTATTAATTTTTCGGTAACCATTATAAGTTCTTCGGTTGAATAATCGGCTTTCAGATTCAGGTTTTTATGAAGCGGTAATCGGTAATAATTAAAAGCCCAAAAAACATGAAAAGCGAAATAGATTAAAGAGATGGTTGCGAAAATATCAATAATCCAATTTTTAAAATCTTTAAAAATCCGTTTTCTAGTTATAAGCAACCAACGGATTATGAAAATGATGGCTGCTGCATAAAAAATATCGCCAAAAGAAAATGGCATCCAACCAAAAACATAACGGGATATGGCAGAAACCCATTGGTAAATTCCATGACTGTAATAGGTTTCTACAAATTCTGGAAATTGCGCCAAAATATTAATAAGGATAATCTGTGGGATAAGCGCGAGCGCTATTAAAAGCTTTGGGTTTTTCTGCATATTTCAAAAATAAGGAATTGTTTTATTACTCTATACATTATAATTACCTTTGTAAAACTTAAAAAATACAGATATGAACGAAGCAATACGAGAACTAGAACCAAAAGCCTTATGGAATAAATTTGCCGATTTAAATGCGGTACCACGACCTTCAAAAAAAGAAGAACGGGTTATAGCATTTATGAAGGATTTCGGTCAAAAATTAGGTCTTGAAACTATAGAAGATAGCGTAGGAAATGTCATTATAAGAAAGCCAGCAACAAAAGGCATGGAAGATAGAATAGCCATTGTCATGCAGTCGCATTTAGACATGGTGCATCAAAAAAATAATGATACAGATTTCGATTTCGACACCCAAGGAATTGATATGTATATTGATGGCGATTGGGTGCGTGCCAAAGGCACAACGCTAGGAGCCGATAACGGGTTAGGTGTGGCTACTATTATGGCCATTTTAGAAAGCACTGATATTGAACATCCAGCAATAGAAGCCTTATTTACTATTGATGAGGAAACGGGAATGACAGGCGCTATGGGACTTGAAGGCGGTTTGCTGCAAGGCGAAATACTTTTAAAAACTTAGACACGGAAGAAGATGATGAAATTGGAGTAGGTTGCGCAGGCGGTGTTGATGTAACTGCTAGAAGAACCTACAAAGAAGAAGAAACACCAGAATTTAAAACCGGGTATGCCATTACTGTAAAAGGCTTACAAGGTGGTCATTCCGGGATGCAAATTCACGAAGGTTTAGGAAATGCTAATAAAATTATGAACCGTTTATTATTTGATGGTTTTGAGAATTTTGGTTTACGTATTTCTGAAATTAATGGCGGTAGCTTACGCAATGCCATTCCACGTGAAAGTCATGCTATTGTTGCCATCGATTCCATTCATGAAGATGCTTTTGTTGCCGAAATGGCAGACTATGCGCAGGTTATTCAAACCGAGCTAAAAACGATGGAACCCGATTTAAAAATTGAAGTTTCCAAAGTAGAAACGCCTGAAAACATTATGGATTTAGGTGTTCAAGAAGGTGTTACGCGTGCATTGTATGCGGCCGTAAATGGTGTGTATAGAATGAGTGCAGATATTAAGGACTTGGTGGAGACCTCAAATAATATTGCCCGTGTTGTTATAAAAGATGGTAATATAGAAATAGCCTGTTTAACACGATCTTCAGTTGAAAGTGCAAAATGGGATTTAGCCAATAGTTTACGAGCTACTTTTGAATTAACCGGATGTGAAGTAGAGTTTTCAGGCGAATATCCAGGATGGACACCAAATATGGATTCTAAAATATTACAAGTTTTAGAAACGCTTTATATAGATATGAATGATGAAAAGCCACACGTTGCTGCTTGTCACGCAGGATTGGAATGTGGTATTTTAGGTCAGAACTATCCAGAGATGGATATGATTAGTTTTGGACCTAATATTAAAGGAGCGCATAGTCCAGATGAACGTGCCCAAATTTCATCAGCACAAAAATACTGGAAATTTGTTTTAGAGATTTTAAAGAATATCCCGAAGAAGCAATAAAATAAATCAATTAATACCATAAAAAAGCCGCGTTTCTAAACTAGAAACGCGGCTTTTTTTATAGGGTGTTTGGATTATTGTTTTCCTTGAATACCTTCAATTTTTAATTCGAAAATTAAATTTGAGTTTGGAGGAATAGGACCAGAGCCATTTTCACCATATCCTAAATATGAAGGGATAAATACTTTGGCTTTATTCCCAACATTCATATTTAACATGGCTTCTCTAAAACCAGGAACCAATCCAGCAGTTTCATTATAAATCATAGCAAATGGTTTGTAACCACCTTGTGCATCACGTTGTTCGTTATACGCGTTGTTTGCTTTAGCAACTTCGGCCCAGCTTGTATCAAATAAACGACCATCCTCAAAGAAACCAGCATAATTAACTAGTACTTTATCTGCACTTGATGGCTTCGTGTTTTCACCTTCTTCCGTAAAAATCATAACCACGCCTGTATCTAGTTTTTTAACGGTTCCATTTAAGTCTGCATTTTTAGCAATAAATGCTTCTGCAGCCACGCTAGCCGATTCTTTAATTTTTTCGCGAGCCGCTTCTTTTAAAGCTTCTTGCTTTTCTAATACTTTAGGCAGTTCTTCTTTATATACTTCAGCAGCATTAAAACCTTCCGCAGCTTTACCTTTTCTAATGATATTTAATTTTTCAATAATAACTGGTACTACCGGTTTGTTACTTCCTGGTTCCACGGCTACATTAGAAATAGTATCTAATACGTCCATGCCAATAACAACTTCCCCAAAAACAGAGTGCTTATTATCTAAATGCGGTGTTGGTCCTTCTGTTATGAAAAATTGACTACCATTTGTGTTTGGTCCCGAATTAGCCATGGAAAGCATACCTGGTTTTGTATGTTTTAAATCTGGGTGAAATTCATCGGTAAATTTGTAACCAGGATCTCCAGATCCTGTTCCTGTAGGGTCGCCACCCTGAATCATAAATTTATCGATAACACGGTGAAATGTTAAACTGTCATAATAACGCTTTCCTTTATAAGCATCGGAAACATTAGGGTGTGTACCTTCTGCTAATGCCACAAAATTGGCAACTGTTACGGGAACTTTGCCGTAAAATAATTTGGTAACCATGGTACCCTTGTTGGTCACAAATTCCGCGTAAAGTCCATCTTCTAAATCAGGATACTGCTGACTGCAAGATGTAAAACTTACTAAAAGTGCCAATACTAATAATTTCATGGTATGTTTCAATGTGTTCATTTTTGAGTTTTAAATAAGTGTTTATATCAATTTAATTGGGTTCTGTTGTTTTTATGTCTATCAATGAAACTTCACATATAAGTGGCACATTGGTGCCTATTTTATTCTCGTCTCCATAATAGCCATACGCTTTTTGGGAAGGAAATAAAAATGTAACCGTTTCGCCTTCACGCATTAGTTTTAAACCTTCGCGCAATCCGGTAAACAATTCCTGCTTATCCATGATGTAGGTTTGCTGCTTTAAGTCGGCTTGACTATATATTACTGTTTCATTAATATCTTTAATAGTATAGTTATAAGTCACAATATCCCCAAATTCAGGAGTTAGTAATGAGTCTGCCGCTTTGGTTTGGTAATAATACCAGAATCCACTGTTGGAAGCTATATAATCTGTTACAGAATCTTTAGCCATTATGGTTTCAAAAACAGCGCGTTCCTTTTTTATTAAATTTTTATTACGTTCTACAGACTGATCAATAAACGAACCCGATTTAGCAGAAATGGGACGTCTTGCTTCTGGTGATTTACAGGCAAAAGCAGTTAGTAGTAGACATATTATAACTAAAAATCTATTCATTTTTCAGGGCATTGTTATAAGCGGGTAATATACTAATAAAATTTTCAACCGTTTCTGGAAGCGACAAATCGCTCTTCCCACCCGCTGCATTAGTATGACCACCGCCTTCAAAATGTGCACGTGCAAATTCATTCACGGAAAAGTCGCCTTTAGAACGTAACGATATTTTAATAATATTGTTTTGTTTATCTTCAATAAATATAGCAGCAAAAATAATATTTTGAAGGGATAATGCATAATTTACAAAGCCTTCTGTATCACCTTTTTTATAATTGTAGGTGTTTAATTCGTCTTGAGATAACGTTATAAAGGCTGTCCTAGATTCTGGAATAACCTTTAAATTAGTTAATGCACAGCCTAAAAGTTGCATACGCTCAAAACTATTAGCATCCATAACCGCATTATGGATTTCAGAATGTTGGGCGCCTTTATCAATTAAGAAAGCCGTAACACGGTGTGTTTCGCTTGTAGTTGAAGCAAAACGAAACGACCCTGTATCTGTCATAATTCCAGTATATAAACACGTAGCAATATCTTGATTGATAAGGTTTTTGTCATCTAGCATAGCAATAAAATGATACACCATTTCGCAGGTGGAACTCATACTAACATCCGAATACATATAGGTGGCATAATCATCTGGTTGTTGATGATGATCTATCATTATTTTCATAGCAGAGCTAGCTTTTAAAGCCGGTTCCATATTTCCCGTTCGGTTTAACGCATTAAAATCTAACGTAAAAATGATATCCGCATCCTGAATTAAGGCATCACATTTTTCTGAATCTGTGTCATATTTTAAAATGCTGTCTTCGCCTGGCATCCATTTTAGAAATTCGGGATAATCATTAGGTGCAATAATTACAGCTTCTTGATTATGTATCCTTAAATAGTGATAGAGTCCTAAGGTTGAACCAATAGCATCACCATCTGGATTCTTATGCGGAACAATAACCATTTTTTTTGGTGATCGGAGCAGTTGTTTGATGTCTGAAATAGCTTCTTTTTTCATAGGTGACGAATATACAATTTTTTAGTATTGGTTTATATGGTTTTTATTAAGAAATACATTACTTTTGCACGAAATTTAAAGGAAAGAAATTTAGATAGTAAATTGCTTTTCTTAATTAGAATCTATTAATAGAAATATAACTTAAACAAAAGAATGGCAACAAATAGAACATTTACCATGCTTAAGCCAGATGCAGTTGAAAACGGACACATTGGCGCAATTTTAGAGAAAATCAATGCTTCAGGCTTTAGAATCGTCGCATTGAAAAAAACACAAATGACACAAGCTGATGCTGAAGCGTTTTATGCTGTACATAACGAGCGTCCATTTTTTGGTGAGTTGGTTGAGTTCATGACACGTGGTCCAATTGTAGCAGCTATATTAGAAAAAGATAATGCTGTTGAAGATTTTAGAAGCTTAATTGGTGCTACAAATCCTGCTGATGCTGCTGAAGGAACTATTCGTAAGTTATATGCAACTTCTATGGGAGAAAACGCAGTTCACGGAAGTGATAGCGATGAAAATGCAGCTATTGAAAGCGCATTCCATTTTTCTGGACGTGAGATGTTTTAATTAAAAGCACAATAAAAATTAAAAAGCCTAAAATGTTATTCATTTTAGGCTTTTTTTATTCTAAGTATTACCTTTACTGAATTCTAAAAAAGAATTTTATGAAAAAAACAAACTATGTATTATTAGTTTGTGTCCTATTTTCTACCTTATTAATAGCCCAAAACTCGCAAAAAGCTATCAATGAATTACAAATAGTTACGCAAGCGCATGTTTCGGTGAATGTCCAATCTGGAATTCCCGAGTTTATTAAATTCCCCGTAAATCAACCACTAACATTATCTGGTGGTACGCTTCAAGAAAAAATCCGAACGTTTTTAGAAACCTATACAGGGCTGTTTAATGACAGTCAAGATTTAAGCAACTTTACATTTCAACCCGCTAAAAAAGACAACTATGGTTTTCAAACGGTAACCCTTATTCAGCAACATCAAGGTGTTCCTGTTTTTGATGGCCAATTGCGTTTCCATTTTAATCATTCTAATCAGCTAACGGCCATAAATGGTAATTACATTGCAAATATTAAAGTACCTCCTGTTCCCAGCATTTCAGAACAAGCGGCAAATGCAGTAGCTCTAAACGTATTAGCTAAACAGGATATTAACTATTCTGGTGAAACCGTTTTTGCGAATGAGACAAATTTATTTGTTTTTCAAAAAGGTCTTATTGAAAATAATTTAGGATCTAGCTATTTGGTCTATGAGGTGGAAGCTAGAAACAATGCAGATGTTAGAGAATATGTTTATATCAATGCACATGATGGTACTTTGGTAGAGCAATTTACAGGTATGCCACATGCGTTAGATCGCACGGTATATGAAGGAAACACCAATACAGTAGTTTGGACAGAAGGCGATGCTTTTCCAGGCAGTTTAACGGTTTGGCAACGTAATGAAGTGGAGGCTTCAGGGCATGTCTATAATTTTTTTAATAATGCTTTTGGGTACGTATCTTATAATAATGCGGATGCACAAATGCGAACCATTAACAACAATCCAAATATTAACTGTCCAAACGCTAACTGGAATGGTGTAACTGCTAATTATTGTAATGGTACAGCAACAGATGATGTTATTGCACATGAATGGGGACACGCTTATACTGAATATACGAGTGGCTTAATTTACGCTTGGCAATCGGGCGCTATGAATGAGTCATTTTCAGATATATGGGGAGAAACCGTTGATTTAATAAATAATTACGCAGATGAAGATGATGATGTATCCTTAAGAACGGGCTGCAATAGTTCTGATCGTTGGCGAATTGGCGAAGATGCTACTGCCTTTGGTGGTGCTATTCGCGATATGTGGAATCCACCTTGTAATAACGATCCTGGAAAAGTTACCGATGGCTTATACCGCTGTGGTGAAGGTGATTCAGGAGGAGTACATTCTAATTCTGGAATTCCAAATCACGCCTATGCGCTTTTAGTTGATGGAGGCACTTATAATGGACAAACTATTAACGGTATTGGTTTGACCAAAGCGGCCCATATTTTTTGGCGCGCCCAAAGCACGTATTTAACGGCTACTAGCGATTTCTTTACGTTGGCAGACGCGCTTGAAGCATCTTGCACAGATTTATTAGGTATTAATTTAGAGGGATTATCTACAGTGGCAACGGCTGCTGGACCCTCTAATGAGATTTTAACCATGGCTGATTATAACGAATTAGTAAAAGCTATTCTAGCCGTAGAATTACGTATCGAACCAGAGCAGTGCGGATTTACAGCAGTAATTGGTGCGGCTCCAGATTTATGTGAGAACGCCCTAGATAATCCCATATTTTCAGAGGATTGGGAGACTGGTTTAGATGGCTGGACTGTTAACCAATCTCAAACTTCGTCAACCTGGATCCCTAGAGATTGGGAATTGAGAACTAGCCTGCCTAATGGCAGAGCTGGAAATGGTGTTTATGCAGTAAACGCGCCTATTGGTGATACCTACGGAGGAAATTGTCAAAACAGTTTTCAAAATGGTATCATGAGTTTAGAAAGTCCTATTGTTACCATGCCAGACTTTAATGAAGGTACGTATGAAATGGCTTTCAATCATTACGTTTCAACAGAACCTAATTGGGATGGTGTAAATATTAAATATAAATTAGATGGAGGTAATTGGATATTGATTCCTGCCTCGGCATTTATAATAAATGGTTATAATGATGTCATTAATCCAGCTTCAGAAGGAAATGACAACCCTATGGAAGGTCAAGAGGCCTTTACGGGGTCTGATGGTGGCTCAAATAGCGGTAGTTGGGGGACAAGTATTATAGACTTATCTGTTTTAGGTGTCATGGGAAATAGTACCGTTCAGTTTAGATTTGATTTAGGAAGTGATGGTTGCAATGGACGAGAAGGTTGGTATTTAGATGAATTAACGGTTTATAATTGTGCTTATGCTTTATCTATTGAAGATTTTACAGCTGTTGAAAATGGTATAAAAGTATACCCTAATCCATCAAATGGTCAATTTACAATGAAGAATATTGGAAATTTAGATTTAGTGAAAGCTGATGTTATGGATATCAATGGACGTTTAGTGAAGTCTATAGATTTATCTGGAATTCAGGAAACAACTACTTTAGATATTTCTCGTGTGGCCTCTGGTTTATACTTTATGAAAGTCTATACGAAAACGGCAAATACCGTTATTAAATTGATTAAGGACTAATTGAGTCCTATATTATACTAAAAAATCCCGCAAACTGCGGGATTTTTTGTTTTAAACGTATAGTTGGACTTTTTTCTAATAATATTTCATGAACTAACAACTAACTACCAACTAACGCAGCACCAATTCTTTAATAATGTGCTTCCCTAAATTTTCGTTAAGCATAGAAATAATTTTTTCTTTCCCGTAACTTAATTCTTCACGCAGGACACTAGAACTTAATTGCACATACAATGTGTCGCCTTTAAGTTGAATGGCTGTCGTGTAATTATTTACACCATTACCCATCATGCTTTGCCATGCATCTTGCACGTTTACCGCATTTAATCCCTGTTCTAACCGGTTGGTTTCCACAAACTCCTTAAGTGCGTCTGCAATTGTTAAGTTTTCATTATTACGTTTGGCCATTAGTCTAAATTTAAAGGTTTGTAGCGTTTATACAAAAATACGGCTTCATGCTTATTTACGACTTTTAATTGCTCTTTAGTTACTAACAAAATGGTTTCCTTCCAAGAATCAAAAGGTGTTGTATAATATACATTCAGGTTATCATTTTCAATTTTAATAATGAAGGTTTCCGCATCTTTAGAAGTTTCAAACGTCCCCATGAAATTAGGTTTCATTTTTTTTCGGACGCCTTGTAATGAATCCTCTAAACTTATAAAGTCAATTGTATCATTAAAATTATATTCTTTAATACGGCCATCTTTTAGGGTAACACGTTCAATTTCCCAATACCCTTCAAGATTTTTTAAAGACTCGTCTGGGGTTTTAGTACAACTGGAAATAACAAGCGCAGTAACGAGCAGTAAGATAAGGTTTTGACGTTTCTGTTTCATAATGAAAACGGTTCTAAAGTTTAAAAATTTCGTAAGATTGATGCACTTGCTTAACAACAGCTTCCGTCCGGTCCGCATGTGTATCGCTTATAAAAAGCTGACCAAAATTTTCATCGTCTACCAATTTAATAATCTGGGATACCCGTTGTTCGTCTAATTTATCAAAAATATCATCCAATAGCAAAATAGGATTTACCTGACTTTTGGATTTTATAAAATCGAATTGTGCCAATTTTAAAGCAATTAAAAATGATTTCTGCTGTCCTTGACTACCGAATTTTTTAATTGGATGTCCGGAAATGTTAAATATTAAATCGTCTTTATGAATACCAACACTGGTGTATTGAATGGCCTTGTCCTTATTAATAACGGTTTTTAACAAGGCCTCCAATCGGTTATCTGTTAAATCACTTTCATACACCAATTCTACGGATTCGTTGCCGCTGCTAATGGCTTCATAACGTGCCTTAAAAATAGGGATAAAGGACTCTAAAAATGCTTGACGTTTCTCATGAATTTCATGTCCGTATTGATCGAGTTGTAAATTATAAACCTCTAAAGTATCCTTATTAAAGGTATGGTTTAAGGCAAAATACTTTAAGAGCGAATTACGCTGCGCTAAAATTTTATTGTATTTTAATAAGGCATTCAGGTAGTTTTTATCGCTTTGCGAAATAACACCATCCACAAATTTCCGTCTGGTTGCACTTCCTTCAATAATTAAATCCCGATCGGCTGGCGAAATAATCACTAAAGGCAAAAATCCAATATGGTCGCTATACTTTTCATAAATTTTGCCATTTCGTTTTATAATCTTTTTCTGACCACGTTTTAAACTCACCACAATTTTTTCTGCCGTATTTTCCTTTTCATATTCACCATTTACCACAAAAAAAGCTTCGTCGTGTTTAATGTTTTGGGATGCAATAGGATTAAAGTAACTTTTCCCAAACGATAGGTGATAGATGGCATCTAATACATTCGTTTTACCCACGCCATTGTTTCCAACAAAACAGTTTATTTTCTCATTGAAAACAAAGCTGCGTTCATCAAAATTTTTATAATTCAGTACCGATAAGGATTTCAAAATCATGTAAAAAGAAACTTAAAAGGGTGTTCAGTTTAAAGGATGTGCAAATTATTGAAAAATAACAAATAAATAGGCTTTCAAATCTAAAGAAATATTATATTTTTGCACCGCATTAATTTAGAATATATGGCAACGTACAAGAAGAGAGGATATAAACCAGAAACGAAAGAAGAAAAGCAGCATGATGTTGAAGAGAACTCAACAACGGCAGAAGTTTTTAATACACTTGATGAAAGTGCTTCCAAAACTGAAGATTGGGTAATTGCCAATCAGAAATACATTTTCATTATTATAGGTTTGGTAGCCGCCGTAGTTTTAGGTTATTTAGGGTATAACGAGTTTATAGCAAAACCAAAGCAAACGGAAGCTATGAATGATATGTACCAAGCTCAAAAATATTATGACCAAGCAGTAAATGCAACGGCTGAAAAAGATTCCTTATTTAGCTTAGCCTTAAATGGAGGTGAAGGGAAATTTGGTATGTTAGATATTATTTCAGAGTATGGTGGAACACCATCTGCAAATATGGCTAACTATTACGCTGGTATGGCCTATTTAAATATGAAAGATTACAAAAATGCGGTTTCGTATTTAGGAAATTTTTCAGGAGATGACGAAATTTTGGCGCCTATGGCCAAAGGTTGTATTGGTGATGCCTTTGTGCAATTAAACCAACAAGAAGATGCTTTAGGCTATTATGAAGAAGCTGCTAAAATGCGTTCCAATGAATTTACCACACCTATGTTTTTATACAAAGCAGGTGTTATAGCATTAGATTTAGGCAAAACAGATGTTGCGCTTAAGCATTTTAAAAACATTAAAGAAAACTATCCAACGTCGACTGAAGGTGCTAATATTGACATCTTTATTGGTAAAGCAGAGGCTTTGGCAAGTAACTAATACATGGCTACAGAAAATAACAATTTATCAGAATACGATAAAGCTACAATCCCAAACGCGAAGAACTTTCGGTTTGGGATTGTTGTTTCAGAATGGAATGATACCATAACAGAAGGACTTTACAAAGGCGCCATCGACGCTTTGTTAGATAATAATGTTTCAAAAGAAAATATTATTCGTTGGAATGTTCCTGGTAGTTATGAATTAATTTTTGGTTGTAAAAAAATGCAACAACAACCGGTTGATGCTGTTATTGCCATAGGAAGTGTAATCCAAGGCGAAACCAAACATTTCGATTTTGTGTGTGAAGGTGTTGCTCAAGGAATTAAGGATCTTAACGTTTTACATAACGTCCCTGTTATTTTTTGCGTACTAACCGATAACAATATCCAACAGTCTATTGATCGTTCGGGTGGAAAACACGGAAACAAAGGAACTGAAGCGGCTATTGCTGCTATTAAAATGGCAGAATTGAACAAGTAAATAGCCTAATTTCTTAAATTTTATTTTATATATTTTAATAGACATGAGCTAGCTTCATGGACTAGCAAGCAGGATATTGTTAACAATTTTTGGCAATCTGAATGTCCTTTTTCCTTGTAAATTCAGTACTTTTGAAGTTAAAGCAACTAATTAGAAAGTACATTGGCTAAAAAAAATAAAAGCTTTAATTATAAACCAAGATTCCAAGATGTTCCTGAAAAAAATCAGCCAGATGATATTCAGACAAAATGGCAAAGTTTAAAGGGTAATAGAAAGCGAAAACGTAGTTTTCTTACCTCACCATTATTTTTGGTCTTGTTTTTGATTGCTATCTTAATAGTGATTTACATATTAAGTGGCTACGAATAATATAGAATTATGGGAGTTTTTAGTAAGCGAAAAAATAAAAAATACAGCTACACACCGCGTTATTATAAAGGTGATGAGAATCCGTACGAAATAAAACACAAGTTCGATGATTTTCGCTCAACCGTTGGAAGTAGTGGTGGTTTAAAAACAAAGATAAATACCGCTGACGATTATAAAAACAATGCTGATGAACATGCCAATAGACGTGTATTGATCATTATAGCTGTTTTAGTTTTTATATTTTTACTGATTATTGGTTTCGATTTATCCATATTCCTTCCTGAAAACTAATGGCAGACATTATTCAATTATTACCCGATCATGTAGCCAATCAAATTGCTGCAGGTGAAGTTGTTCAAAGACCAGCTTCCGTAGTAAAAGAGCTTTTGGAAAACGCCATTGATGCGCAAGCTTCAGAAATTAAACTGCTTATTAAAGATGCTGGAAAAACCCTTGTTCAAGTAATCGATAATGGTTCAGGGATGAGTGTTACCGATGCACGTTTTAGTTTTGAACGTCATGCAACCTCTAAAATTAAATCGGCTGACGATTTGTTTCAATTACATACCAAAGGATTCCGTGGCGAAGCTTTGGCAAGTATTGCCGCTATTGCCCATGTGGAATTAAAAACCAAGCAAGAAGCGGATGATGTAGGCACCCAAATAGTTATTGAGGGTAGCGAGGTAAAAGAACAAGAAGTGGTTGTAACACCAACAGGAACCTCTATTGCTGTAAAAAACCTCTTTTTTAATATTCCAGCGCGACGTAATTTTTTAAAATCGAATACGGTTGAATTGCGACATATTATTGATGAATTCCACCGGGTGTCTTTAGCGCATCCATCTATTCAGTTTTCTATGTATCATAATGGCAGCGAAACATTTCAGTTGCCTTCCAGTAATTTCAGACAACGTATTGTAAATATCTTTGGGGCAAAAACCAATGAGAAATTGGTGCCTGTAAATGAAACAACCGAAGTTTTAACCGTTTCAGGATTTGTTGGAAAACCCGAATACGCCAAGAAAACACGTGGCGAACAATTCTTTTTTGTGAATAACCGTTTTATAAAAAGTGCTTATTTAAATCACGCTATTAATTCTGCTTTTGATGGGTTACTAAAAGATGGAACGCATGCGAGTTACTTTTTAGACTTAACCGTAAATCCGCAAACTATTGATATTAATATTCATCCAACCAAAACAGAAATTAAGTTTGATGACGAACATACTTTATACGCTATTTTACGGTCGGCAGTCAAACATAGTTTAGGGCAATTTAGTATTGCGCCAGTTTTAGATTTTGATCGGGATTCCAATTTTGATACGCCTTATAATTTCGAAAATAAACAAGCAAAAACCCCTAAAATAGAAGTGGATCGTTCGTTTAATCCCTTTCAAGAAGAAACCCGATCTAAAGCATCTTTTAATACATCGTACAAAAAAGAACCAGCTGGAAGTTGGGAAGGTTTGTATGTTGGAATGGAATCTAAAGGAACCAAATCGACATCCGATTTCAACGAAATGCGTTTTGAGAGCGATGAACAAACCGGTAATATGTTTCAAGACGACTCCAGTTTAGATGTGAAACAATCTACCTATCAACTTCATAATAAATATGTAGTTAGTACTATAAAATCGGGTATGTTGGTAATTGACCAACATCGTGCGCACCAACGAATTCTATATGAAAATTTCTTAAAGCATATTACTATTAAAGAGAGTGTAAGTCAGCAATTGTTATTTCCTGTATTAGTGTTTTTATCGCAACAAGAAATGGATTGTATAAAAGAAGTACAAGAAGATTTAGAACACACTGGATTTGTATTTGCTAACTTTCATAATGATCATATTGAAATTTCAGGAGTTCCAATTAGTGTTCCGGAGAGTGAAGTCACTGTTATTTTGGAACAGCTGATTAGTGACATAGAAAACGAAGTGCCAGATACTCATTTTAGTGCAACCGATTTATTGGCAAAATCCATGGCAAAGAGTTTGGCTATTAAGAGAGGACAATCCTTATCTTTGATGGAGCAAGAGCATTTAGTGAATAGTTTATTTGCTTGTAAAGACCCTAATAGTTCACCAACAAATCAAGCAACTTTCGTTACGATAAGCGTGGATGAAATAGATAAAAAATTTATATAAGTAAAATCTTATGATGAATAATATTACCGATACGGTCAAACATTTAATTATTTTAAACGTGCTTATGTTTGTAGGTACGCTTACAGTTGGAGGAGCGGCACTGGGCGAGAATACTGTGTTCTACGATTGGTTTGCCTTACACTTTCCTAAAAATGTGGCCTTCCAGCCTTGGCAAATAATTACACATATGTTTATGCATGGCGGTTTTATGCATATTTTGTTTAATATGTTTGCGTTATGGATGTTTGGAACGGCCGTAGAACAACGTTTTGGCGCTAAAAAATTCATATTTTTCTACTTGTCAGCGGGTTTAGGCGCGGCCCTTTGTATGATTGGTTACTATTATATTACCTTTTATTCAGGACTCAGCACATTAACCGAAGCCGGTGTTAGTGAGTCTCAAATACTTGAAACATTAAATTCAGGTATGTATAATACAGGATGGCAACAAATAATGGGTGCAGCAAAAATGCAACAATTTGTAGGTGTTTTTAATAGTACCATGGTTGGTGCTTCTGGTGCTATCATGGGGGTTTTAGTGGCCTTTGGCATGTTGTATCCAGAATCTAAATTAATGTTGATTTTCCTGCCAGTCCCTATTAAAGCCAAGTATTTTATTCCGGGAATTATTGCATTAGATTTAATTTCGGCTATAACGGGACAATCCTTTTTTAGTCCTAGTAATACGGCCTATGTTGCCCACCTTGGAGGCGCTTTAACTGGGTTTTTAATTATGTGGTATTGGAAAAAAACACAATTCAACAAAAACCGTTGGGATTAGTATGACAAACTTAAATCAAGATATCCGCACAAAATTGCAGCATCTCAATGTTTTTGAAAAGCTGATAGTTGGTAATTTTGCTGTTTTTATAATCGGATTATTAGTAACGCTACTTTTCAAATTCGATTTACAGTGGTTTGAATTACCGAGTGTATTTAGCGAGTTTATAATTCAACCATGGAGCGTTATTACTTATGCGTTTGTGCATTATGATTTTTGGCATTTCTTTTTTAATATGATTTGGCTTTATTTTATTGGTGGCATGTTTAATAATATGTTCTCAAAAAAAATGGGACTAAATGTGTATTTTTTAGGTGCTATTTCAGGAGGACTTTTATTTTTATTAGGTT
This sequence comes from Bizionia sp. M204, assembly GCF_023205095.1. GTDB lineage: Bacteria > Bacteroidota > Bacteroidia > Flavobacteriales > Flavobacteriaceae > Algorimicrobium > Algorimicrobium hallyeonense. Next base: position 1,702,710 of record NZ_CP046242.1, on the reverse strand, counting down.
ATAACCTGTTTCCGAGTTTGTTTCAATCGCCAACTAGATTGGTGGGCGCATCGGCAGCTGTTCGTGCATTATTGATTTTTTTATGTGCTTATATGCCCAGTATGGAGGTGCGTTTTTTCACCTTTAATTTAAAGCTGTGGTATATTGGTGCAGCCATTGTTGCTTTTGATGTTTTGGGCATCATTGCCGGCATAAATGATCCTGTTTCTGGCAATGCTGGTGGTAATTTAGCACATTTAGGTGGCGCTATTTTAGGTTATTTTTATGCGAAACAATTAGTTAAAGGTCAAGATATTGGGAAGGGGTTCGAGAAATATATGGATCAGTTTATGAGCCTATTTTCAAAATCGAAAAAATCACCCTTAAAAACCGTTTATAAAAAGAAGTCTGGTAAAGTTGCGGGTTTTTCAAAGGAGGAATTCGATCAGTTTAATAAACAGAAAAAAATAGATGTCATTCTAGATAAAATTAGTAAAAGTGGTTATGATAGTTTAACAAAAGCCGAAAAAGAGTTTTTGTTTAAAGCTGGAAAATAATATACTATTTGTAGTAAATATAAGTTATAGCAGCTTGTAGTATTGTTATTGGATTTCGGCTTGCCGTTTTCATTCAAATTATATGAAAAACTTAACGTTAATAGATAAATTTATATACCTCTTAAATGGTCTGTTAGCCTTTGTTTTGCTGTTATCGTATTTATTGCCGTTTGTACCACCTAAAACGTTTGCATTACTTTCTGTATTGAGTTTAGGCGTGCCTTTCTTGATTCTTATAAACGTGGTGTTCTTTTTATATTGGTTAATCAAACTCAAAAAACAGTTAATATTATCTGCTGTTGTGTTAGTGATCGGCTATTTTAGTTTTGGGTCTTTATATAAGTTTTCTTCCGAAGATGATAAAATTCATGACCACCAACTTAAAGTCATGAATTATAACGTGCGCTTATTTAACTTGTACGATTGGATTCCTGAAAAAGGCATAGCTGTGAAAATGGTAGATTTAATCAAACAGAAAGCACCAGATGTACTGACGATTCAAGAATATCATCCACATCCTGATATTGATTTATCAACTTTTAAATATAAATTCGAGAAATTATCAGGGAATAAAACTAAATATGGTCAGGTTATTTTATCACAATACCCCATTATTAATTCAGGATCTGTGGAATTTCCCGAGACATCAAACAACGCCATTTTTGCGGATATAGTAAAGGCCGATGATACCATTCGTATTTATAATGTCCATTTACAATCCTTAAAAATTGATGCTAATATGGATAAGCTGAAACAGGAAGATTCTGAACGCTTATTAAAACGAATAGAACAAACGTTTGAAATGCAACAACTCCAAACCGAATTGTTTTTAGAGCATAAAGCGTCGTGTCCTTATAAGGTTATTATTTCTGGCGATTTTAATAATACCGCGTTTTCATACGTTTATAAGGAGTTGAAAGGCGATTTAAACGATACGTTTAAGCAAGCAGGAAATGGTTTTGGTAGAACATACGACTTCAAGTTTTTTCCCATCCGCATCGATTTTATTTTCAGTGATCCTTCTTTTGAAATCACGGATTTTAAAACCATAGATAACAAATATTCAGATCATTATCCTATAATGGCCACCTTGAAATTACATTAAGGCGCAGTCTGCTGAATCTGCTATAATATGAATTACCAATCCAATACCAACTAATCTGGTTTTTTTCGGAATTAACAAAAGCACATACAGGCCAATTGCCCAATAGGTATGCAATGGATGAAAATTAATACTACATCTATTGGGATCAAAAATAGGCGTTGCTAATAGGTGATCTAAATCAATAATCATAGTTGCTACCATAATAAGATATGCCTTTAACCAATAGGTTCTGTAAAAGACGAATGCAACTAGTAAAGGCAGTAAAAAGTGCAGATTGTAGTGAACGAGATTTTGTAGCATTACCAGAATGGTTTTTGAGATTCTAGGTAATTTAAAGCATTCGGTCCTTCATTACATATTAAATCTAAGATACTTAAATTGTTAATGAAGCCATGTTTATCATCAAAAACTTGGGTATAGGATTCAAAATTAGGTGCTTGTTCACCTTTGGCCTTTACTAGATGCCGTAAATCGGTAAATTGAGCGGGTTTCTTTTCAAATGTAGTTGTTTGTAGGGTTTCAATTTCTAATTGTAAGCAATCGCAAATGGTTTGAAAACAGCGTCGGTTAAATTCGAGCAAATTAGAAACGGGTTCTTCAAATAAGGGCTTTAATTCATCTTCATAAAATTCGAAAAAAGGCGATGTTTTATAAGCAGATTCTAAAGATTTCCAATGGTTGCGTTGCCAATTTTCGTCATTAAAAGTCTGGACATCCACATACTGCTGCCGGTCTTTTTGGCTGTGTATTACTGGAATATTCAACAATAATTTACCATTAGCACCATAAATATAGGCTCTATTTCTATAGGTCTGTTTTTGAAAATTATCAGCCATTTCAAAGGTGACGGTTTCCGCCTGACTTATAGCGACAAAATGCGCGATGCTTGGAAAATACGTTGGATGTATAAGAATATTCATGGGTTTAGATGCTTGTTGCAAAGCTGATTACATAATGCGTTGCACAACTTTACGTTTTACAACTAACTATTAGCTTTCTTATGTTTACGCCATTTACTAAACCCAAACCACGCGGCTAATAGGACTAAAAACGGAATGAAATATGAAACTGGTTCGCCACTACCATTTACGGTTGTAAATAAACGCTCCCAACGAATTTTTTCTTTAATGCCTTGACCATTACTATTATAACTCATCCATATAAATACCGGTTTTCCAACCACATGATCGAAAGGCACAAATCCCCAAGAACGTGCGTCTAACGAGTTATGGCGGTTGTCTCCCATGAGCCAATAATAATCTTTTTGGAATGTATAGCTATTGGCCACTTCACCATTAATAAAAATCTGATTGCCTTTTACTTGTAAGGTGTTATTTTCATATTCTGTAATGGCACGTTTGTAAAGTGGTAAAACTTCTAAATTTAAGTCAATTGTTGCTCCAGCTTCAGGAATATAAAGCGGTCCAAACCAATCGTTATTCCAATTGTAATTAGCGTCATGCGGGAAAACACTTAATTCACGCTCACCTTCCTCACGCTTAAGAGGTTCAACACTCTTCACGTTTGGATGGTTTTTAAATTTCGCTAAATTTTCATCTGAAATTCCGGGGAAGTAACTCACGGAGTAGTCTTGGTTATACTGCGGGAAATCGGTTATATTATAGCGGCTAGACAATATATAATTATTGAAAGGCCCATTTTTTGTTTCTACTTTATAAGAAAATTGCAATTTAGCTCTGTCTGGCAAAGCATTTTGTTTGCCATTAATATATACATAACCATTGCGAATTTCTAAAGAATCTCCAGGGATACCAACGGCACGTTTTACGTAATTCGTTTTCTTATCAATTGGTTTGTAATAATTTCTATCAGCCGATTTATACATATTGTACAACGTATCTACTGGCCAGTTGAAAACAACAATATCATTATGTTTTATATTTTGAAAACCTGGAATTCTTAAATAGGGTAGTGATAATTTGTTTATGAATGAGGTGTTTCTGTTTTCTACATTGTCATCATATAAATATGATTTTTTATTAATAAACGGAATGGTATCATGAACCATTGGCGCAGCAACAGTAGACATGGGAACGCGCGCGCCGTAATGAAATTTACTAACAAAAAGGAAATCGCCAACCAGTAATGATTTTTCTAAAGAAGACGTTGGAATGGTATACGGTTGAATAATATAGGTGTGCACTACGGTTGCAGCTACAATTGCAAACAGAATAGAACTTACCCAATCTCCAAGAGGCGTTCGGGGATGTAAACTTCTATCTTTTACATGTTGCACATCTACAGCATAGTTTAAATAGTAATTATAAAAACCTAAAGTGAATAGCGCCAAAACGGTATCTGTCGCGGAATTTTTCCCAAAACTTCTAGCGGTTTCAACCCATACAACTGGAAACATGATGAGATTTACAATCGGTAAAAAGAGCAGGATTGTCCAATACCATGGACGGTTAATTATCTTCATTAAAATAACCGCGTTGTACACAGGAACGAAAGCCTCCCAAGCTTGTCTACCAGCTTTTATATATAATTTCCAAGTGCCTAATCCGTGAATAATTTGAATAATTAGGATAACTATGAACAATTGAATGAGTGTCATATATTTTTACTTTTGTTGTTATTGGTAGGCAACCTTCATATTTCGTTACCTGAATTGTTTGTTTTAACCTATGTTTAACACATCTTTCATGGTGTAAACACCTGTTTTATCTTGTAGCCATTCAGCGGCAATAACAGCGCCTAGTGCAAACCCTTCGCGGCTATGCGCTTCATGTTCAATAGTAATGGTATCTGTATTGCTGGTATAGGAAACGGCATGGGTTCCAGAAACATCATCAAGGCGTTTAGCTGAAATGGGTATGGTGTTTTCTTTTTTTGAAAGCAGGCTCCAATCTGAATACGAATCGTGTTCAGAAATAATAGATTCTGCTAATGTAATAGCCGTTCCACTTGGCGCATCCAGTTTTTGAGTGTGATGAATTTCTTCTAAAGAAACTTTGTAAGACTCAATTTTGGACATCATTTTGGCTAGTTGTTTATTTAATTCAAAAAAGATATTGACACCCAAACTGAAATTTGATGCATAAATAAAAGCGCCATTTTCTTCTTCGCAAAGTGCTTTGGCTTTCTTGAAATTGTCCAACCAACCGGTAGTTCCAGAAATAACTGGGACACCGTGCTTAAAACATTTTATGATATTAAAAAAAGCAGCATTGGGAACACTAAAATCGATAGCAACATCTGCTTGGGTGATATCGTAGCTATCTTCATCGTTTGTTTTTATAACAATAGTATGGCCACGTTGAATTGCTATTTTTTCAATGGTTTTACCCATTTTACCATATCCTAAAAGTGCAATTTTCATGCTTAAAATTTAAAATTAACAGTAATACCTAAATCTCCTGTATTATCAAACTCATTAATTTTATAATGAGGTGCTAGGGACAGATTATCATCCACATTGTACTGCAGTAGATGCGCATCCACATTGGCATCAATAATATTTAAGGCGTAAATAGCAATGGTAACCAAAAGCGAAATTTCTCGGTTCCTGCTCAGTGTTTTTTGTGCTTCACGCAAGCCATCATCATTAATGGTTCCGTAAAATTCATCGTCCGTAAAACCTGCCAATCGTCTTTTATAGGCATCTCTATAGCGTTGGTATTCTTTATTATTGTCTAAATAAAAATACATACCAATTCCTAATCCTGCATAAACAATAGGGATTTTCCAATATTTTTTATTGTAGGCTTGGCCTAATCCTGGTAATACAGCAGAATAAAAAGCGGCACGCGCAGGTGCTAACGGATCAATAGGATCTGAAACAATATTATTTGCTTCAACTTGTAGTTCTTCTAGTGTTTCTGTTTGGACTTCTTCCTTGTCTTCAGAGTTTTTATCTTCTTGAGCCCACGTATTACTACAAAAAGCCAAGATAATAATAAGCACTATGGCATATTTATTCAGCACGTTTTACCAATTTTAAAATACGATTAAAGTCTTCTTCTGAATGAAAAGGAATTGAAATATTACCTTTTCCATTTTTTGATACTTTAACGTTGATTTTATGACCAAAGTATTCAGAAAAATCTTTAATACCCTTTTTTACAAATTTAGGAAGTTCTTCCGGTTCTTTTGGTGTTTTTAACGTTTTATCTGATTGAAAGTCACGGACTAATGTTTCCGTATCTCGAACAGATAATTTATTGGTAATTATCTTCTCATAAATATCCAATTGGAGGCTTTGATCCTCAATGGTAATAATGGCACGACCATGACCCATGGAGATAAAACCATCTCGCATACCTGTCTGGATAATAGGATCTAATTTTAATAGACGTAAATAGTTAGCAATAGTGGATCGTTTTTTACCAACACGATCACTCATTTGCTCTTGTGTTAAATTAATTTCGTCAATTAATCGTTGGTAGGATAAAGCAATTTCAATAGGATCTAAATCTTGACGTTGAATGTTTTCAACCAAAGCCATTTCAAGCGATTCTTGATCATTTGCAATTCTAATATAGGCTGGAATGGTTTCCAAACCTATTAATTTAGAAGCTCTAAAACGACGCTCACCTGATACCAATTGAAAGGTATTAAAGTCTAATTTTCTAACCGTAATAGGTTGAATAACGCCTAACTCTTTAATAGAGGAGGCTAATTCACGCAGGGTTTCTTCGTTAAAATTAGTACGTGGTTGAAATGGGTTAATATCAATTGCGTCAATATCTAATTCTACAATATTGCCAATAACTTGGTCTGCATTTTTATCCTGACTTGTTTTTATATCGTTTGAAGGATCTTTTAGCAATGCCGATAATCCTCTACCTAAAGCCTGTTTTTTCGTTGCCTTCGCCATGTTTTAGGAGTTTTTATTAATAATTTCTTTTGCCAAACTTAAGTAATTTGTGGCACCTTTACTTGCCGCATCATAGTTTATAATGCTTTCACCATAACTTGGTGCTTCACTTAAACGGACATTTCGTTGAATAATGGTTTGGAACACCATGTCATTAAAATGTTTTTGAACTTCTTCAACCACTTGGTTTGATAAGCGCAGGCGTGAGTCATACATTGTTAACAGTAAACCTTCAATATCCAATTCAGGATTATGAATTTTTTGCACACTTTTAATCGTATTCAATAGTTTACCAAGTCCTTCTAAGGCAAAATATTCACATTGAATAGGAATAATTACGGCGTGCGCCGCTGTTAAAGCATTTAAAGTTAGAAGGCCTAAAGATGGTGCGCAATCTATTAATATAAAGTCGTAGTCATCAACAATGTCTCCTAATGCTTTTTTAAGCATATATTCACGTTCGTCCTTATCTACTAGTTCAATTTCAATAGCAACAAGATCTATATGTGCTGGAATAATATCCAGGTTCGGCGTATCGGTTTTGACAATGGCTTCTCTAGCACTATTAGAATGCTCAAGAAGTTGGTAGGTTCCAGTCTCGACAGTTTCAACATCAATACCCAATCCAGACGTTGCGTTAGCTTGTGGATCAGCATCTATAAGGAGTACTTTTTTTTCAAGTACGCCTAGGGAAGCAGCTAAATTAATAGAGGTTGTTGTTTTACCAACACCACCTTTTTGATTAGCTATAGCTATTATTTTACCCATTAATTGATTTGGTTTAATTACGCGTAAAAATACAATTATTTGTGGGTTTAGAAAATGGAAGTTGTTAACAAACGTTTAAACAGGCGACCTTTTTTTTAATAGGACTGGTTTTAATTGGTTTAGCTTGTTTTTTTAATATTTTTAACTTAAAATTAAGGAAACTGACAAATATCATAAAACAAACTTGATATGATGATTACATTTGTTCTTTAATTAGGATAAAAACATCCGAATTAATTTTTAAACACTAATCAATATTTAAAATTATGAAAACAAAGAAATTTATGAAACCCGTTTACCCAATGATGGTATTGTTTGCTTTGGCTGTATTTTTTACAGGTTGTATGGAAGAAAAACAAGCAAGCTATGAAAATGCTGAAGATATTCCAGTTAATCAAGAAATGATGGCAGAATTAACGGCGCCACCTCACGTTCCAACACCTATTGGGAGAAGAAAAGCGAAAAAGCTTAAAGTGAATATGGAAATTCTTGAGCAAGAAGGCGAAATGACTGATGGTGTAAGATATAACTATTGGACTTTTGGAGGCTCTGTGCCAGGAAGTTTTATTAGAACCCGAGTAGGTGATGAAGTGGAGTTTACCTTATCGAATCACCCAGACAACAAATTACCGCATAACATCGATTTACATGCCGTTACTGGACCAGGCGGAGGCGCAGAGTCTTCATTCGTGGCACCAGGATTTGAAAAAACGTTTTCTTTTAAAACGTTAAATCCAGGCTTGTTTGTTTATCATTGTGCAACAGCACCGGTTGGAATGCACATTGCAAATGGTATGTATGGTTTAATTTTGGTTGAGCCTGAAGGCGGTTTGCCACCAGTTGATAAAGAGTATTATATCATGCAAGGTGACTTCTATACTAAAGGAAAAAATGGTGAACGAGGATTGCAACCTTTCGATATGCAAAAAGCGGTTGATGAAAATGCCGATTATGTTGTGTTTAACGGTAGTGTTGATGGTTTAACTGGCGATAATGCCATTACAGCTCAAGTAGGGGAAACTGTAAGACTTTATGTTGGTAATGGTGGACCAAACCTAGTATCATCCTTCCATGTTATTGGCGAGATATTTGACAAAGTATATGTAGAAGGAGGCGACTTGATTAATGAAAACATACAAACCACGCTTATTCCTGCTGGTGGAGCTGCTATTGTTGAGTTCCGTGTGGATGTTCCTGGATCACTTGTTTTAGTAGATCACTCTATTTTTAGAGCTTTTAATAAAGGCGCTTTAGGAATTCTAAATGTTGAAGGTGAAGAAAATGAGAAAATCTATTCTGGCGAAACATATGAAGGTATTTACCATCCAGAGGGTCCTGGAATTCAAAGTATGCCTACAACCGATGAAATTGTAGAATCTGAAATTCCAGCAAAATCATTTGAGGAGCAAATGGAATTTGGTAAACAAGTATACATGCAAACATGTTTTGCTTGTCACCAAGGCGAAGGTCAAGGTATTCCTAATGCTTTTCCGCCATTGGCAAAATCAGATTACTTAAATGCTGATGTAAATCGTGCAATTAGTGCTGTAGTTAATGGCTTAAGTGGAGAGATAACTGTTAACGGAAACACTTATAATAGTGTTATGACGAGACAGATGATTTCTTCAGAAGAGGTTGCTAATGTCTTAACTTATGTTTATAATAGCTGGGGGAACAACAAACAAGTTGTTACAACAGAAATGGTTAATAAAGTAAAAAATAAATAATTTAAAATATGAAAACCAGAGTCTTTAGCTTGTTTTTAATGTGTTTAGTATTTCAATCTATTATGTTTGGACAAGCTAAAGATATGGTTCTTATAGAAGGAAGCCGCTACTTACCGTTGTATGGTCGTGACTCAACAGTTGTTGCTGTCAAAGATTTTAAAATGGACATGTATCCTGTTAGTATTAAAGACTATGAAACGTTTTTAAAAGAGAATCCAAAATGGCGAAAGTCGCAAGTAAAAGGCTTATTTGCAGATAAAAGCTACTTGTCTAATTGGGAGTCAGATTTAAAAATGAATGATTTTGTTAATCCCAACAGCCCAATTACCAATGTATCCTGGTTCGCCGCGAAAGCCTATTGCGAATGTCAAGACAAACGATTACCAACTGTAGATGAATGGGAATATGCTGCTATGGCAGACGAAACCACCAAAGACGCCCGCGTTAAACCCGAATATAATGCACGGATTTTAGCTTGGTATGAAGAACCTCGTAAGGAGTATATTATTGGAGAAAGTCCAAAAAATGTTTGGGGCGTTTATGATTTACATGGTTTGGTTTGGGAGTGGACGCTAGATTTTAATTCGGTATTAATTACCGGAGAATCTAGAAAAGATACAGACACCGATAGCAATTTGTTTTGCGGTAGTGCTTCCATAAATGCAACGGATTTAATGAATTATGCCGCTTTTATGCGTTATGCTATTCGCGGAAGCTTACAAGCAAAGAATTCCATGAAAAACCTAGGTTTTCGTTGTGTAAAAGATGTTGAAAAATTAAAATAAAATGAAAACACTAAAATATATAGTTGTTGTTTTGCTAACGGTTGTAGCATTTCAAAGTTGTAATTCTGATAAGAAAAATACAGGTCAACTTTCTGGGGTTTATCAATGTCCGATGCAATGTGAAGGAGATAAAACTTATGAAAAAAACGTGGGTTGTCCTATTTGTAAAATGGACTTACAATTAGTTGAAGAAAAAGTTTCAAAAACGGAAGCTTTTGGAGAGATTTCTGATGAATCAATTTTTAACCTGACCAGTAAATGGAACACGGAAGAAGGTACCGAAATTCAGCTTGAAGATTTAAAAGGAAAAACCTTGGTCATGGTCATGATTTACACATCCTGTAAAGCGGCTTGTCCCAGACTTGTAGCAGATATGCGAAATATTGAAGCGCAAATCCCGAAAGAAAGTTTAAACGATCTTCAGTTTATATTGGTCAGTATAGACCCTACAGTAGATACACCAGAGCGTTTAAAAGATTTTGCAATAGAAAATGCTATGGATGATGAACATTGGACATTTTTACAAGGTTCAGAAAGTGGTGTAAGAGAATTTGCCAATGTATTATCTGTAAAGTATAAAGAAATTTCACCTATAGATTTTTCGCACTCCAATATCATTTCGGTATTTAATGCGCAAGGCGAATTAATGCATCAGCAAGAAGGTTTAGGCGTGGACAATAAAGAAACTATAGCAACTATTTTAGAATTAACATCCTAATATAAAGGTCTTCACGCATGCAAACTGGCATGCATAGTAAAATAATAATCTTATGAGAAAACTATTAATTATCATGCTCCTCGGAGTTATGAGCCAGCCCCTTTTTGCCCAAAATTTTGAGATTTCGGCAGAATTGAGACCACGCTTAGAATATCGTAATGGATATAAAACGTTGACAGTAGATTCATTAGATGCTGCTTCATTCGTATCCCAACGTACCCGATTAAATTTGGGATATGGAAGTGAAAAAATTAATATGTATTTAAGCATTCAAGATGTTCGTGTTTGGGGCGATGTTCCTACCTTGAATACGGCAGATAATAATGGAACAAGCATTCATGAAGCTTGGGCAGAATTACTGTTTACGCCTGAATTTTCATTAAAACTTGGGCGTCAAGAAATTTCTTATGACGATCAACGGATTTTTGGAGCCGTAGGTTGGGCACAACAAGCAAGAAGTCATGATGCTTTATTAGCTATTTATAAACCTAATACCAATAATCATTTTGAATTGGGTTTAGCACTAAATGCTAGTTCTGAAAGTCTTTTTGAAACCAATTACGCCTTAAACAATTACAAATCTTTACAATATATTTGGTATCATACACAGTTATCACCTGTTAATTTAAGTTTTTTAGCACTTAATAATGGATTGGCTTTCATAAAAAATGGGCAGGAAGAAGTAGATTACAACCAAACATTTGGTGCGTATGCTAAACTAGCTAAAAGTCCATTTAACGCGGATGCATCCCTATATTTTCAGACCGGAAAAATTGCTGACCAACCGGTTCAAGCTTATAATCTATCCTTTAATGGATCTTATACTTTTAAAAACGGTTTAAAACCGGGGTTAGGTGTAGAATATCTTTCAGGAACGGATATGGATGCTACAAATTCTGATAGTAACTCCTTTAATCCTTGGTATGGAACAAATCATAAATTTAATGGATGGATGGATTATTTTTACGTAGGAAATCACATCAATTCGGTGGGATTGGTTGATGTTTACGCCAATATAACCTATACTAAAAACAAGTTTTCCGTTTCTGTTATTCCGCACATGTTTTCGTCTGCGGCAACCGTAACCAATTCTTTAAATGAAGATATGGATGCTTATCTAGGAACAGAAATAGATTTAGCATTAACTTATAAATGGACTAAAGATGTGAGTTTTCAAGCAGGATATTCGCAAATGTTTGCAACAGACACTATGGCCGTTTTAAAAGGCGGAAATGCCAATGCTACAACTAATTGGGCTTGGGCTATGATTACCATAAAACCTAGTTTATTTAAAACAAGTTTTAAGAGTAACGAATAGCTGCACTATGTTCGGAAACTAGTTTTTGTTGCCTATTCGTTTATTTCCAAAATTCATCAGTTATGTTATCTTCAAAAGATTCTGGCTGGTGGATTTTTGCTATATGCTGCAGTTGTTCTTCGGTTGCAACCTTTTGTATTTCAGGGAATAAGATACGCTCTTCAAAACGAATGTGTTGCTCTAATTCTTCTTCAATTTTACTCAACGATTTGTCTAAACTGGAATCTTCCGCAAATAAGCGTTTTAATCGTCTATGATCTGCCAGTGCTTTTTTTACCAACTCATTTTGAGAATCTAGAATGGAAAAAATTTCAGCTTCTTCTAATTCAAAATGTGGTATTAAATGATTTTCAAAAAACCAATCCGCATATGTTTTCATGCGTTCTACAGACACGTTTTTGCTGAAACCTGACCTGATTTTCCAGGATAGTAATAAACCGTGATGATGCTCACGACTTAATGGTTGTAATGCTTTATGACGTTTAAGTGGTTTGGGTTCCATAATATTTTTGTTTAAGATAACTTATTAGAATAAGCGTAATACTAACAGGTAAAAGGATACTTACTACAAATAAAATGCTGTAATAGTTTGGCAAAAGTCCAATTCCTAAAAAGTAGAAAGCGCCTTGAATAAATAAAATAGCTTCCGTTAAAATAAAGCCCAGTAAAAATAAGGATAAGCCAACGGAAATAAAACGACTTGGCAAGATAGTTTTAGATTGTAATAAAAATGCAAATAAAAAACCGCTAATAACACCAAGCATGGTTAGGTGAATAAAGCCAATAATAAAATTGTGATGTTCAAATAATTCAGAAGAAAACTGCGGTATTATAGACAGGGTTTGTAAGCTGGTTTTAATGATAAAACAACCTAAAGAAAACTGATACATACGTATGACTAGCATAGATGTTTCGGCCTTAAACGTTTGAAATTTATGTTTTATAATTTTTATGAAATAGTAGAGTGAAACTAGTTGTAAAAGGATGCCTAACCCATTAACCCAGTAGAGTAGTGGGTGACTGGCAAACCATTGTATAGGTAAGGCAAAGGTTAAAATGGTAGCTAAAACAAGGTATTTAAAAAATACTTTGGCGCTTTCTGATGGTTGAATTTTTAACTGATGACAGGCAATAGCCAAAACAGCTAATAGAAACCAACCATTAAATTGAAAGTTTAAAAAGAACTGAATAGCTATTTGATAAAAGGCTGATGCTTGTCCCAATAAACCCACAGCTGGACCTAAACACCAAACGCCAATGGTTGAAATAACCATAAAAAGTAAGGAAGCCTTAACTAATTGTTTTACTAGGCTATTTTTTATTTGTAAATCGTTCCAAATCCGATACACAAAGTAATAGCTACAAAAAATATGTAGAGTTGAAAAGCTTATAGAAATGGCAGCGTAACCTTGAATGGGAAAACTGATCATCATACCAATTACCGCAATTTGGGTTAACCAAAAAAGTTTAGAATAAACGGATTTTTGTTCTGGCACAAAATAGTGCACGATAAAGCAATAAAGCACTAAATAAGCCCAACCTAACATGGCAACATGAGAGTGGGCATGCGTAAGAAATCTATAATTGATTGCTATGGGATTCACGTAAAAATAACGCAACATCAAACCCATAAGTGCTGCTATTAAAAAATTAAATAGACAGGTGATAACCAGATTTTTTGGCATGCATTAAGACGTTAGAATAAATAAAAAAAACACTTCTCTTGTTGAAACCATAACTTACAATAAATATTCCCTCTAAAAAAATACTTATTTATAAAATAGACAAGAGAAGTGTATCAGTAAACAAACTATTAATTACTAAACTTTTTAGTAAACTGGAAGTTAAAAAGATATTAACTTCCAGTTATTGAAAATAACAATTGCTATTAATTTACTCTTGGAAAAAGCGCTGCTCTAATTTGGCGGCTTCAGGGAATAAAATGTTATTTTCTAAATGTATGTGTAGGTGTAAGTCTTTCTCAAATTCGTCCAGCATAGCATAGGTAACTTTATAGGTGTTACAAGCATCTGCAGGTGGTGTATAATTGTTAGTGATAAGCGCAATTTTTCTAAAGCGTTCGCCTTCGTTTTCATGTTCTTCCATCATCATAGCAATTGGATTTTCCACAGTTCCAAAGTGCGGCGCTTCTATTGCTTGACCGTCTAAAGTTGCTTTCACCATTTTTTTAATGAATGGAAAAAGTATTAACTCTTCTTTTTTCATGTGTGCAGCTAGTTCGCCAGCACAACCAGTAAAGAGTTCATTAATTTTAAACAATTCCGGATGATTACCACCATGCACTTTACATAATTTATCTAAAAACTGGCGCAATACGGGAATTTTTTCTTCCACATATCTATGATGTGTTTTTTCAATATAATCTGCAAGTAAATCTAAAGGCCAGGATTTGTAATCAATGGCGTTATTACCTTTGGATTCTAAAATAGCATCCAGTTTACTTAAAAGTTCATCTGGATTTACGCCATTTTTATTACAAACTTCCTCAACAGTTCTGTGTCCTTTGCAGCAAAAATCTATCCCGTAGTTACTAAATACGGCAGCTGTTCTAAAATCATCGGCTACATATTCGCCAATTGGTTTGCTCATGTTTTTATGTAATGTTTCCATAATGCTTTACTTTATTTCGGATAAATATATCCTATTTATAATTAAATTTTTTTTACTCGTACTTATTTATGGTGTCTAAATTTTTAAAAAGGAAGCACCAGACTTGACGCCTAAAGCTAATTCTTCCAAATTTGTTGTTTCTAGCATGACTTTCAAATCATTTCGGATATCTTTAAATTTATCATGTACAGGACAGGGATGACTTTCATCGCAAGTGTGCAGGCCTAAACCGCAACCGTTATATATAGTATCGCCATCAATGGCACGTACAATTTCTTCTAATTTAATACTCGAAATTTGCGATTTTACAATTTCAAAACCACCATGAGCACCTTTTACGGAGTTAATGATGTTATGTCTAGCTAAATCTTGTAAAATTTTTGCTGTAAATGCTTCGGGTGAAGCAATTTCTTTAGCAATCGCTTTTAAACTTACCCGTTGTTCTTGGTGGGAGTTTAAAGCAATAAATATGGAGGCTTTGATGCCGTATTCACAAGCTTTAGAAAACATAGTTTTATTTTATGGGACAAATATAAAACATATTTTTAATTCAGACAAATTTATCCGAATTAAAATTTATATTTTCTAAATTGAATATCAGTATAAGTTTGTAGTCATTAATTAATCAATCAATATGTCCAAAATTTGTATGGCTGCGTCACTAATTTTTGTTCCGGGACCAAAAACGGCAACCGCACCAGCATCAAATAAATATTGATAATCTTGTTTGGGAATGACACCACCAACAATAACCATAATGTCTTCGCGGCCGTAGGCTTTAAGTGCATCAATAACTTGAGGCACCAAAGTTTTATGACCAGCAGCTAAAGATGACACGCCTAATACGTGTACATCATTTTCAACAGCCTGTTTGGCTGCTTCTTGAGGTGTTTGAAAAAGTGGGCCAATATCCACGTCAAAACCAACATCCGCATAACCTGTGGCAACTACTTTTGCGCCACGATCATGACCATCTTGACCCATTTTGGCAATCATAATTCGCGGACGTCTGCCATCTTGTTCAGCAAAGGCATCTGCCAATGCTTTGGCTTTTTTGAAAGATTCGTCATCTTTAATTTCTTTACTATACACGCCAGAAAAGGATTTAATTTGTGCTTTATATCGTCCGAAGGCAACTTCTAATGCATCACTAATTTCTCCTAGTGTAGCACGTTCTCGAGCCGCTTCAACGGCTAAAGCTAATAAATTATCTTGATTTGATTTTGCCGCGGTCGTTAAATTGGCTAATGCTTGTTTCACTTTACTAGCATCTCTGGTTGCCTTAATTTTATTTAAACGTTCAATTTGTGATGTTCTAACCGTTTGATTGTCTACTTCCAGCGTGGTAATTGGTGCCTCTTCAGCTAACCTATACTGATTAACACCTACAATAATATCTTGATTGGAATCTATTCGTGCCTGTTTTCTAGCCGCAGCTTCTTCTATACGAAGTTTTGGTATTCCAGCTTCAATGGCCTTGGTCATACCGCCTAATTCTTCAACTTCTTCAATAAGTTCCCAAGCTTTTTCGGCAATATCATGAGTTAATTTTTCTACATAATAACTCCCAGCCCATGGGTCAACTGTTTTCGTTATTTGTGTTTCTTCTTGTAAATAAATTTGTGTGTTTCTGGCAATTCGTGCGGAAAAATCAGTTGGCAAGGCAATAGCTTCATCTAAAGCGTTTGTATGTAAACTTTGTGTGCCTCCAAAAGCAGCTGCTGCCGCTTCAATGGTCGTTCGCGCAACATTATTAAACGGATCTTGTTCTGTTAAACTCCAACCGGAAGTCTGACAATGGGTTCGTAACGCAAGTGATTTTTCATTTTTAGGATTGAATGGTTTTATCAGTTTCGCCCAAAGCATTCGAGCGGCACGCATTTTTGCGATTTCCATAAAATGGTTCATGCCAATGGCCCAGAAAAATGATAAACGAGGCGCAAACGTATCAATATCCATCCCTGCGGCTATGCCTTTTTTAACGTATTCCAATCCGTCGGCTAGGGTGTAAGCCAATTCAATATCGCAGGTGGCACCAGCCTCTTGCATATGATAACCCGAAATACTGATGCTGTTAAACTTCGGCATGTTTTTACTGGTATATTCAAAAATATCTGAAATGATTTTCATGGAAGGTGTTGGCGGATAAATATAGGTGTTACGCACCATAAATTCCTTTAAAATATCATTTTGAATTGTTCCTGCTAAAAGCTCGGGTTTTACACCTTGTTCTTCAGCCGCTACAATATAAAAAGCCATTATTGGTAAAACAGCGCCATTCATGGTCATGGAAACACTCATTTTATCTAATGGAATGTCATCGAAAAGAATTTTCATATCCTCTACGGAATCAATGGCTACACCAGCTTTACCAACATCGCCAACCACACGATTATGATCCGAGTCATAACCACGATGTGTTGCTAAATCGAATGCAACCGATAAGCCTTTCTGTCCGGCAGCTAGATTTCGTCTGTAAAACGCATTACTATCTTCCGCTGTTGAAAAACCTGCATATTGCCTTATAGTCCAAGGCCTTCTAACATACATCGTGCTATAAGGACCTCGAAGATTTGGTGTAATACCTGCAGCAAAATTGAGATGCTCTAAATTAGCTACATCCGCTTTGGAATAAACAGATTTTATAGCAATATCTTCAGCAGAATTAAAGGTGTCAAACGCTTCATTTCTTGCTTGAGATTCTGTTGATTTTAATTGAATATGTTGAATGTTTTTCCGACTCATAATAATGGGTTATTTAACTGATGCGTTATCACTGTACAAATTTGCCTTTTATAGGAATGGGTTATTGTTCCGTTTGCAAACGGTCTTGTTCCATATTTTCGGCTAATCGTCGTTCAATTATAGGAGCAATAAGGGTTTTTCTTGCTTGGGTTTTAACAAAAGGAAACAACTCCAATTCATCGGCCATTTTATCGGCTTTATTTGGATGTTTATTTGTTCCAAGTAAGGTTATTTTTCCAGCATCAAATTGCGCTTGTTCTTTGTTGGCACTTTCTTTTATTTTACGTTGAATAATGCCGTCTTTTAACTGTTTTAAAAAACCACCGTTAGTTTCAATATCTTTAAAAAGTTCCAATCCTTTTTCAGCTAACTGATCTGTTAACGTCTCCATATAATAGGAACCTTCGGCAGGATTCTTAACTTGATCAAAATAACTTTCATGCTTTAATATTAAAAGTTGATTCCGTGCAATCCGATCTCCAAATTCATTATTCTTATGATAAATAGCATCATAAGGCATATTGTAAATGGTATTGGCACCTCCTAAAATAGCACTCATACATTCCGTGGTTGTACGAAGCATATTGGTATTATAATCGTAAATGGTTTTGTTACGTTTGGTTGGAACCGCAAAAATATGACAGGTTGTATTAAATCCATAATCTGCTGCCAATGCCTGATATAAAACGCGTAAGGCACGAATTTTGGCTATTTCAAAAAAGTAATTGGAGCCAATAGCTATTTGAAAAACTGTTTTAAATGTTTGTTTTTCTGATGCTGAAAGCTGCTCATTTAAATAATTAAAATATTCATTGGTATGTGCCAAAGCATAGGCTAATTGTTGGACCATATTAGCACCAGCATTTTGATACAAACTAGTGTCAATAGTGGCCGTGTTTGAAAGTTTTACGATGTTCGTAAAAGCGTCATGATCTGCACTTAAATTAGAAAACCAATTGCCTGTTCGTGCTAGATTTCCAATAATATCTGTTTGGATGATGATTTGATTATTACCACCTAAATTGGTGATTTTTTTAGCAAAAGATTCTGATAAAAATTGGACCTCAAAATAGATTGTCGTTTTTTTTAAGTCAATATCTTTTAAAAGATCATCTACAGAAACGCTATCATTGGGAATAATGAATTTAATGCTTTCAGCGCCATTTTTTAAAGCAGAAATAGCAATACCGTTGGCTACGTCAATATGTTGGACAAAAATGGTCTGACAAATATTCCAGGGCGTATTTGGAATGGCTTTGGTTGAAACATTTTCTAACATATCTTGATGGTAAAATGGTTTCACATTAATACCTTCATTGGATTGCCAAATAAGTGTTTCGTTATAATCGGCACCTTTTAAATCCGATTGAATTTTTTGTTTCCACTCTTTGGAAGATACTTCTGGAAACAGGCTAAATAAAGGTTTAGTCATTTTTATTTTCTTTTGGAATACTATCTTCATATTCAATTATAAAGATTTCTTCATTAGCTTTCTTCATATAGTATTTTTCGCGCGCTAATTTTTCAACACCTAATTCGCTACTCAATTCTTTAATGGCTTTTTTATCCTTTTCAATTTCTTTATTGTAGTACTCTTTTTCAGTTTCAAGTTCTTCAATTTCCGTATTTAATTCTCTGTGAATTAAATAGGAATTGGCATCAAAGAACATCATCCATACAGCAAATACCACAACTATTACGATGAAAATATTTTTAAAAGGTTTTAAATATTTGCTATTTAGCTTGGCCATTATACTAAACGTTGATTGATAATAGTTTTAACAATATCCACAGCAACAGTGTTGTATTTATTGTTTGGAATAATAATATCAGCATACTCCTTCATGGGTTCAATAAATTGTTGATGCATGGGTTTAAGCGTGTTTTGATAACGGCTTAAAACTTCATCTAAATCGCGACCACGTTCTGAAATGTCACGTTTTAATCGGCGAATTAGGCGTTCATCACTATCGGCATGAACAAATATTTTAATATCGAACATATCTCGTAATTCTGGATTTGTAAGTATTAAAATACCTTCAACAATCATAACTTTTCTTGGGTGTGTAAGAATTATATCACCTGTGCGATTGTGTTTTATAAACGAATAAACAGGTTGATGAATATCATTTCCTTTCTTTAATTCTTTTAAATGCGATTCTAATAATTCAAAATCGATGGAGCGCGGATGGTCAAAATTTATTTTTACACGTTCGTCATAGGATAAATGTGTCGTGTCTTTATAATAAGAATCTTGAGAAATTACACCAACTTCACCTTCTGGAAGTTGATCAAGAATCTGATTTACAACGGTTGTTTTACCACAGCCAGTACCACCAGCAATACCAATAATAAGCATGAATTATTTTTTTAGTTATGGTTACAAATTTAGTTATTTAGGATGGAATTTATTGGTTCATTTATTTAAACTTCGCTATTGATGTTTGATTTACGCTTTTTTAGGTAGAATTTTTACAATTCCAAGATTTTCAATTCCAACATAAATATAGCCATCTGGACCTTGTACAACGGATCTAACCCGGCCTAAACCATCTAACAAGCGTTCTTCTTTTATAACTTTTTTGCCTTCAAGATAGCACAAATCTAGGTATTGAAACTTTAATGAACCTACCACAAGATTCCCTTTCCAATCTGGATATATAGAACTATTAATAAATGCCATGCCGCTTGGTGCAATGGAAGGATCCCAATAATGGATAGGTTCCGTCATACCTGGTAAGGTTGTTTTATTTGTAATTTCTGTTCCAGAATAATTTACGCCATACGTAACTTTTGGCCAACCATAATTATTGCCAGCTTGTACAATATTAATTTCATCGCCACCTTTTGGACCATGTTCATGAATCCAAATAGATTTTGTTTTAGGATGAATGGCCATGCCTTGCGGATTACGATGACCATATGAATAAATAGCTTTTTTGGCATTTGGTGTGGTTACAAAAGGGTTGGTTGTAGGAGTAGAGCCATCGTCATGTAAGCGATAGATTTTCCCGCCATCTTTAGTTAAGTCCTGTGGATTGACATCCCGATTACCACGATCGCCAATGGAGAAAAATAAAAAGTTGTTGTTATCTATTACAATTCGTGAACCGAAGTGCTGACCTGCTTTTGTATTGGGGGTTGCCTTGTATAGCACTTGAAAATTAACTAATGCGTTATTGCTCAGTTTTGCACGCGCAATTGCGGTATGTCCTCCTTGACCATTACCATCTGAAGAAGCATAGGAGAAATATATCCATCCGTTAGACTTATAATCAGGATGAAGTGCAATATCCATTAAACCACCTTGTCCATAAACATGGATTTCAGGAAGTCCTGTAATGCGTGTTTTCTTACCATTTTTGAAATGAATAAGTGCTCCCGATTTTTCTGTAATCAGCATGGCGTTATCAGGCAGAAACACAAAGCCCCAAGGGTTTTTTAAATCAGGAACAACCACTTCATGGGAATGATGGATATTTGTTGGGTTTTTATCTTGAGCACACGCCAAAATGCTCATAGAAAGAATTAATGCTAATATGTAAAAACGTGATTTCATGATATATATAATTTAACTATAAATTTAAAATTTTTTTGTTGCATGATTCTAAAGAAAAGCTATATATTTGCACCTCGGTTTTAGAATGTTTATTTTAAAACTGAAAAAGATAGCCAATTCGGGGTGTAGCGTAGCCCGGTTATCGCGCCGCGTTTGGGACGCGGAGGTCGCAGGTTCGAATCCTGCCACCCCGACCAATAAAGCCTAAAATCTTAATGGATTTTAGGTTTTTTTATGCCATTACGTCGTCGTTGTTAGAGGATTGAAAGTCATGGCATAAAAAAAAAAGTCGTTAACTGCGCCAGCAGTTTGAGCTTAATTGAGCAACGAACCCACTTCAGGGTCTGCGCAGCTAATGGATACTATATGTTTTCATTTTTATTTTTAGACGAACGACAGTGCTGTCTGTAGTCTTATTTATTTGAAAAAAAATACTGCTGGCATGAATCTCCATCCCAATAATTACTTTCTGTTATTCCAAGAACTTCCAAATATTATATAATACCCAAAGTCGTTATTGGACCATGCAACATCTATTCCCATCCGAATTTTAAATTTACGCGCAATTAAATATCGAAATCCAGTACCGTAATTATAAACTAATTCAGAGTCCACAAAGGATTCATTTTCTTTTACTGCTTTTGCTAATCCCCCGAAACCAACTAAACTCCATCGTTTGGTGAAATCAAAGCGCTGTTCGGTTTCAATGAGATGTGTAGATCGACCTTGATAACGCATTTTAGGAACCCCTCGTAAATTTATGGAAGGCTCCACATAAAACGGCGACTCGTTAAACTGAAATTCAGACGCCCAACGAAGTCCACTAACCAATTCGGGAATAAATTGGTGATAGTACTGCGCAGACAGTTCTAAATTACCAAAGTTATAATCACTTCCTGTCCAATCTGCATTAAAATGATAGGTAGCGTTAATTAAAAAGCCATTGTCTGGTGTAAAAATATTATCACGGTTATCAAATTCTAAAACAATCCCTGGACTGCTCAAATTAGTTTTCAGGGATTTTTCATCAAGAAAATCAGGTAAGGTTATAAAATCAAATTTAGGTGTTACTTCATTTTTTAAGTATAGGTATTCTATTCCAACAAATAGACCGGTATTATTAATTTCCTTTAAGAGGGAAAAAAATATAGGTAATGCCTTAAAATTAAATGCAAATTGTTTTTCACCAATTATAGGAATGGTTCTATAGAAATCCATATTTACGGATGAATAGGCCATCATGACCTGATATTTCAAGCCATATTTAGGGAGTGAAGCCATTCTGATAGCACCTACCATCCAAGTATCATTGGCCGTATAGCCACCAAAAACGGATGTAATATTAGGAGGCGTGTATTCACCTTCTATTTTATTTTTATTGGGACTAATAAAAATGGGAGAAATAACACCGCCAATATTGCCTAAAGCTGGTTCGGTTATGGGTTGAATTAAAGGGATAAAACCTTTCGGATTTAAAAGAAAATCGCTGAAATCAATTTTGTTGTCTAATGAATCTCGAAGCGTACTCTTTTTTTTTTGTTTGCGAAAACACACAAGCAAACATGAGAACAGCCAATAAGGTGAGTAATATGTTTTTTGAGTTTTTAATGCGAAGAAAATGAACGCCAATGGATAATTGAATTAAATGAAACAATTTAAGATTTTTTTTTAATAGGTAAATCAAGAAATTATGGTTTTTCCTTTGTTTCGGTTAAAATAAACGTTAATATTTTGATAAGACATTGAGCAGCTATGGTATTCCGACTAATAATTGTTAGTTTTGCACGAATTTAAATTAAATACAATTTTTATGAGTCATGTAAAAGAAAATGATACTGTACAAGTTCATTACACAGGAAAATTAAGTAGTGGTCAAGTTTTTGATAGCTCTGCAGATAGAGAGCCGTTAGAATTCACACTTGGTCAAGGTATGCTAATTCCTGGTTTTGAAAAGGCAGTTTTAGATATGAAAGTAAACGATAAAAAAACAGTCGTAATAGAAAAAACTGAAGCAT
The DNA here is from genome assembly GCF_023205095.1 of Bizionia sp. M204. Taxonomy (GTDB): domain Bacteria; phylum Bacteroidota; class Bacteroidia; order Flavobacteriales; family Flavobacteriaceae; genus Algorimicrobium; species Algorimicrobium hallyeonense. The sequence continues at coordinate 1,679,963 of NZ_CP046242.1, read as the reverse complement.
ACGGAGACGTTCAGAAAGAACTATTTCATGAAGTGAAAAAAGATCAGTTACCTCAAGACATTAAGCCGGAAGTGGGAATGGGACTTGCGTCTAAAAACCCTGATGGAACAGAGCACCAATTTCGTGTTGCTGCTGTAAATGATGATCATATTATTGTTGATGGAAACCATCCATTAGCTGGTCAAGATTTAACTTTCGAATTAGAGTTAGTGGCTATCAAATAAACATTTTTTAAATATTCCATTATAAAAAAGCTTGAGGTTCACTCAAGCTTTTTGCATTTTAACTGTAAAATGTTCCATATTAATTTCGTTATTGTGATAATCTATATTACCACATAATAAATTTATAGACTATGTCGTCATATATGCTGAAAATTCACTAAATTAGAGTTGTAAGATTTTTAATATTTTTATTAAGATTTATACTGAATTATAATTTAAAATAAACATCAAATATCATGGGAAAAGAAAGTAGTACATTATTAGGAATTTTAGCAGGCACAGCCATTGGCGTAACATTAGGAATTCTCTTTGCTCCAGACAAAGGTTCAAATACGAGACAGCGAATTGCAGATGAAGCAGGACATGCTCGTGATAAAATGAGTGAAACAGCGCATGATTTACGAGACAAAGTAGCCCATACAGTCACGCATAGGAAAGAAGATTTTGATCAGCAATTGGAATCTATAGTAAGTAATGTGAGTCATAAAACGGAAGACGTTATCACAAGTTTGGAGAAGAAATTAAGTGACTTGAAAGCTAAAAATAAGAAGTTCCAAAAATCATAATTTAAATGAATATTTTCGAATCTTTAAGTGAAACGACTGGCAAAATGACCGATGCTGGAGAAACGTATGTTGAAAAATCGCAAGAGTATTTTAAGCTCAAGATATTTCAACAGTTAACAGTATCCATAAGCTTGGTTGCTAAAGCATTAGTTATTGGAGGATTACTTGCCATAGGGCTACTATTTATTGCTTTTGCATTAGCTTTAGCTATGGGCGAATGGTTGGGAGATTTAGCACTTGGTTATTTAATAGTTGCTGGTGTTTTTTTACTTGTATCAGGAATAATTTATTTAAAAAGAGCAGCCATTAATAAAGTTATTATTAAAAGCCTTTCTACTAAATTTTTTGATTCATAAATTATGAAAAACTACGAATCTTTTACAGATATAGAGTCTGACTTGAAGCGCTTAAATTTAGAGCGTAAAATAGCTTTAGAGGAAATGAAACTTCTTAAAACAGAATTTAAAGAAGATTTAAAACCGTCAAATTGGGTGAGTACACTACTTAATCTAGCGGGAAAATACGGTTTGTATATGATAATGAAACGTTTTCTAAAATAGTAATAACGTATTTGCTATAAAAAAAAATCCATATTCGCAATATGGATTTTTTTTATGACTTAAATTATATACGATAAGGATTTTACGTATTGTGTCATTATTAATGCAGGTATATAATTAAGTTTGGGTATTAATAATTAAAACTTAAAACTATGAATACTTTAAAAACAATTATGGCAGCATGCCTCCTTTTTATAACCGTGGGTGCCGCTGCACAAAATGACAAAGACATTAAAATAATGAAAGATGCCGAGAATGCAAAAACCATGATCTTGGAAAAAGATGCCGGTTTTGAAAAATTCTTCAAAAGTGCTTCAGGTTATGTAATTTTTCCAAATGTAGGAAAAGGTGGCTTAATATTAGGTGGAGCTAGTGGTAATGGTGTTGTTTATGAAAATGGTAAGGCTGTAGGTATGGCTGATTTAAAAGAATTAAGCGTTGGCTTAAAAGCTGGTGGTCAAGCTATTGTTGAGGTTGTTTTCTTTGAAACCGATGAGGCTTTATCTAAATTTAAAGAAGGAAATTTTGAATTTGGAGCTGAAACGTCTGCAGTAGCAGTGGATAAAGGTGTTTCTAAAAACATCAGTTATAGCGATGAAGTAATTGTGTTAACCATGCCTAAAGCAGGTTTAATGGCAGACATATCTGTTGTTGGTCAGAAATTTAGTTATCACAAATTTAAAATGTAATTAAATAAAATATATTTTTAAAAAAGGGTTGGCTTTAAAGTCAACCTTTTTTCAATCAATTAAAAGCGCTAAATTTAGGTGTTGGGCTTGTACGAACTTTTTAATTGCAAAAAACATGAACCAAATAAATAGTGAAAAATTTAAATTAAAACATTTGCCATCGCTTATAGTGGATACTTATAAAGCATGGGATGCTAATGAACCGTTTAGATTAAGTGCGGTTGTAGCCTATTATGCCGTTTTATCCTTGCCAGGGCTTTTAGTTATTATCATAAATTTGGTAGGATATTTTTGGGGTGTTGAAATTGTACAAGGTCAATTAACTAATGAAATTTCAAGAGCTTTAGGTAGTGATGCAGCTGAATCTATACAAGCTATGATGGTTGAAACCCAAAATAATGAAAAAAGTACATTGGCAACCATTTTGGGAATTGGTACTTTAATTTTTGGTGCAACGGGTGTATTTTATCATTTGCAAATATCTATTAATCAAATTTGGAAAATAAGTTCGGAGAATAATATGGGAATTTGGAAAATGATCTTGGATCGTGCCCGTAGTTTTGCGTTTATTCTAGCCATTGGTTTTTTAATGCTTATTAGTTTTTTAATTACAGCAATTATATCAGCGTTAAATGATTATATCCAAGGGTTGTTTCCAGACCTAGTAGTTTATATTGCTTTTATATTCGATTTTCTAGTGTCCATAGGTGTCATTACCTTACTGTTTGCACTCATATTTAAATTTCTACCGGATGCAAAAATTAAGTGGAAAACGGTATGGATTGGCGCTTTAATAACCTCCGTTCTATTTGTTTTAGGAAAGTTTCTTTTAGGCTTATATTTTGGTCAGGCAAATCCTGGGTCAACTTATGGAGCCGCAGGAACCATCGTACTTATATTACTCTGGGTGTCTTACTCCTGTTTAATTTTATTTTTTGGAGCACAATTTACATGGGTTTATGCGGAACGTTATGGCCTTGGTATTAAGGCGAGTTCAAAAGTTGAATAATACGTCTATAAAAAACAAAAAAAAATATCCCTAAATTTATATTTAGGGATATTTTTATGAATGGTAGATACGTAATTCGTAATTACCACTCTTTAATTTCTTTTTCAATTTCTTCTTTAGTTTTACCCGTTTTTTCTTGAAGTTTTCCAACCATTTCGTCGAATTTACCTTCCGAGTACGTTACATCATCATCTGTAAGCTTACCATACTTTTGTTTAAACTCACCTTTTACTTGTTTCCATTTTCCTTCTAATTGATCCTTATTCATGATTTTTAAAATTTAAGTTAATATTCTTTTAATTGTTTTGTAAATATAGCTTCCACTTGGAACAACAATGAACTCAATTAATAAAAAAATGGCAGTAATAAATATTTATTCTATCACGTATTGGCATTCATTATTTATTGGATAGTGTTAAAGATTTAAAAAGTAATCCTACATATTTGGTATCTATAAATCATGTTAAATAATTTTTATAAAACTTTAAATATGGATATCCCAAGTATAAAAAACGAAGAACAATATGAAGCTTTACGCGACAAAGGTTATAGTAAAGAAAAATCGGCAAGAATAGCCAATTCCCCTAATTCGGGAAAAAAGGGAGGTCAAGCAAAACCTTATGAAGATTGGACAAAACAAGAGCTTTATAATCAAGCACAAAATGTTGGAATTGACGGACGTTCTAAAATGAATAAATCTGAATTAATAAATGCTTTAAGAAACAATTAAAACCTATATTTATTACAGGCAATTATTAACAAGCAAACTAATACTATATGAATACTATTCCACCTAAAGTTATCCGTCAACTATTCTTATTAATGTTGATACTGCTGGTTAGTATTTTAATTTTTCGGGAAATTATTCCTTATTTCTCCGGCGTTTTAGGAGCTATTACCATTTACGTTCTATTAAGAAAAACAATGAGTAAACTGGTTAAGCGCGGTTGGAATCCTAATATGGCAGCTATAACACTGATGTTAATGTCATTTTTTACTATATTATTACCTATTGCTGGTGCGGCGTTTATGTTAGGTAATAAAATTACCAAAGCCGTTGAGAACTCCGAACGCGTTACAAAAATTGTTAAAAGCCAAATGACTGAAATTGAAAGTCGTTTTGGATATGATTTATCGTCTCAAATTGATGCTTCTGCTATATCAGGTTGGTTATCTGAAAATTTACAAAGTTTTGCTGGAGGCACATTTAATACGGTTATTGCTATTTCTATAATGTATTTTATGCTCTATTACATGTTTACAAATAGGCGGCAATTACGAGAATCTTTAATGGATTACATTCCAATAAACCGTGATAATTTAAAGTTAGTGGGTAATGAAATGCATGCTATGGTAAGAGCAAATGCGTTGGGCATTCCTTTGGTAGCAGTAGCTCAAGGTATTGTGGCGCTAATAGGTTTTTTAATTTTCGGAATAGATTCGCCTTTTTTCTGGGCCGTAATTGTAACCATAGGTTCCATGGTACCATTTGTGGGTAATATGTTAGGAACACTCCCTGTTTTTATCATTACTATGGCAAGTGGAAACACCTTTGAGGCTTGGGGAATCCTTATTTATGGTATTGTAATTGTAGGATCTACCGATAATTTAATTCGCTTGTTTGTGCTTCGGAAGTTGGACGATGTTCACCCATTAATCACATTAATCGGTGTTATTATAGGGATTCCGTTGTTCGGTTTTATAGGGTTAATTTTTGGTCCTTTATTAATCAGTTTGGCTTTAGTAATCATCCGCATTTATAAGAAAGAATATGCCAGTCAAGAAGAAAATGCACTCTAAAATCTGTATAATACCTTTAAACTTCCAAAGGAGTGGTTTTTGGTCCTGTCAAATTCTCCTGTATTAAATTGCATGGAAAATGTTGCCGCAAAACGTTTATAGGAATATTGAACACCTGCATGTGATGTAAAAATATAATGATTTATTTGTGTTTCTGGTTTGGCTAAATTGGTATTGAAAATATTTCCTTGTATTGTGGCATTGTAAAAAGATACTTTATAACCTACGCCATAATCAAAAAACCATTCCGCATGTTCATTATCAGAAAATAGACCGTTTTTACTGCCTACAGATGCATTTATGCTATTCAGTTTTCCTATTCTAAAATGTAATTTTGGCCAAATATAGGTATGAATATTTCCTAAAGACGCATCAATAGAAGCATAGGTGTCCATAAAGCCAATACTATAAATGTCATGAGCATAGGTACCGGTAAAATTTAGTCCAAATTGATTAGGAATTTGATCACTCCAATCCACGGGTTCATCTTTTGAGATATGTTCGTGAAAATAGTTTTGTAAGGCACCAGCTTGCGATGCTTGCCCTAAAATTCCTATTTCTAAACCAAAACGCAAATACGCTTTACTAAAAAGATAATTGGTTTGAAATTCGGCATAACTCCAACCCGCGTAAGGTCTTTCAATAATTTCGTCGTCTTTCGTTCCATCATCAAGATAATTGGGTGTGTAAGCCTCAATATTTATTCCTGCCATTAAGGAATGGCCTTGTTTGTTCTTAAATAGCGCTCCTAAATAATTAGTGGTATTGGTTTTCCATCTATACCTAGCACTGATGCCGTATGTGTAGTTTCTATCCGAGGTATTGTATATAACAAAAAAGTCATTATCTGTTACAATTTCTATTTCATGTTTATACGTTTTAGTGTCTTGAGCAAATATTACAATATGTATTAAAAATGCTAAAGTAAGGAGGCTATATTTAATCATTTATCAGTTTTAAAAAAGGCAAAGATATTTGAAATTATACCTGTTTTCTTCTCAATTACGTTTTTTGTTAACGCAATAAAATTTATTTTTTTATTTTTATTGCATCAACTTTTTAGGGGATAACGGCAAATATTTCGAACATAAATAAATATTTTGCAACGGTAAAAAGAACCTAAAAAATCTAGAAGCTATGACGTCACCAAATCAAATACAATTAGAAAATATAGCCGAAACGGATTTTGAAATATTTGCCTTATTAAAGCAACGATATAGTCCTCGTGTTTTTAAAAATGAATTAATAAACAACCGCCATCTGGGCCAATTATTTGAGGCCGTCCGTTGGTCTGCAAGCTCAAACAACTTACAACCATGGCGATTTATATATGGCGTACAAGGAACGGAAGCTTACCAGAAAATTTTTGATTGTTTAAGCGATTTTAATAAAACCTGGGCAAGTAACGCACCACTTTTAATGTTGGCGGCATATAAAGAAACAAATACAGAAGGAAAGGAAAATTTTCATGCCTTACACGATTTGGGATTGAGTTTAGGGAATATGACTATGCAGGCGCAATATTTAGGTATTGGTATGCATCATATGGCTGGTGTAAACTGGCAAGAAGCACATAAAAAATTTAATGTTCCTAATGGGTACCATGTTGCAACGGCAATAGCTTTGGGGTATTATGGAGGCGATTTAGATGTATTACCAGAGGATTTACAAAAACAAGAGATAGATAAACGTAGAAGAAAGCCGCAAGAAAGTTTTGCTTTTAATGGCATGTGGAAAGAAAATAAATAGTAATAGAAAAATTTAAAATATCATGAAAATAGGAATTATAGGAAGTGGAAACATAGGAGGAAATTTAGGAAAGCATTGGGCTAAAGCAGGACATGAAGTTTTGTTTAGTTCTAGGCATCCAGAAAGCCTACAACCTTTAGTTCAGGAAAGTGAAGGGCATGCTAAAGCTGTTAGCGTTGCTGATGCTTTTGAGGCTGATGCTGATGTATATTTATTAGCAACACCTTTTGAAGCTATAGATGAATTAGCTGAAGTTTATGCTGGAGAGTATGGAGATAAAGTTATTATAGATGCTACGAACCCCTATCCTGATCGTGATGGCGAAATAGCACAAGACGTTCGAGATGCAAACTATAATGCTACAGAATATACAGCCATGAAGTTTAATACCGCTAAAACTATTAAAGCATTTAATACCATTAAAGCGGAAGATCTACAAAACTTTGCCTTTAATGATGTGGATAAAATAGCCATTCCTTTTGCTGCTCAAGATGAAGAAAGCAAAGTGTTAGCAAGGCAACTTATTCAGGATATTGGTTTCGAGCCCTTATATGTTGGAAGTTTAAGCGATACTAATATTATGGATCCAGATCAAGCTATTTATGGTAAATCCTTGTCGCGAGAAGACCTACAATATTTAGTAAACGCATCGCGTTCTGCGTAATACAAATTGAAATATTTTATAGACAGAGGCATTTACTGCCTCTTTCTTTTTTTGTAATAATTGGATCCTAAAGAAAGTTGTTTCAATATATGACCATAGGATGACTACAGTAAAAATTGAATACTGATTATCAGCATGTTAATAAATAATTGTTCTTTATGCGAATTTATTTCAGCAAATACATCTACCTTTATAAGGAAAAAATTAAAAGAATAGGCTTGGATTTATCATGATACTGTTTGTAAAATACGATTTAGACTTGGTTTGTAAAACCGTGATAAAAGAGCAATTAGAAGCGTTGGATATTGCGCATACTATCACTAGTATTGGTGAAGTTAAAATCCAAAAAGATTTGGATGCGGCAAAGCGGTCAGCTTTAGAAGACGCGTTGAAAAGATATGGTATTCAAATTTTATCAAATCAAAAGGAAACTTTGGTTGAACGTATAAAGCACACCATTGATGACATGCTTAGGAATAATGATTTACGAACTTTAAAAGTATCTAGTTATTTATCAGATACCTTAAATTATTCGTATGCCCATTTGTCCACAGTATTCTCCGAGAGTACCTATACATCCATTGAAAATTATATGATTCTAAAAAAGGTAGATTTAGTTAAAGAGCGTATTTGTAATACCAATTTAACCTTAACAGAAATAGCCTACCAATTAGATTATAGTAGTGTGGCCCATTTATCAGGTCAGTTTAAAAAAACAACGGGTTTAACACCAAGTGGTTTTCAGCGGATTATGAAAAACAGAAAACAATAAGTATTACTTAATAAAAGGAACGGAATGAATGACATGCTATTAAATATTGTTTTAGCGGATGATGATGAGGATGACAGAATGTTGTTTAGTGAAGCCATTGAAGAAATTGATATGCGCACCAAATTATCATTATTTAACCATGGACAAGAGCTCATGGACTATTTAGTTTTACCTAATGTTGTTTTGCCAAATCTGATATTTTTAGATTTAAATATGCCCATAAAAAATGGTAAGCAATGTTTAATTGAAATTCGGAATAATCCCAAACTAAAAGATTTGTGTGTGGCTATATATTCTACATCCTCGTCAGAAAAAGATATTGAAGATACTTTTTTAAATGGAGCAAATATTTATGTAAATAAGCCCAATAACTTTAGTAAATTGCGAGAAGTAGTCGAAAAGGTCTTACAACTCAATTGGCAATATCATACCTCCAATTTGAATAAAGATACTTTTCTCTTCCGTATCTAATAACTATGAATTTTAAACGCGTTTATACTTCTACTAAAACCTACTTTGTGCTATCTTTTTTAGCACTTGTATTGCTTGTTTTTACCTCTACCATGGCTTATAAACAAATTGTGGTCATGCAGAAATCTGCTGAAATGGTTTCCCATTCGCTACATGTGTATAATGGTATTAGTTTGCTAACAGCTCATTATACCGAAGCGGATTCAGAAGAATTTAGAGATGCACTATTAAAATCTGATAAAAGCGAAAACGTTTTTAAAGCCTATCGTGAAGAAGGACGTGTTATTATGGATAGCTTAATGCATTTGCTAGAAGATGACCCATCACAAATAAAACGTTTACAATCGGTTAAAGGTCTTTTAGGTGACTTATATAATCAGCTTCAAGATTTAGATAATACCAATTTAGAAACCGATGATACTTTGTTGCAATATAGAGATGCGCAAAAGTCTGTAATTAGCATTACGCTCTACCAAATTAGAAGTTTAAAAGGGGACATATTGCGTGAAGAGCAACGGCTCATGCATCTTAGACAAGAAACCTATGAATCCGATAAATCTTTAGCACCGCTTTTGCTACTATTATTAGCATTTCTGGCACTATTAGTTTTTATCCTTTCTTTTTTAAGAATGTATAGAAATAAATTACGGATTAGAGAATCGGAAAACTTTTTAAGAAATGTTCTGGGTACTACGGATAATGTGGTAAATTATTATGAACCCATATTTAATGAGGACAACGATATAGTAGATTTCATCATTGTATATGCCAACGCTTGCAATCGGGATTATTTTGGTTTAGATCCAGATGATATGTTAGGCAAAACGGTTTTAGAGGTGTTTCCGTTTTTTGAAGGACATGATGCATTTAGTAAATTTTTAGAGTGTTATAATACCCAGGAAAAAGTAAAATTCGAAATTGAAATGACCATGAACGGTTCACACATGTGGTTTGAATCGCTCGTTACAACATTGTCCAATGGTATTTTGGTTACCGCTAGAAACATTACCGCTCAAGAGCAGGCCAAAAACACACAACTTAAACTAAAAAAACGATTAGAAAATCAAAATCTAAAACTATTAGATAATCGGGCATTATTGGCTAATATATTTAAAAGCATTTCACACATTGTTATGCACTTTAAATCCATTAGGAATGCGAATAATGAAATAATTGATTTTCAAGTGTTATTTGTAAATGACCGAATTAACCCTGTAAGGGGTGATATTCCCGAAGAAATTAAAAACAGAAACGTGTCAGACGTTTTTCCAGAAATTTTTAAAACTGGCGTTTTCGAGCATTTAGTGAATGCTATTGATAATAACAAAACAGTAAAGTATGATGTTCCTTATGAAAAGGAAGGTAAAACACATTGGTTTTCTGCCACCGCTATAAAATTGGGAGATGGTGTAACGGTTACCATCAGGGAAACCACGGATGAAAAGGAAAAATCTGATCAACTACTCCAGCTAAATGAACAATTGGTTATTAGAAACTCCATTTTAAACGATGCTGAAAGTATAGCCAAAATTGGTAGTTTCTTGTGGTATAAGGATTCAGATACCAGCGAACTATCAGACAATTTTTATCGCATTTTAGGCTTCAGTCCTAATGAATTTTTATCCTCATCAAAAAAATATCGAGATTTTATTCACCCGGAGGATTTACCGATCTATGATATGAGGTTGAAAGAATCAATAAGCGGCTTAACATCCGATGAGTTTACCTATCGAATAATAACGAATAAAGGAAAAATTAAATATCTAAAAACTAACGGACAATTTTTAGATAAAGATGGGCAAACGGTTATGATTGGTGTAGTGCAGGATGTAACACAAACCATCCGTGCTGCTGAAGAATTACGAAAAAGTAATGCGGAACTACAACAGAGTAATGCCGAATTAGAATCGTTTAACCGCGTAGCCAGTCATGATTTGCAGGAGCCACTTCGTAAAATACAGCTCTTTATATCTAGAATTGAAGATATGGAAGGCGAAACATTTTCAGAAAAGGGAAGTAATTACTTTGTGAAAGTTAAGAATGCTTCGGAACGCATGCAAAATCTTATTCAAAATTTATTGGCTTATTCTAGGATTGATAGTAGTAAAACAGATTTAGAGCGCGTTGATTTAAATGATGTATTACTTAAAGTACAAGAGGATTTAGCTAATACCATTAAAGATACAGAAGCCGAAATTGTATTAGATAAGTTACCAGATATCCATGGTGTTTTCTTTCAAATGGAGCAATTATTTGCCAATCTTTTGGCCAACGCTTTAAAATATAGAAGTAAAACGTCGCTCCCTAAAATAGAAATACAATCTAGTAAGGTAAGTAATGCTGAATTACCAACAGGTTTTAGAACCACTAGCCAAGAATATTATAAAATTATAGTTTCGGATAATGGTATTGGTTTTGATAAAAAGCATACTGAAAAAATATTTGAAGTTTTTCAGCGCTTACATCAAAAAACAGAATATACCGGAACCGGAATCGGTTTAGCTATTTGTAAAAAAATTGTAGAAAACCATAATGGTTATATTTACGCAAAAGGAACGTTAGGAGCAGGGGCTCAATTCATAATATTTTTACCAGCTTAATAGCGCAACCATTAAATCTTCACATAAACTAGTTTCACATTGTTTTAACGCAATAAAGCACTTTTTTAATTTTATTTTTTTATTTGCCTGAAAATCAGGGTTTTTGGGCTTAAATCGAAAGATTGTATAACACAATGCCGAAATTGTGTAACAGCAAAGGGTCTTACTTAATCGATCTTTACAGTATCATTAATTATGGATATGCCATTTTAATGATTCGGAAAATAAAGAGATTAATTTACTAACTTAAAAATACGACCTTATGAAAACTGCATATTTAGAAGCCAATACAATACAAGCTACTTTCCAACAATTAGAACAAACATTTGGTGGCACTTTTACAACTGACCATAAAGAGCATTCTTTAAAGGTTGATAGTGAATTAGGAAAAGGAATTATTACAGGAATTTCGTTAAATGATGGAATTACCTATTTGGAATTTGACATGGTTTTTAATCATGATTTTGTTTTAGCTATTAATACGCCAGATAAAAATCCAATCTATTTTACATATTGCTCTAAAGGACAACTAGAGCATAGTTTTGGTGAAACGGGCGAGAAGCGCACGCTGGGAAGTTTCCAAACTGGTATTCTAACCAGTAGAAAAGCGGAAGAAAATTTGCTGTATTTTAAAAAGGATGAGCAATTAAAATCAACGCTTATTTCAGTCCAAACGACAAACTTAAATAATGAGTCTGGTTCTGAAGGGTTAAAGCAAAAATTAAATGATACCTTCTTTAAAAATCACGATGAAGAAAACTTTGTATATATAGGATCTCATAACCTAAAAATTTCTAAAAAAATAGACCAGCTACAGGCTATTTCGCAGGTAGGTTTAGTAAGAAATTTATTAGTTCAAGGATTGGTTCATGTTATTTTAGCATTGGAAATACAACAACATTCAGATGATTTAAATAATAATCACCAAAAAACAGGATCGCTTACCGTTACTGAAATGGAAACTATTAAAACGGTTTCGGATTATGTAAATGAGAATTCAGAAACACAAATTACCATTACAGATTTATATGGCAAATTCGGTTTATCACCTTCAAAATTACAAGAAGGTTTTAAGTTAATGCATGGTCATACTGTAACGGAATATATTAGAGAAGTCCGTATTAAAAAGGCCGAGGGTTTATTGAAAAATACAGATATGAATATTTCTCAAGTGGTTTATACCATTGGGTTAACAAGTAGAAGTTACTTCTCTAAAATTTTTAAAGAAAAGTATAACTGTAGCCCAAAAGATTACAAATTTGCACAGCGCGATTTATCTATGACAGCGTAATAATTATTTTTAAAACCGTCTTTTTTAAGACAAACCCTTAAAACGATTTACGCATTATAATTTTAAACAAAATTAATAACAAACAAAAAGCTCAACGAAATGTTGAGCTTTTTTATTTTTAAGTACTTGTTAATTTTCCTTTAGAAGATTAAAACCATTCAAAATATAATCCTGAAATAATTACAGCTATAACTAATACTATTAGCGCAACAATTACAAAAGTTGCAGTAAACACTGTTTTTTTATCATCTTGTAATAAATAATCTTCTCTATCTGAATCTTTATCTTTAACTACTGGCATAATGTTTATTTTTTAAAGGTTAATATATATTGTTTTCTTATTTACAAATTCGTGGATGCCTTCAACTGATAATTCCCGACCAAAACCTGAAGCTTTGGTGCCACCAAACGGCAATCGAGGATCTGATTTTACCATGGCATTTATAAAAAAGGCACCATCCGGAATCTGATTAATTTGATGTTTGGCAGTTTCAGTATCTTGTGTAAAAACCATACTACCTAAACCAAGTCTGGAATTGGCTGCTAGTTTATAGGCTTCTTCTGCATCTTTTACTTTTATAATGGCAGCAACAGGACCAAAGGTTTCTTCATCGAAAACGGGCATATCTGGCGTGACATTGGTAATTATTGTGGGCTCAAAAAAGGCCTTGTCGCTTTTATTTCCAATAAGTACTTTAGCGCCTTTTTTTACGGATTTATCCACTTGATCTTTCAGGGTTTTCGCTAAATCTTCACGAGAAAGAACACTTAATTCAGTTGCTTCTTTTAAAGGGTCACCAATTTTTATGGAGGTTACTTTATTTTTAAATTTTTCTAAAAATTCATCATATATAGCAGCCTCAACAATAAAACGTTTGGCCGCAATACAGCTTTGTCCAGTGTTTTGCATTCTAGCATTTACCATAGTTTCTAGATGTGAATCTAAATCGGCATCGGCTAGAACAATACACGCATTATTTCCACCTAATTCTAAAACGGTTTTTTTAAGGTTTTTTCCTGCCAATTGGGCAATATGTTTGCCTGCCTTTTCGCTTCCTGTTAAAGACACGGCTTGAATTCTGTTATCCGCAATAATAGTTTCTATTTGATCGTGATCTACTATTAAGGTTTGAAAGCATCCTTCTGGATAACCACTTTCTTCAAATAAGGCTTGAATTGCTAATGCCGAACCTGTAACATTTGCCGCGTGTTTTAATAATACGGTATTTCCAGCTGTAATAGTTGGAATGGCAAAGCGTAAAACTTGCCAAAAGGGATAATTCCATGGCATAATTCCTAGAATACAACCCAAAGGGTCATAACTTATAAAGCTTTCAGAAGCATCGGTATCTATGAGTTCATCTGCTAAAAAATCGTCAGCATTGGTTATGTAAAAATCGGCCAACAAGGCGCATTTTTCTATTTCAGCCATGCTTTGAGAAATAGGTTTTCCCATTTCTTGTGTCATGAGCTGGCTATAATGCTGTTTATTAGTAATAAGCGTATCAGCTAATTGTTTTAGTAAGGTTGTACGATGAGAAATTTCTGTAGTGCTCCATTCCTTGAAGGTTTGGTTGGCCAAACTTAAGTAGCTTTCCACTTTATCGTCCGAAAACTGCTTATAACTTTCCAAGGCATTCCCATTATAAGGGTTTATGGTTTTAATTGTTTTATTAGACATTGCGTTTTTTTTAAGTATTTACAAGGTAATTTTTAACGGTTGTTGAAATTAACCTATTCCATAAAACAATTAACGCGATACCTGAAATTGTTTTACGGCAATAATTAAATGATTAGCGTTAATGTAAACGGCTTATTATCATGATCTTTGAATTATTGAAACACATGTTTAACTTAAAAAATATATACCATGACAAATAACGGAAGTACAGGATTAGGAATTTTAGCTGGAGCAGCTATAGGAGCAGTATTAGGAATTTTATTTGCACCAGATAAAGGAAGTGCTACAAGACAACGCATAGCAGATGAAGCAGAATTACAGAAGCAACGTTTAGCATCATCAGCATCAGATTTACGTGATCGTGTTGCCTCAACTGTAAGCACGGAAAGACATAATTTAGAAGATAGAGTAGAGTCTTTAGTAACAGATGCTAGTTATAAAGCTGAAGATGTTATTACAACTTTGGAAGCCAAGCTAAAAGATTTAAAAGCTCAGAATAAGAAACTTCAAAAATCATAATTAATTATGAATGTTTTTGAATCCATAGGAGAAAAAACAGGAAGAGCTGCAGATATTGGTGAGAACTTTTTAGAAAAATCTCACCAATATTTCAAGCTAAAAGTATTCCAACAATTAACCTATGCTGTAAGCATGGTGGCCAAACTTTTGGCTGTTGGAACCTTATTGGTTCTAGGACTTATTTTTGGTGCATTTGCTGGAGCTATTCATTTAGGCAAACTTTTTGAAAACTTGGCTTTAGGATACCTTTCTGTTGCAGCAATATTCTTTATTATCGGACTCATTATTTATATAACGCGTAAATCTATTAGCGCATATGTAATAATGAAAATAGGCGCTAAATTCTATGAAGATGATATAGATTATTAATTTGAACGTACTATTAAGAAATTAGATATGAAACCACCATACACGAACTTCCAAGACATTGAAATCGAACTAAAGCAATTAAATTTAGAACGTAAAATTGCTTGGGAAGAATTAAAATTACTGAAAACAGAAATCAAAGACGACTTCAGACCGTATAACTGGATTGAGCCTTTAATAAAAGGAGCCAGTAAATATGGTGTATTTGTTCTTTTTAGAAAACTATTTTCAAGAAGATAAAAATGTTGTTTCAATATTTTAATCTTCTTTTTTTATTAATAACTAAACCAAAAAATCATGACAATTTTTGAAGCTATAAGACAAGATCACGATGTACAACGAGATTTGTTAGATAAACTCGTTAAAACATCTGGCGATACCAAAACAAGAGACGAAATTTTTAAAGCTGTGAAAAAACAATTAGAAGTTCATGCAGACGCTGAAGAACGTCATTTTTATAAGCCGTTAATTAGTAACGATATGATGCAAGAACATGCCAGACATGGAATAGCAGAACATCATGAAATAGATGAGCTTATAGAGCAGTTGGAAGATACCGAACGTGATGCGTCATCCTGGCTAAAAATTGCAAAAGATTTAAAACATAAAGTGGAGCATCATTTAGAAGATGAGGAACATAGTTTTTTTCAATTGGCAGGAAAAGTTTTTAGTGATACTCAAAAAACATCTTTGGCCACTTCATACCAAAGTCACATGAAAAATAATTTATAAGGCCCAATTATCACATTACTTTTATTGCGTTAATTTAATATTTTTTTAGATTAACGCATTCTTATTTCTACACGTATCTTTATAATTGTAAGCACTTTAAGTTTTAAGGTGTGAGATGTGAAAAAGCAAGCATCTGTAAATAAATTGCTAAAAATTTAAAAACTTATTATTATGAACCCATACACAAAAGAAGTAGGAAGCAAATTAAACGCCTTATTAGAAAAAAATTATGATGCTGAAAAAGGCTACAAAAAAGCAGCTGAAAACACCGATCACATTGCATTAAAAAACTTTTTCAACCGCAAAGCCGCTGAACGTTATGATTTTGGTCATCAATTAAAGGCTGAAATTAAAAATTTTGGACAAGAACCAGAAACAGGCGGAAGTGCAACTGGTACAGCACATAGAGCTTGGATGGATGTAAAAGCAGTTTTTTCAAGTGACAATGAAGAGTCCATGTTAGAAGAAGCCATTCGTGGAGAGAAAGCATCCGTAGAAGAATACGAAGATGTGCTGAAAGAAACAGCTTTGCCAACATCAACCAGAGATTTAGTTTTAAATCAGAAAAATACGATTTGGCAAGAATTAAACACGATTAAAAAATTAGAAGATTTAAAATAATCTTCAATTAATTTTCTTTTAATCTAGTAATAAGAAGGGGTCTTTTTTTAAAGTGCCCTTTTTTATTGAATTCTATTTGAGTTAAAAGCTATTCTGATTGAGCAAGGCTTAAGTATATTAAATCACGATATTTATATTGTAGAACGCTGATAGCCAGTTTTCTAATTAACCATTAAATACACATATTATGTTACGTTGGACAATTATTTTTATAGTATTAGCAATTATAGCTGGAATCTTTGGTTTTGGTGGAATAGCTGCAGGAGCTGCAGGAATTGCTAAAGTATTATTCTTTATCTTTATTGTACTTTTTATTATTTCACTTATTCGTGGAAGAAAAGTATAAATTATATTCTAATTAACAATTAAAACCAATTATTATGAGAAAATTCCTTTATGTTTTTTTAGTGGCATTCAGTATGTCACTAGTACTGCCAAGTTGTAGAGAACAAAAAAATGATAGCATTGAAGATGTTGCGGATGATGTAGGAGATGCTGCTCAAGATGTAGCAGACGATGTAGAAGATGCTATTGATTAAAATAATAGTACATATATTTTATTAAAACTACCAAAAGTCGTATTTTGGTTAGTAGTTAAAGCAGGTGTTTGCGTTTAGTGAATATCTGCTTTATTGTAATTTAAACTATATATTATGAAACAAGAGCGAACAGAATTAAAGCATATACAAAAATATCAGGAACGTGGTTATACAAGTAGTTTTAGATGTGAAAATGGTTTTTTAGTTGAATTAACCAGTAAAAAGGGCTATCAACCGGAGCAAATTTTTATAAAAAGAACGCAACGTTTTGAAGGGGTAAGTAACCCATCCGATATGTCCATTCTTTATGTGATAGAAACAGAAGATGGAAAAAAAGGACTAGTTACTGCTAGTTATGGAATAGATAGCGATACCGATTTAGATAGCTTTTTTAGAAAAATACCGGCAGAGAATGACCATTCTAATGACGTTATTTAAAATACCGTTATTCAATAGGTGATCTGCCATCATCAGATTTCTCCTCTTTATCAAAATACTTGGAAATTTCTGAAGGTGTTTCAATAAAATGGAAGTTTTTACCATCCACTAAAATTGGACAGCGTAAACTGCTTGGATGATTTTGAAGAACTTTAATCCAATCATCTTCAGATAAAGATGCTTTATCTGTACTGTAGTTGTTTTTAAAATCGGGATGTTCTTGATTCACTAAACCGTCTAAAGAAGTGTTAAGATTGGTAGCAATTTCAGCCCATTGAGTTCCAGTTACTTTTGTTTTAGAAATATCAATTGCTAAAATACCACGATTAGAGCTGTTTACATAAGCATAAGCTTGTTGCCCTATTGAGGTTTCTGAATTATAATATAGTATCACTTTTCGGTTATTAGTTGCAATGGTTCCCATAGAATCTTCTTCTTTCATTTTTAGTGTAAATCTATTTGTAAAATGTTATGCAATATAACGTAATAAATTTAAATTTTAACTCGAATAGGGGAGGCTGTAGGACGTGTTAAGCTAAAAAAATGAGCTAAACGGTTTATACGCAAGCTGTATCAATAAAATTAATTGTTACATAATAACTTTTAATAAGTTTACTGTAAGGTTTCTACTAAAAATTCTACTTTTGTATTAATAAATTTACACGCACATTATGTCTGAAACGATAGAAAAAGTAAAATGTTTAATAATAGGTTCTGGTCCTGCTGGTTATACAGCGGCTATTTATGCAGCCAGAGCAAATATGAAACCTGTTTTATACCAAGGAACGCAACCGGGTGGTCAGTTAACTACTACAAATGAAGTTGAGAATTTTCCCGGTTATCCAGAAGGTATTACAGGTCCAGCTATGATGATGGAGCTACAGAAACAAGCTGAACGTTTTGAAACCGACGTACGGGATGGTTGGGTAACGAAAGTTGATTTTTCTGGAGGTATACATAAAGTATGGGTCAATGACACCAAGGAAATTCACTGTGAAACCGTTATCATTTCTACAGGTGCTTCAGCAAAATATTTAGGATTAGAATCTGAACAAAAATACTTAAAATTAGGTGGAGGTGTTTCAGCATGTGCTGTTTGCGATGGCTTTTTCTACAGAAATCACGAGGTGGTTATTGTTGGTGCAGGAGATAGTGCTTGCGAAGAAGCGCACTACTTATCTAAACTTTGTAAGAAAGTAACGATGTTGGTTAGACGTGATGAGTTTAGAGCTTCTAAAATCATGGCGGAACGCGTTAAGAAAACCGAAAATATTGAGATTTTATTCAATACCGAAACGGATGAGGTATTAGGAGATGGACAAGTGGTTACAGGTGTTCGCGTTTTTAACAATCAGACCAATGAGAAATTTGAAATTCCTGCAACAGGATTTTTTGTAGCTATTGGACACAAACCTAACACAGATATTTTTAAAGACTTTCTAGAATTAGATGAAACGGGTTATATTATTAATGTACCTGGAACATCTAAAACAAATATTGAAGGTGTTTTTGTATCTGGTGATGCAGCAGATCATGTTTACAGACAAGCGGTTACAGCTGCTGGAACTGGTTGTATGGCGGCTTTAGATGCGGAACGTTGGTTGGCTGCTCAAGATGCCGATTTTGAAGTAAGCACATCTACATATAACTAAATAACATAAAGATTTACATAAAAAAAACCGAAGCAATTGCTTCGGTTTTTTTGTGCTTTGTTTCTTTCAAAACAGAAAAATATAAAGTGTTATAATAATAGAAATGATAATTTTTGATAAGGTGGTCATGATTGGTTGATTTTTTGATTGATTGATTGATTGATTGATTGATTGAATGCCGATAGGCAGGATATCATGTTTTTAATTATTATCCGTTGTTATTTCTATACCGTTTTTATCAATATTTACTTTAACCTCCTCACTATTGGCTTTTATGCCGTCCTCATTGACTTCTAAATTGGAGTCGGTTGATTTGATTTGCACACCATTTTCGTCTATTCTAACACTTGAATTATCATCGTTAACATGTATGTTCACGTCAAAATCGTCTTCCGGACAATCTTCGCAAATAACACCGTCATTTATTATTTTTAAATAATGCTCTTCCATACCATTATCTAAAATGTCATTGTAATAGCTGGAGTTTCTATGAAAATTATACGTGTTGTTATCTGCATATAAGGTGCTACCTTCAGGTAAATATAAGGTGATTTCCACTTCTTGGTCGCTAAATTTATTATCAATTGCTGTTGTTAAAAACGGATCCAGAATTAACGTGTTGCCTGTTAATTCATACTTGTAATTAATGTTCTCTGCACGTTTTTTAGCTAAAAGAAAATCGCTGCCATCGGCTTGTTTTTCAATAGTTATATAGGCTAAAGAATCTCTAGTGGATTTAACAATTAAACGAATATCTGTTGAGTAAATAATTTTTTTATTATTGTCATCATAAGCCAATCGCGTAGAATTACCATGTCTATTAAAGTTTTTGTTATAGGTAATACTCTCTGCCATTTTCACTACCAATGTATCATTAGTTGTAATTGGTAGGGTGTCTTTTTGGGATACACTAGCATCAAAAGCGTGCTGTGTGGCTTGCTTAATACCAATAATAGTCAAACTAATTATGGTTACCAACCAAATTCCTAATAGGGAGAATTTTGCAATATTTCCAATAGATTTTAGGTTGTTAATTAAAATTTTAAGTCCCAAATAAAAGACGAAAAAGAAAGGAATTCCAATAGCAAAAAAGAACAACATAGATACGAGCCAAATAGGAGTGTTAGCGGCATTGGCGGCATCTAATAATTCAAATCCTGGAATATGAATAATGTCGGTTACACCAACTGTTAGTAACCCAATAAGCAAGCTTATTAAGGTACCAGCTCCAATTATAATGAGAATAATACCTATAAATTTGGCAATCACTTTAAAGAAGAAAACAAAGATATTCCCAATAGCATCAAAAAAACTTTGTGAGCTTGATTTAATACTATTTCCATGCTTTTGAAAATTGACGTTTTTTGCGGCACCAGAAACCGAATCGGAAACCGATTTAGCAGTACCTGACAAAGAATCACCTACATTTTTAGCAACATCAGAAACGTTATCAAAGCCATCTTTTATTTTTTTTTCAATATTACTAATATTAACAGGCTCACCAGTCATGGTGAGCTTGTCCGCGGTTGTTTTGGCTTCAGGAATTAAAACCCATAATATAATATATAAGAATACACCCGTTCCAGCACCAAATATCAAGATAATCCATAATAAGCGAATCCAAATAGTATCAATGCCAAAATAATGTCCCAACCCAGCTGAAACTCCACCAATATAGGAATTTTCAGTATCTCTAAATAGTTTTTTATTTGGAGTTGATTTACGTTGATATGGGCTTTGTGGTTCATCTTCAAAGATTTCATCATCAACCAAATAATCTTCTGGTTGTCCCATAATGGTAATAATATCTTCTACTTCTTTATTGCCAATAACCTGCTTATCATGTTTAATGCGCTCGCTAAACAATTCGGCAATACGCGCTTCAATATCTGAAATAATTTCAGAGCGTCCTTGAGAGTCGGTAAATGAACGTTTTATAGCCTCAAGATAGCGTTGTAATTTTAGGTATGCATCCTCATCAATGTGGAAAAAAATACCTGCTAAATTTATGTTGACTGTTTTATTCATTATTTCGTGTTTTTTTGACTGGTTACTATATTAACTGCATGTTGTAATTCGTTCCAAGTTGTGGTTAATTCATTTAAAAACAACTTGCCGGTTTCGGTAAGACCATAATATTTTCGTGGTGGTCCAGATGTAGATTCTTCCCAACGATAATTAAGAAGTCCTGCGTTTTTAAGTCTGGTAAGCAACGGATATATGGTTCCTTCCACAACTAATAATTTGGCATCTTTTAAAGTCTCTAAAATTTCGGCTACATAAGCGTCATCGTCTTTTAATACCGAAAGAATACAATACTCCAAAACACCTTTACGCATTTGAGCTTTTGTGTTTTCTATTTTCATATGTGTCTTTTAATTTTAATTAAGGCAAACCGCTTAAAGCGCGTTTCTCCTAATAATTTTTTTAAACTGTCCATTTTTTGATTGTTTATCTGCTGTAAAGCAGGATTGATTTATTGATGAAATTATACTGATTATTTTAAAAATTTAATGGTTAATGGATATTGAAATGCTTGGCCGTCTCTAGCAGATAATGCTGCCTTAACTATAAAAACTAGCTCTAAAATAAACCCAATAACAGCTAAAAATCCTAATCCACCCGTTATATAAAGTAGCGGTGAAGGTTTGGTTATACTAATATGAATACTATCAAACGTATTGATATCTAAAAAATCGAAACCGCTAATCAAATTAAAAATGAAAAAAGGAATAGTTACCATGCCAATAATTAATGCATACAATAAAATGCTTATCTGAAAATTAATAGCTTGCTTTCCATGCGCATCTACAAAGTCTGATTTGTCTTTATTCATGACCCATAAAACTAATGGGCCAATAAAATTTCCAAAAGGAATCAAGAACCTCGTAAAAGTGGACAGATGAATAAATGTGGCTAGATTTTTTTGGTGATTATCGATCATTTTTAAAAGTATATAATAGTTTCTTATGCAAATATATATCTAAAGGAAGGTATTATGCAATACAAAGTACTAAAAATTAACATAAAATTAACAAATAAGGATTCGTTTATTTTCGATATATTTATAAAAAAATATATACTAAATGACTATTTCTCCTAGTAAACTCAATATGTTTCTAATGTTCAAGTTGCCAGCAGCTTACTTTACAGGCGTCAGAACAAAATCGTTAGATTCTGAACAATGCGTGGTAACAGTTAAGCATAAATGGATAAATCAAAATCCATTTAAATCTATGTTTTGGGCGGTTCAAGGTATGGCTGCCGAATTAACAACAGGAGCTTTGGTGATGCAAAAAATTAAAGCTAGTGGGAAAAACATTTCTATGTTGGTAGCATCAAACAATGCTAGTTTTTCAAAAAAAGCAACAGGACGCATTACATTTATTTGCAAAGAAGGGCATAAGATAGATGAAGCCATAAAGCGCACTATTGAAACGGGAGAAGGACAAACCATTTGGATGCATGTGGTTGGAACTAATTCCGATAACATAGAAGTTTCACAATTTAATTTTGAATGGACTTTAAAGGTGAAAGGTTAGATTTTAAAACAATATAACTGGTGTTATGTCAGGATTTTGGAACATACTTACTTTATAAAACTGTAACAATTATTGAAAATCAACTACCTATACTGTATCAATCTTAAAAATTTAAAATTATGAATGCACACGAAATTGACTATGCCATATTTGGTGAAGAAATGCAATATGTTGAAATAGAACTAGACCCTCAAGAAGGCGTTGTTGCCGAAGCTGGGAGTTTTATGATGATGGATGATGGCATTAAAATGGAAACTATTTTTGGAGATGGTTCTGCTAAAAACAAAGGGTTTATGGGTTCTATTTTAGGAGCTGGCAAACGAATTCTTACTGGTGAAAGTTTATTTATGACCGCGTTCTATAATGATTTGGTGGGTAAAAAGCGTATCAGTTTTGCCTCGCCTTATCCTGGGAAAATTTTACCCATTGACTTAACAGCGTTTGGCGGTAAATTTATTTGCCAGAAGGATGCCTTTTTATGTGCAGCCAAAGGTGTTACTATAGGTATTGAATTTAGCAAACGTTTAGGTCGTGGACTTTTTGGTGGCGAAGGTTTCATTATGCAAAAGTTAGAGGGTGATGGTATGGCATTTGTGCATGCTGGAGGAACTATGGCGAAGCGTGTTTTACAGCCTGGGGAAATTTTGCGCGTGGATACTGGGTGTATTGTTGGTTTTACGCAAGGTGTTGATTATGATGTGGAATTTGTTGGAGGCATTAAAAACACCATTTTTGGAGGCGAAGGTTTATTCTTTGCTAAATTACAAGGTCCTGGAACCGTTTATATTCAGTCCTTACCGTTTAGCAGGTTAGCGGGCCGCGTCTTGGCATCAGCTCCACAAGGCGGCGGAAAAGATAAAGGTGAAGGTAGTATTTTAGGTGGTTTAGGTGATTTGTTAGATGGTGATAACCGGTTTTAATCTTTTCAACAAGCTATTAACAATTACCAATAAGTCGTAAAGTGATGTATAATAAGAGTTAACCTCTTTTTTTAACGCATTTACAGTTTTCTTTGATGTTAAAGTTTTGTTTACGTTTCAGAAGGGATGTCTTTTTTTACTATATTTATAGAAATCAAATAAGATATTATTGCCTATTAAAAAATCTACTTTTTAACCTAAAATTTTTAAGAAATGGCCAGAGCAATGTTCGAGTACACGAAAACTGTACTCAATAAGGTGAGTTTTGATGCGACATTATTTTGCAGAGAAGTTCAAAAAGCCCTTCAAAGATTATTACCTTATGAAATTGAAGAACTTAAGATTTATATTGAATCTTTAGTAAGGCAGAATCCAGATTTAGATCAGTGTTTAGTATACTTAAAAACATAAAATAGAAAAGCGACCGTTATTGGTCGCTTTTTTTTATTTAGGAAGTGGACTAACTATGTTCACATTTTGGAATGCAATGGCGCCTCTAATGATTCCTGAAATAACATTATGCATGGCATCAATAATTTGCATTTTTAATTCACTTTTATGGTAGAGTAAACTGACTTCTCTAGCAGGTGAGGGCTCATTAAAAAAATGTAAGTTGTGTTTGGCGGTATCACTCAAATCCAAGGTATGTAAATAGGGAAGGAGCGTCATGCCCAATCCTTCATTTGATAGTTTAATTAAGGTTTCAATACTACCACTTTCTAATTGAAATTGGTCCTCATTATGCGTTTTGAATGCTTTACATAAATTTATAACACCATCTCTAAAACAATGGCCATCTTCAAGAAGAAGCATATCATCAATTTCTAAATCCGTGGTATTTAATTTTTGTTTATTGTGTAATCTATGGTGCTCTGGAATATAACCTACAAATGGTTCAAAATATAATACGCGTTCTTTTATATACTCGTTTTCCAAAGGCGTAGCGGCAATGGCAGCATCTAAATGACCTTCCTTAATACGCGATATGATTTCGTCTGTAGTAAGCTCCTCAATTTTCAACTTTATTTTGGGGTACTTTTTAATGAACGTTTTTAAAAACATAGGCAATAAGGTTGGCATGATGGTGGGAATAATTCCCAACCTAAATTCACCACCAATAAATCCTTTTTCCTGATCTACAATATCCTGAATTCTGTAGGATTCATTCACAATATTTTTGGCTTGACTCACAATTTTTTTTCCAACTTCTGTTAACTCAATCGGTTTTTTACTCCGATCAAAAATAAGAACGTCTAGCTCTTCCTCTAACTTCTGAATTTGCATACTCAATGTAGGTTGGGTAACAAAACATGTTTCAGCAGCTTTGGTAAAATTTTGCTGCTCGGCAACTGCCAATACGTAATAAAGTTGAGTAATAGTCATAGGTATCAATTTAGACTATAAAAATATAAAAACTATCAATAAAACTTATGCTAAAAGATGCTAATTATGTCTTAAATTTGAATTGAACTTAAAAACGAGATGATTATGAAATTAAACACAATTGGATTAAGCGAAACAAAAACTAAAGATATAGCTAAAGATTTAAACGTTTTATTAGCAAACTTTCAAGTGTATTACCAGAACTTAAGAGGTGTGCACTGGAATATTAGAGGAAAGCGTTTCTTTGATTTACATGTAAAATTTGAAGAGTTGTATACTGATGCCAATATAAAGGTAGATGAAATAGCAGAGCGTATTTTAACTTTAGGCGAAACACCGTTACACACCTTTGATGATTATACGAAAGCAGCAAAAGTACCGGTAGGAAAAAATGTTTCTGAAGATGAAAAAACCGTACGTTTAATTGTTGATTCACTTGCAGAATTACTTAAAATTGAACGTCAGATTTTAAATAAAACAGATGAAGTTGGTGATGAAGGGACAAACGCTATGATGAGTGATTTTATTACGGAACAAGAAAAAACAGTTTGGATGTTTAAAGCTTGGTTAAACGAAACTGTATAATAATTAATTTTTGATTATTAATTAAAGCGACCTGTACTAGTAGTGTAGGTCGCTTTTTTTATGAATATTTTTTTAAAAACGAATACTGATTTCAGTGTCTGCTTTCAATTCAAATTTAGCGTCATTAAAGTTTGGTGGTCCCATGAGTATCGGATTGTTGGACATACCGTAAGATTCTTTAGGCATGCCATTAGCTTCAAAATCCATTCGCGAATTATCATTTTCGTCATGAACAACCATAACAGCATAGTTGCCTGGTTTTAAATTATTAAAAGTGGCAATAGCTTTACCATCTGTTACTTTTACTTTACGGTTTTGAAGTGCTTCTGCTTTCATAAATGTATCAGCAGTATGTAGTCCTATTAAAACATGCCCTTTGGCATTTAGTGGATTTTCTACTGTAACGGAAACAGTGTGGGTCTGCAAACTATCTTGTGCGTGAGAAATAAAAGATGTTAAGGTAAAAGCGATAATAATTGCTAGCGTTTTCATAAGTGTTGGTTTTTAGATTAATACATTGTAAATATATATCAAACCGCTATGTTCTGAAAAGTAAGCTCACTGAACTGTTGTTTTTTTAGGATGTATTGTAAAATGGGTTTTATAAAACAGATTAAATTAACCCACGAGCTTTAATTTCTAAATACTTATTAATGGTATTCAAGGTTAAATCTTCTGGAGCTGTTAAAATACTTTGAATGCCATGTTTCTGCAATTCGTTAATGATGAGTTTCTTCTCATAAACAAATTTTTCGGCAATGGTTTTTTCGAATATTTCAAAGGTATTACGTGATTCTTTCTGCGTGAGTTTATCCAATTCGGTATTTTCAAAAAAGATAACAACCAATACATGATGCTTGGCTATGGCTTGTAAATACGGTAATTGTCTATGTAAAGCATCTAAGGTTTCAAAATTGGTATAGAGTAGTAATAAGCTTCGTTGGTTTAAACTTCGCTTCACATCAATATATAATCTAGAGAAATCGGATTCTGCGAAATCGGTATCTAAATTATAAAGCGTTTCCATAATCTGATTCATCTGTGATGGTCTGCGTTCAGCAACTACTTTATTATCCACTTTCCTAGAAAAGGCAAACATACCAGCTTTATCTTGTTTTTTTAAAGCCACATTACTAATAACCAAGGTTGCATTAATAGCATAATCCAAAAGGCTTAATCCGTTAAACGGCATTTTCATAGCGCGACCTTTATCAATAACACTGTAAATAGGTTGGGAGCGTTCGTCTTGGAATTGATTTACCATCAATTGACTCCGTTTGGCTGTTGCTTTCCAATTTATATTCCGAATATCATCACCTTGAACATAGTCTTTAATTTGCTCAAATTCCATGGTGTGACCAATTCTTCGGATTTTCTTTAATCCAAATTCGAAAATTTTATTCGAAAATGCCAACAACATATATTTCTTTAACTGCAGAAATGATGGGTAATTGGGTACCATAGCATTATTTCCAAATTGAAAACGACGGGTTAATAATCCAACTGGAGACGTTACATAAACGTTCAGGTTTCCAAAATGATATTCGCCACGTTCCAAAGGACGCAAGGTGTAGGTGATTTTTTTATCCGTAAGTTTATCAAGTTGGGTATCAATTTCAAAATCGCGCCTCTGATATTGAAACGGCATCTCGTCTATGAGTTTTAGTTTAATTTTATAATTATACGTGTTTTTCAAGGTGATTTCAATCGGATTATCATCACCATTACTCAATTTTTTTGGAAGTAATCGTTTGGCTTCTAATCCATTTTGTTTGAATAACAATATGCTATCTATAAGAATAAGTACTAAAAAAGCTCCAAAAAGCATGATACTTATTGGTAATAATCCCGGAAATTGATACGCCATCAGAAATAGAAATGCGAATCCCATTAAGGCTGCAAAAAACCGAAATTCTAAATAGATATGTTTAAAGATACGTTTCAATTATCTTGGGATTTCAATCGTTTCAAGAATTTGGTCTACTACTTTATCAACTGTGAAGGCTTCCATTTCACGTTCTGGTGTTAGTACTAAGCGATGTTTTAAAACAGCTTTGGTACAGCGTTTTATGTCATCTGGTGTTACAAAATCGCGACCTTGAATAGCTGCGTTTGCTTTGGCTGCATTTAAAATGGCAATGGATGCTCTTGGCGATGCGCCTAAATACAAATTAGCGTTATTACGCGTGCTGTTAACTATGGAAGCAATGTAATGGAGTAAGTGGTCTTCCACTAAAATTTGTTTAATTAACCCTTGGTATTTTACAATATCAGCAGCTTTTAAAACCGGGTTTATTGTACTATAGTCTAATTGATCTTCCCGTTTGTGGTTGTCCACTAGAATCTGAATTTCATCTTCCAATGATGGATAATCCACATTAATTTTAAATAAAAAACGGTCTAATTGTGCTTCTGGCAAACGGTAGGTTCCTTCTTGTTCAATTGGGTTTTGTGTGGCAAAAACCAAGAAAGGTGGCTCCATAATAAACTGATTGTTATCAATAGTTATTTGTCGTTCTGCCATAACCTCAAATAAAGCGGCTTGCGTTTTTGCAGGTGCTCTGTTAATTTCATCAATTAAAATAATATTGGAAAAAATAGGGCCTTTTTTATATTCAAACTCGCTCGTTTTTACATTAAAAATGGAGGTTCCTAAAATATCACTCGGCATTAAATCTGGTGTAAATTGAATGCGACTAAAATCCACATCTAACGTGCGTGCTAAAAGTTTGGCGGTAACTGTTTTTGCCACACCTGGAACACCTTCAATAAGTGTGTGGCCATTAGATAAAATAGAAATGATGAGCAATTCTACCATTTCATTCTGACCAACGATAATTTTACCAATCTCCGTTTTAATACTTTCTACATGGGCTTGCAAAGGCTTGAGGTCAATTCTATTCGTAAAGCTTAAATCTTCGCTTTCGTGCTGGTTCGTATCTTCCATTATATAGTGTTTTTTGTAAAATGTTCTATTTGTTTGTTAAGGGCAATGAGCTCTTTTTCTGTGTGGTTATTTTTCGATTTTAAAAACGTAATTAAATCGATTAATGATTTAGTGTCTTGAACCGTATTTGATGATTTAACAGCGAGTTTCTGAATAAAACGCTCGCTAAATTCATTGGTTTCTAAATAGTATGTGGTTCGTATGAATTCTAAAAAATAGGTTATTTTTTTATGAATGATATTCGAATAATCACCATGTTGGTAGTATAAATCGCCAATAGTTTGGGTAAACGCTACGGTTGAATTTTTTAAGGGTTCTACAACTGGAATAATACGCTGGGTTCGTTTTCCTTTAAAAATAACAAAGATGATTAAACCTATTAAACTAATGTAGAATGTCCATTTTAGTGCAGGACTACTTAATATGAAGCGCAATGGACTTTTTATAACTTTGCGTCCGCTTTTATAATAGTTATCCCAAAGGATGCTATTATTTTTTGGCAAAAATGATAAAACGGTTGCGGCATAATCTGCTTTGTCATTTAATAAATGATAGTTTGTAAAGGCAAACGGATTGCTATGAACATAAAAGGCTCCACCATTATCGCCAAAAGGCGTTTTAGTAAAATTAACTTCCTTCCTTATTTTATTTTCATCAATCATATAACCTAAAATGGTTGCATTAGATGTATCTATAGAGGTGAAGAAGCTGTTTTCAATAACATCATCAAACAGACGTTCGTTAGCTTTTAAGGTTTTATTAGTGAATATAGATTTGGAAGGATCCTTGAAAAATCCATCATAATCCCGATCTATTTCTATGTTTAGCGAATCGGCAAATGCTCCGTAAACATAGTTGGTACTAATAAAAACGGTATTCCCATTTTCAACAAATTCCAAAAGCGCATTGGAGCCTTCTTCCTCAACATTAATATAATCGTTTATAAGAAGGAGCGTCGTGTTTGTCGCGTTAGGAAAATCTTTTAAGCGTTCGTACAAACTTTCATCAGATGTTTCTATTGTACTGGACGTAAATGGCTTTAATTCATTGTAAAGCACGTAGCAACCCAAAGGAATTTTATCGGCAGCGGAGTAGGAGTTTCGCCAATTCAATGGTTTAGGTTTGGTGACTTCAGCTATCATTAACAACACGATAATGGCGGCAATGCTATATAAAGCTATTTTTGAGCGTTTATCCATTAATGCGTTTATTTAAGGTTGAAAAATCGTCTTGATTTCTATTGAAAGCTTGTTCGTCTATGGCAAATTCGCCATACCAAACGTAATCATAGATGTAAGAAATGCGTTTGAATAATTGTTTGATACCATCATCTGAAATTTCATTGAGATAGTCTGAATTGGTTTTGTCATAATGCCAATCGATGATGTTTTTGTTCGTTAAATTTTTAAGTGATTTTAGATATAAATAACGCGTTGCCAAACGATAATTGCTTTCTTTTAAGGCTGTTTTTATTAGGTTTTCAAAATCAACTTGTTGGATGTCTTCTTCAATATAACCAAAATTATCAATGGTTTTTTCTTCCGTTTTAAATACGGAGCTCATAGGTGATTGTAATAAAAACTTAATAAATAAATACAGAGCTCCAGCAGCTAAAAGGCCGTAAACAATGTATTCCAAAGTTTCATAATCCACAAAATCTATGTCAATCCCGAAAAGATTACCTAACCAGTTAAAAAATTTCCGAAGCAATTGTTGTAATAAATTAACACCACCTGTATCGTTGATATTGTAATTGAAATCATTTCCGGAATAGCGATCCAGGATGCCTTCTTTAAAATAGGTAACCGTGATATCTGTCGAGTCTTCTTGGATTTTATTTTGTGCAACGGCAACCGCATGCTTTATAAAAAACAAGCCTGAAACCGTTAAAGTGATATGTCTGTTTGGTTTACTCATTAACACCTATTTGTTCTATACGTTCGCGCAAATATGTGTTATATCGTTCTTCATGTAAATTAAAGAATAGTACACCATAAGCTACCTGTGAAAGGGCTTGCGAGAAAATAAATGCTAATACAAACATGGTAAAACCTAGTGTAAAAACAATAGTTGCAAAGTTACTTGTTAAAAAATCCACTTCACTTTCAATAGAAAAATAGGTGTAAAAACCAATAATGAATCCAGGGATGGATAGGATTAAAAACGTTAGCATTAGATTTAGAATTCCAATTACCAATCCGAAGAAAACCACACGAATAAAATTAGAAAACGTGAAAGACCAACCTTCTGATAAGGCTTCGCCAACCGATTTATTAGTACTGAAAATAGACATAAATGATAAACCAAAAAGGGCGCTTAGCGTAAAATTGATGGCATATTGTGCTAACATACCTAATAACGGAATAAACGCTAAAACCAGAGAAACCACAAAGTAACCGATGTACATGGCAATGCCAATAAGGATAAATAGGATGATGGTTCCTAAATTCTTTTTAATGGCAGACCAAATGTTTGCCGATTTCACGTTGCCTTCCTGCTTTACATATTCTGTCATGTAAGCGCTAGAAAAACTGTAATTTAAAACGGCCGTAACAAATAGAATAACAACGAGAAGCAATCCGCCAACTATTAAATACCAATCGTTATCCATGCTAGTTTCCATACCAAACCTGAAATCACGACTCGCCAAACCCATGAATCCAGTTACTAACAGATAAGATCCAATTAGTGTTAATATGATACTAATGGCATTGTAACGCAAGTATAGGTTGGTATAATGTTTAAAGTTGAGTTTTAAAAACTGAAAATAGTTATTGACAATATCGCCAAAGGTATTTCGCGTACGAAGTTCTAAATACGGTTTTTCCATACGGTAGGTTTTATAGATTTAAGGCCATTTTTTTATTCAATTTAATCGGGTAAATTATATAATAAAATATAATTAAGGTTAAAGATGCAAGAATAATCCCATAAGCTAAAGCAGGGTGCATTTGTTCTCCAAAACGAGTTATAAACCCTTCAATAAAGCCAGCTACAATGAAAAACGGAATCGTGCTGACTACTATTTTCAAGCCGTCTTTGGCGCCTTTCATAAAAGCAACGCGTCTAGAATAAGTTTTGGGGAATAGAAAACTATTTCCCATTACCAAACCCGCGCAACCAGCAATTACAATCACCGAAATTTCAATGGTACCATGAAGCCAAACGGTCGATGTTTTTTCTAAAATGCCATAATTATAGAAAAACGTAATAAAAGCGCCTAACATGATACCATTACTAAACAAAATATAAATGGTGCCTACACTAAAAACAACACCTGCAGCAAATGCAAAAATAGCCACACGGATATTGTTTATAGTAATTCCCAGAAAAGTACCCATTTGGCTTCCACTTTTATAAACCGCCATAGGTTCCCCATTTTCAATGTTTTCAATGGTCATATTTACATAAGCATCACCTAAAATTAAACGTACAAAACTGTCGTCATTTAAAGTAGAAACGACACCAATTAAAACAGCCGACATAAAAATTAGAAAGGAATACAGTAAGGTTTTATGATAGGCTATAAAGAACAGTGGAAATTCGTATTTCCAAAAGGAAACAATCTTATTTTTTGACTCTCTTTTGGTGATATAAATTTTCTGATGCGCCTCAGATGCCAACGAATTTAAATACAAAAGCGTCTTACTATCAGCATAGTAAGTCTGTGCATAGGAGAGGTCGTTAGTAAGTTGAATATAGTATGAAGCTAAATCGTCTGGGTTTATTTTAACATTATTGTGTAATGCTTTTTCAAATACCAGCCATTTTTCCTTATTTTGCTTCACGAATGATGCTTCGCGCATAGCCTATTTAAAATTTAAACGAATATACATTTCCATGAGCAATATAGCAATTAACACAGCCCAAAATGTCAATTTAGATTACAAACTAATTGGTGTTGGCGAACGTTTTGTCGCTTTTTTAATTGACGGCTTGATTCTTATTGCTTACATGACCATTATGGAAAACTTGGTAGCAGTTTCTGAAATATTTGATACCGATAGCTGGACCCGTCGTGGGTTTCTTGGATTGTTAACGCTTCCTGCCTTGTTTTATTCTTTGCTTTGTCATGTTCTGTTTAGTGGGCAAACCATTGGTAAAATGATCATGAAAATAAAAGTGGTTCGTTTTGATGGAGCGCCAACCCAATGGTATAATTTATTGGTGCGTTGGATGCTTCGGATTATTGATATATGGATGTTTTTTGCTTCAATTGGTGTAATGAGTATTTTATTGTCCGATAAAAAGCAACGTGTTGGTGATTCAGCAGCAGGCACTGTTGTTATTAGTGTGAAACAAAAACATAAAATAACCAGTACTATTCTGGAAGAAATAACTGACGATTATGAACCTGTATTTAATAATGTAACATTGTTAAGTGACAAGGACGTTCGGATTATTAAAGAAGCCTTTATGATTTCCAAACGGAATAATGATTTCAAGACCTTAACAATTATACGAAATAAAATTTGTGGCTTGCTGCAAATAGAATCAGATATGTTTGACAAAGAGTTTATTGACACCATTTTAAAGGATTATAACTATTACACTCAAAATATGTAAGCAGAGAACCCACTTCTTGCAAAGAAATTGTGTGAATCGCTTACACCGTTTTTAAAACGGTGTCTATTTTATTGAGCTAATGCCTAAATAAATTATCAAGAATATAATTGTGTGAAATGTTCTGGACGTTTTCAAAACGGTATTTCATGTTAGTATTTTTGAATCCGTTGTATTAATTAAAATAAAGTTGATTTTTGCAAAATAACGGACTTTATTAGTATGCAAATTATGCCTAAAAAATAGTAGGTATTCCGTTTCACTAAATAGCTATCATTCTATACCTTTGCTTGCATTTTAAACTAATAGGTAACAGTCATGTTTTACGCAATAGATATTTTAGGAACCATAGCATTTGCTATTTCAGGTGTGCTGGTCGCTTTAAGTAAGCGCATGGACGTATTTGGAATTTTAATTATTGCTACGGTTACAGCTGTTGGTGGTGGAACACTTCGTGATGTTTTAATTGGTGAAACGCCAGTGAGTTGGATGCTTAATTTAAATTATATCTATGTTATTTTAGCTAGTACGGTATTGACTATTATTTTTAAAAATAAAATTGATTACCTTCGGAAATCCCTATTTCTTTTTGATACAATTGGAATAGGTTTGTACACGGTTGTTGGTGTAGAAAAAGGCATTTCAGCAGGCTTAGACCCTATAATATGTATTGCTTTGGGTACAATGTCGGCCTGCTTTGGTGGGGTAATTCGTGATATTTTATGTAATGAAATTCCTGTAATTTTTAGAAAAGAAATTTATGCAACAGCATGTATTTTGGGAGGTTTAACTTATTTTCTAGTCCGAAAGCTGCCTATAGATAATAACGTTGTTTTTATTATTGCCGGTTTAGTAGTTATTACCATCAGACTACTAGCTGTCCGGTTTAAAGTCAGTTTGCCAACGCTCTATAAATAGTAGCTGCATTACTCAATGATTTCCACTTTCTTAATATATACGTTTCTTAAAGGCCAATCGCCATCGTCGGTTTTTTGAGCGGCAATTTCATCAACCACATCCATACCTGAAATAACTTCACCAAAAATGGTGTAATCGCCATCCAAATGATAGGCACCATCTTTGTTTTGGACTATAAAAAACTCAAATGGCGATGCTAATTTATAGGCATCTTCAATCTCACTACTTGGCATGCTCACAATACCTCTATGGTGTTTAAAACCTCGTTTGGTGTCTGGGGGAAGGAGATAGCGACCAATATCTCCTCGTTTTCGTTTTATTTTTGGATCGTCTGTATTTCCAGCTTGGATGATGAAATTATCTATTACTCGGTAAAATTGTGTGCCATCAAAATAACCGCGTTTGGTTAAGTATACGAAATTTGCACGATGAAACTTAATTTTGTCATATAATAAGATATCAATGTTGCCAAATTTGGTGGTAATTCGCACTTTGTTTTCCGGATTGTTTTTTTCGTACTCTAAAAAGAATTCCATGGCATTTTCATCCGTTAGGAAAGGGAATTCAGGTGTTTTTATTTTGGAGCTATCTAATACTTTGGTCGGTTTTTTAACAGTTTTTGTCGTTTTAGGAGTCGTTTCTTTTGGTTTTGATTGTTTATCTTCACAACCAAGAAAAAATATAAAAGCGACTAACATAAGAATACGAATCATAGATGAAATTTGATGAATTTTTACAATCGGTATCAAAAATAGAAAATATACCACTGCCAGCCGAATCTTCACAATTTAAAATGTCGCCACCTTTTAGAGAGCAGCTCCAAGCGCAGCAAAAAAATGCCATTAAAAATGCTAAAAATGCTGGAGTTGTTGCCTTGTTTTATCCGGATCAAGAACATGAAACTAAATTGGTGTTAATTCTTCGGAAAACCTATAAAGGTGTGCATTCTGCCCAAGTAGGCTTTCCTGGTGGAAAAGTGGAAAAAACGGATGCCTCAATAAAAGATGCTGCCATTCGAGAAACGTGGGAAGAAGTAGGCGTGCCACAGAGTGAAGTAGAAATTTTATGCGCCATGACCAAGGTTTATATTCCACCAAGTAATTTTTTTGTTTACCCGTTTATAGGAATTTCTCGATGTACGCCTAAATTTGTTAAACAGGATACGGAAGTTGAAGACATTATTGAGGTGACTTTACAAGATTTTATTAGTGAATCCAGTGTGGTAACTAAAACGGTATCAACTTCCTATAGTGTTGAGGTGGATGTGCCAGCATTTCATTTAAACAATCATATTGTCTGGGGAGCAACAGCTATGATGTTGAGCGAAATAAAAGACTTGTTAAAAGAACTGCTGTAAACGGACAGTTTTATTACATTTGTAATCTTAAACCAGTTTTAAATTATACGTATGGGATTGTTTAAACAAAATCCTTTTGGTCATTATCTCATTTTAAAAAAATGGGTTATTAGAATTCTAGGCGCGCTTACTCATAGGCGATTTAGAGGTTTTAATGAACTTAAAATTGAAGGATCTGAAATTATTAGAAATCTGCCAGATAATAATGTGTTGTTCATATCTAACCATCAAACC
This sequence comes from Bizionia sp. M204, assembly GCF_023205095.1. GTDB lineage: Bacteria > Bacteroidota > Bacteroidia > Flavobacteriales > Flavobacteriaceae > Algorimicrobium > Algorimicrobium hallyeonense. The sequence goes on along the minus strand of NZ_CP046242.1, from coordinate 1,644,571 downwards.
TATTTTGCTGATGTGGTGGCTATGTTCCATGTTTTTAATGCGAGTTTAAGTGACCGAGACGATTCTATAAAAAACGTAGGATATTTATGGAATCCAAAAATGAACATTTATTATGTAGCTGCTAAAGAAACCATGAAATCAGGTTTGCTTCCTAAAATAATGGCTTATGCTGGTTCTATTAGTATTGAGCGCACCTGGCGCGCAAAAGGAGAAGATGTAAATCGCCAAGTAAAAATGAGCGATATTTCAGCTATCAAAACTGCTTTAGATGATGGTTGGGTTATTACCTTTCCACAAGGTACTACAACACCTTTTAAACCTATTAGAAAAGGAACAGCGCATATTATTAAGCATTACAAGCCAGTTGTTGTACCTATCGTTATTGATGGTTTTAGGCGTTCGTTTGATAAAAAAGGGCTTCGTGTTAAGAAGAAAAATATTCTGCAAACATTAGAAATTAAAGAGCCATTACAGATTGATTACGAAAATGATTCCATAGCTGAAATAGTTGAAAAAATTGAATTTGCTATAGAGCAACATCCTTCCTTTTTAAAGGTAATTCCACAAGATGTTTTAGAAGCTGAAGAAGCTTTAAATGAAATGCGAAAATGGCGTCCTAATAATCCGTAAATTTATAAGTCTAATTTTTTTAGTTCCTTGTAATTCTTATTTAAACTTCGCAGTAAAATACCGTAAACTAACCAATAAAAGAGGAGTAAGGTAAGTATAACAGCAACTAAAAGCACCAACACGGTTAAAGTAAAAATGGTGTAGAACTTAAATGCTTCTCCACTTGCTGCTGCACTGTTTGCCAGATTAATAAGTTCTTGATCTTGGTCAAACTCTACAAATAGTACAATAACAACGGATAATATTAAGTAAAGGAGATTAAAAGCTACGTAGCGTTTTACCGTCTGACGTGTTTTTAAAATGTTTTCCATAAGTTTTTTTGCACTATCCGTAACAGAAATAGTTCGGTAGTTTTTAAAAAACATGACGAAAAAATACGCTAGAATAATATAGCCAAATACGGTAAGCGGTATAATAACATAATCAGCGTCATAGCTATTGTAACGTTCCATGCTTTTGCTATCTTTTAATGCAAAGGATATAACAAGCCAGAAAATAAATTCTAATAGACTAATGATAAATATCCACTTTACAATGGACGACGACCTTTTTAAAATCATCTTATAAATATCATTATAGGACACTTTAGGATAGGTATTGTTATCCTTTTTCCAGTCTTTTTTTAATAATTCTAATTCATCCATAAGGTTACGGATTTAAAATGGTTTTAAGCTTCGTTTTTATGCGATTCATTTTTACACGTGCATTTACTTCGCTAATTCCCATTGTTTCACTTATTTCTTTGTAATTTTTTTCTTCTAAATATAAAAACACCAATGCTTTTTCAATATCATTCAGTTCTTTAACAGCATTGTAAAGTAATTTTAATTGTTGCTCTTCGGTATCATCATATTCCTCTGCTTTTATTTTGAATTCAATGCTTTCAAACTCTTGTGTCTTTATTCTGCGCTTTTTCTTTCTATACAGTGTTATAGCGGTATTCAGTGCTACACGATACATCCAAGTACTGAATTTTGAGTCACCACGGAATTTTGGAAAAGCTTTCCAAAGTTGTATGGTAATTTCTTGAAACAAATCATTATGAGCATCTTGGTTATTGGTGTAGAGTCTACACACTTTATGCACAATATTTTGATTTGCCTCAAGCTGTTCAACAAAACTATGTTCTAATGATTGGCTCAAATTGATGGTTTAGTACTGTATAAGTAGCATAAATATTAAAAAGTTACAGGGAATACAAATATTATTCAAAAATAGCCAATTAAATTGTTAAGGTTTATATTTGTATATCTGAAACGTATCCATTTTATTTATGAATATTCCTGAATCTAAACTTCCAAGGTTAGTGATTGTTGGCGGTGGATTTGCCGGTGTTAATCTGGTGAAATCCTTGAAAAATAAACCGGTTCAAGTTGTTTTAATAGACAAAAGAAACTATCATACTTTTCAGCCGCTATTATACCAAGTATCAAGTTCAGGTTTGGAGCCTGACTCCATAGCATATCCACTTCGCAAAATTATCAAATCGTCCCAAAATATCTTTTTTAGGTTAGCGGAAGTCCAAACAATAGATGCGGAAGCGCATACCATACAAACATCAATAGGTAATTTGTCCTTTGATTATTTGGTGTTGGCTACGGGAACGAAAACTAATTATTTTGGCAATAAGGATGTAGAAACCTATAGCATGCCTATGAAAACGGTTCCGCAAGCCTTAAATATTAGAAGTTTAATACTTCAAAATTTAGAAAAAGCAACTATTGCAAAAACGGTTGAGGAACGCCATGCCTTTTTGAATTTTGTAATTGTAGGAGGTGGGCCAACAGGTGTGGAATTAGCTGGCGCTATTGCTGAATTAAAAAATAACATTGTCCCAAAAGATTATCATGATTTGAATGCACACGATATGCAAATTCATCTTTTGGAGGGAGGTGATAGATTATTGCCGCCAATGAGTAAACATGCATCCAAAAAGGCCGCTGAATTTCTTAATAAATTAGGTGTTACAATTCACTGTAATACGTTTGTTAAAAATTACGATGGAAAAAAAGTAGAAACAAATACAGATTTAGAATTAGAATCTGAAACCTTAATTTGGGCGGCAGGTGTTACTGGAAATCCAGTGAAAGGTTTAGCTTCTGATGCGCTTTTTGAAAAGTTAAATCGGTACCGGGTAAATGGGTATAATCAGGTAGAAAATTACCCTCATATTTTTGCGCTTGGAGACATTGCTTATATGGAAACGGAAGCCTATCCAAAAGGACATCCTCAAGTGGCGCAACCTGCCATCCAGCAAGGCCAATTATTTGCTAAAAATATTATAAAATTAATAGGAAATAAACCTATGAAGAAATTCAAATATAATGACAAAGGTTCCATGGCAACTATAGGAAGAAATAAAGCGGTTGTGGATTTAGGTTCTTTAAAATTTTCTGGATTTTCAGCTTGGTTTGTTTGGATGTTTATTCACCTGATGGCGTTAGTAGGCTTTAGAAATAGAGTGGTAGTTTTCTTCAATTGGACCTATAATTATATCAATTTTGACAAAGCAGCACGCTTAATTATTAGACCATTCAATAAGTTAAATAAATAGTTTAATAAAGTGTTTTTAATAATTTGGATATTAGTGTTTTAACTGTCTATTATAAGGAAAATCTATCGCTCTTTTAGGAGTCCAAAAATAATACAAAGTTGTGCAAAAGCGTATGTAAACATAATACTTATATTTGAAAATGGCAAGGGCTCATAAAATTTATTTAAAGCGAGTAAACTGTCAGAAATCATAAATAAAATAGCGCCTACAAAAACCAATATATAACTAACATTTGGCACTTCTCCTTTTCGCAAATACGCTGTTGTTCCCATGGTTAAAATAACTAGCATATATACAATAACAGGTATTAACATATCGCCTAAATTATCCTTCAAAAAGTAAAAAAGTAGTCCGCCATATACGAGTAAAATAACACTAAAAAGATAGGGTTTTTTATCGGTATTTCTTCGTTTTAAAAACACCAAAATATAGAGAATATGAGCGGTTAAAAAAGCGACCAATCCAAGCGTGAAAAAGTGATCAGATTTGTCTGCAAACATCAATAGAATATCACCCAATAAAGAGAAGATTAAAGCACCAAAAGTAAGCTGTTTTATCTTATTGGCGATGGAAGTATTTTGTTTGTAATAAAATATAATTATTGAAACTAGTAAGGCGGGCTTTGCAAAATAATGTAAGAATGGATAGGACATTCCCGTTTGAATTTCCGCTATCAATATGAAACAAAAAAGGATGATAAATGATTTTTCAAATTTGGTTAATTTCATATTTAGAGTTGTTAGAAATAAGATAGTTTAAATTTTTGGCAGGATACTAAAATAGCATTTTATTATTAGTATCAGTGGCATTTTACATTTCAGCTATTAAAATTTACAATTGAGTCCAAATATTTTTTAAAATGTTATGGGTAGATTCATATTTGTTGTATCAAACATGAAAGCCAACGAATATGAAAACTGTTTACATCATTCTACTATCCTTAATATCCTATTCAGCCTTTTCGCAAGTTGAAATAAGTGGAACCGTTCTAGATTCTAAAAATATTCCTATAGAAGGTGCTAACGTATATATTGAAGGGAGCTATGATGGCACAACATCCAACGCTATGGGTGAATTTCATTTTCAAACTTCAGAAACTGGACTACAAACATTAATTGTGTCCTTTCTATCTTATGAGACTTATAAATTAGAAGCAGACGTTTCGATGTTTATAACTATTACCATTAAATTACGTGAAGATGTTAATGCTTTGGATACGGTGGTTATTTCAGCAGGTACGTTTGAAGCTGGCGATAATAGTAAAGTATCCGTTTTAAAACCCTTGGATGTAGTTACAACGGCTAGTGCAGTGGGTGACTTTGTTGGCGCCTTGCAAACATTGCCAGGAACGACTACAGTTGCGGAAGATGGCCGCTTATTTGTGCGCGGAGGTGATGCCAATGAAACGCAAATATTTATTGATGGCATTCGGGTATTTACACCCTATACACCAACAACAAATAATATTCCCACGCGCGGTAGATATTCACCGTTTCTTTTTGATGGAATCACCTTTTCAACAGGTGGTTACTCTGCCGAATATGGCCAAGCATTATCAAGTGTACTTCTCTTAAACACGATTCATGAACCAGAACAAAATAAAACAGATATAGGAATCATGAGTGTTGGTGGCTCTTTAGGTCATACTAAAAAATGGGAAAAGAGTTCCTTAAGTGTTAATGGTTCCTATATTAACTTGGCGCCTTATACTGCTGTATTTCCCGATAGAAATGAATGGGATAAACCATTTAATGGTGGTTCCGGTGAAGCTGTTTTTAGACGTCCGTTCAATTCAGGTATACTGAAATTATATACCGCATTTGAATCAGGTGGTTTTGCGCTAACACAAGAAGACATCAATGCTCCAGAAGGTGTTTACTACAAACTAAAAAATAACAACCTTTATTTTAATGGTTCGTACCGAGGCGTACTTTCGGATAATTGGACAATTTTTGGAGGGTTAAGTTATACGTATGCTCATAATGATATTCAAGTTTTTTTAGATGATATTAATGATACTGAAAATGCCGTTCATGCAAAATTTAAATTGAAACGCCGATTTAGCAATCGTTTTAAACTTCATGTAGGTGCTGAATATTTTTCCACAGACTTCAATGAGAAATATGAAAGTCCTGTAACGGATAAATTATCCTATGGATTTAAAAATAATATTTCGGCAGCCTTTACAGAAGCGGATGTTATATTTTCAAAAAAATTCGCTTTAAAAGGTGGGTTAAGATTAGAATACAGTGGGTTGTTTAATGAAGTTACAATATCGCCTCGTTTGTCATTGGCTTATAAAACATCTAAAAACAGTCAAATATCTTGGGCTTATGGTAATTTTTATCAGAATCCGGATAGTAGTATTTTAAAGTTTGAACAGGATTTGCAAGCTCAAAAAACAACGCATTATATATTGAATTATCAATTAAATCGTGATGGTCAAATTTTTAGGGCTGAGGCTTTTTATAAGGATTATAAGAACCTAATAAAATATAACACGGAATTTGTGGGTCTTAATAGTGATTTTAATAATCAGGGTTTTGCTTTTGCTAAAGGGATCGATTTATTTTGGCGTGATAACAAAAGCTTAAAAAATATCGACTATTGGGTAAGTTATAGTTTTTTAGATAGCGAGCGCGACTATTTAAATTACCTAGAACCTGCTACACCAAATTTTGCAAACACTCATAATCTTTCCATAATAGGCAAATATTGGGTTGAAAACTGGAAAAGTCAGATTGGTTTAAGCTATAATTTTGCTTCTGGACGGACTTATACCAATCCAAATTTAGACGGGTTTTTAAATCAAAAAACAAAAAGTTATAACAGTTTAAGTTTGAATTGGGCGTATTTAGTAACACCACAAAAAATACTATATGTATCTGTTAATAATGCATTGGGTTTTAATAATATTAACGGATATCAGTATGCCAACTCACCAGATGTTACTGGAAACTTTGCAAGTCGTGCATTAAAACCGGCCGCAGATCAGTTTTTCTTTATTGGGTTTTTCTGGACAATTAGTGAAAAAGGAACAGATAATCAATTAAATAATTTGTAAACAATTATTATTTAACTATTTGGTATACAGTGTAAAACATGATTTAAATCATAGTTTTTTACAGGTATTTGGAGTAATTTAATTTCAGTTAAACTCTAGAAATTATGGAACTCAAAAAAAATCCAAATTTAGAAATTGGTCGCAACAGCGCTATCTATTTTGCTGTAGGTCTTAATATCATGCTGTTTTTTACTTGGCGTGGATTGGAGTATCGCACGTACGACCAACCAGACATTAATCAAGAACTCTTGATATTCACAGAAGAGATTGAAGACGATATTCCTATTACTAATCTTGAAGCAACGCCTCCGCCACCACCTCCTGCATCTGCTGCAATACCTGAAGTTATTACCATAGTAGAAGATACCGAAGAGATTGAAGAAACAATAATAGAAAGCTCGGAATCTGGTCAGGAAGATCGTATTGAAGAGCGCGAAATAACCGTAGACGAAGTAATCGTAGAAGAGATTGAAGAAGAGGTTTCAGTACCTTTTTCCGTTGTAGAAGATGTGCCTGTTTTTCCTGGTTGTTCTGGAAATAACGTGGCGTTGCGTAATTGTTTTAGTGCGAAAATAACCGAGCATATCCAAAAGCATTTCAAATATCCAGAATCAGCTCTAGATTTAGGAATTCATGGGAAGGTGTATGTCATGTTTATTATTGATTCCCAAGGACGAGTAAGTAATATTAGATCGCGTGGTCCAGATCCGCAATTAGAGAAAGAAGCGGAACGCATAATAGGTTTATTGCCAATTATGAAACCAGGAAAACAACGCGGAAAGCCTGTAAAAGTGCCATATAGTATTCCGATAAATTTTAAAATTGAATAATTGTATTGGTCGGTTATCGTTTTTACAGCCGTATTAAAGAGATCCAAGGATCCATTAATACGGTTTTTTTTTTTTTTTTTTTTTTTTTTTTTTTTTTTTTTTCTTATTTCTGGCGCATATTTGCTCTATCAAATAAAAACACAATCTTATGAAATCACTTATAATCACGTGCACGCTTTTATTAGGCTTAGCAACACAAGGTCAAACTAATTTTGAAAAAGGCATGACAAAGGCTTTTTCTTTGTGGCAGTCTGATAATATGAATGGGGCTGAACAACTTTTTGAGCGCATTGCAGATGCGGAACCAGATGAATGGCTTCCTGCTTATTATATTGCGCAAATTAACAGTTTAAAAAGTTGGACAGAAAAGGATGTTAGTGTATTGACTTCTCAATTAGAGAAAGCTCAAAACTATATAGATTTGGCTAAAGCTATAAATCCAAATAATGCCGAAATTTTAGTTATGCAAGCCCAAATTTATACCAATTGGGTGGCCTTTGATGGTGCTACGTATGGCATGAAATACAGCGCCTTAATAAATGAGCTTTATAAGCAAGCGTATAAACTAGATCCAAAAAACCCAAGAGTGGTTCTTAATAAAGCAGAATGGGAAATGGGTAGCGCCAAATTTTTTGGTAAAGATACCAAGCCGTACTGCGAAGACATTGCTGGAGCCATAGAACTTTTTGTTACCTTTAAACCCGCTTCAGATTTTCACCCAAGTTGGGGGAAAGAACGTGCCGAACAAGTATTGGCTAACTGTAAATAATATTAAACACCAATAACCCACGACATCATGAATAGACTAATGAAAAATATACTACTCACTGTTGGTATAGGTGTTTTGGTTTTTTTGATTGGCAATGCATTATCTCGTGGTTTTGAGTTTGATAGCTTTAATGATCTGCTTGTAAACCTTATGTTTTATCAGTTGTATGCTTTTATTTTAGGATTTTCTAACATGTATTTTTTTGGATATTTAGGCAAGCGTAACTGGAAAGATGATGAGAGTTTAAAACGAATACTGGTAGGTGTTGTTGGTTCAGTTATAATTACGCTTTTTGGCTTATTTCTCTTGCATATGTTTGAAGCCTTGGCACTAGAGGGTATAAGCTTTGAAACCTTTATTGCCAATGAATCGTACAGGAGTTATACCTTTGGTTTATGGATTACCTTAACCATTGTAATTACGTTTCATGCGGTTTATTTTTATAAGCAATCTCAAGAAAAAAAGGTTAAAGAATCTCAAATCGTTGCACAAACCCAGACCGCAAAATTTGATGCGCTTAAAAACCAGTTAGATCCGCATTTTCTGTTTAATAGTTTAAATGTACTATCTAGTTTAATTGAAGAAAATCCAGAAAACGCCCAACAATTTACAACGTCTTTATCAAAAATATATCGCTATGTTTTAGAACAAAAAAACAAAGATTTAGTATCTGTTGATGCGGAATTAGAATTTGCTAGAACGTATATGCTGCTATTAAAAATGCGCTTTGAGGACAGTATTATTTTTGATATTCCAAATCAAGCTTCCAATCCGGACAGCAAAGTGGTGCCATTAGCACTTCAGTTGCTCTTGGAAAATGCCGTAAAACATAATATGGTAACTTCTAGCAAACCTTTACATATTAAAATTTATGAACGCGAAGGTAATTTGGTAATCGAAAATAACTTACAAACAAAACAAGTATTAAAAAAGAGTAGTGGAGTAGGGTTGAGTAATATAACGGAACGCTATTCGCTTTTAACCACTAAAAAAGTATTTATTAATCAAGAGTCATCGGTGTTCAAGGTCTCAATACCCATGCTTACAAAACAAATAACAATTATGGAGCCACAAGAAATTACAAATAAAGAAGAAGCTTATTATCGAGCTAAAAAGCAGGTAGAAGAAATAAAAGGGTTTTATGGAAACCTGATATCTTACTGCCTCGTTATTCCCTTTTTAATTTTTTTAAATTATAAAACATCTTGGGGTTTTCAATGGTTTTGGTTTCCAATGCTAGGTTGGGGTATGGGTATAGTGTTTCATGCATTTGCCGTGTTTGGTTATGGTAAAACATGGGAAGAACGCAAAATACAAGAGATTTTAAATAAAGAAAATAATCAAAAAAAATGGAACTAATGAGTAATAATTTTAATTTTGAAGCGCAAGACCGCTTGGATCGGGCAAAAGCGGAAGTAAAAAAATTAAAGGGTTTTTATTCGCATTTATTGGTATATGTTGTTATCAATTTAATGATTGTGGCAATAAATGTACAAGAATTGGAGCCTGGAGAAAGTTACTTTCAATTTAAGAATTTTTTTACACTTACATTTTGGGGATTTGGATTGTTAGTCCATGGTTTATCGGTTTTTTTACCAAATTGGGTTTTAGGGAAAAACTGGGAAGAACGTAAAATTAAGGAATATATGGAACGCCATAATAAGAAATAAAACCAATCTAAACCAGCTAAAACACTATGAATGTCATAATAATAGAAGACGAAAAACCATCAGCAAGACGATTACAACGGATGTTAGATAAATTAGGAGTCCAAGCTGAAACTATGCTGCATTCGGTTGAAGAATCAATAAATTGGTTTGATAACAACCCACATCCCGATCTTATTTTTTTAGATATTCAATTAAGTGACGGTTTATCTTTTGAAATTTTTGATGCCGTAAAAGTTAAATCTGCTATTATTTTCACAACAGCCTATGATGAATACGCGCTGCAAGCTTTTAAATTAAATAGTATTGACTATTTGTTAAAGCCTATTGATACCGATGAATTGGCAGAAGCATTAGAGAAGTTTAAGGAACATCAATTTAAAGAGCAACAGGTAGCTTTGGATTTTAATGCTATAAAAAACCTGTTGGTTAATGCATCGGAACCAGAATACAAGAAACGTTTTTCAGTAAAAGTTGGGCAGCATTTAAAGCTGTTTACAATTGATGAAATAGAATGTTTTTATAGTGAAAATAAAGGTACCTACTTGCATACCAATCAAGGTAGAAGCTATCTTTTGGATACCACTTTAGAGCAATTAGATAACGAATTAAATCCAAAACAGTTTTTTAGAATTAGTAGAAAATTTTTTATTAATATCCATGCAATAAAAGATATGGTGAGTTATACCAATTCACGTTTAGAAATAAAACTAAATAACTTTAACGAACAAGAGGTAATAGTTGCTCGTGAGCGAGTTAAGGACTTTAAGAATTGGTTGGAATAATAAAAAACGTCTTAAAATTAAATAGTTACTTGGGCTTCTTAATCATCCACCCGGTTATCATCAAAAGCCGAAGGCAATAATTTTGGTATAAATTTTATTACAATTGGTAATAACAAGGCTCCACCAGGTAATAAAAATATGGCTAAACTTGGTATAGATTTAAAAATATCTAATAACTGATTGTGTACGCGTTTTTGTTCGTCTTCATTTAATTCTCTTATGGTAGATTGCGTTAAAAGCTTCATTAAATCCTTACTTTCCTGAAGCTCCTTTAATAAACGCTTACTATTTCTAGAAATTAATTTGTTTACCATCTCGCTAGAATTATTGTAAAATGTTTTTACAACATTCTTGGAGCTTAATAAGGCTATTTTATCTTTATGTGTTTCGTAAAACACATTAATGGCACGTGTGGCTTCATCCATATTAGCGCCTTCTAATTGTAAGTCGGTTGATAATTTATTTAAAAAATCATATTCCTTCTTATCAATTATCGTATCGCCCCAGGCTGCCATACACGCAATATCTAAAATATAATATTTTTCTAAACCCCCCGAAATATGGGAGAGTGCTTCATTATAACTCATTTTTTTTGAGTCATGATATCTCCGTGACTGTTCAAATAAATTTATTAAACTTTCGTCATAATCACTTTTCAGAATTTTAGAATTTAAGGTGTGAATGACGACCGTTTCAATTGCCGCTTCTAAATTTTGAAGGTAGACTTCTGATATATGTTCTGTTTTTAAAAACGTTTTATAGGCTAGTACATCCGTAAATAATAAGGCATTGGTAATAAAGTAATTGAAACTTCTTTCAATTATGTTATCATCAATTTGAACTCGTTTATGAATGATTTTCTCAAGGGTAGATACATTTTTCTTTCCGCCTAAAAGTTCGGAAAAGAAGGATGCCTTGTAAGCGTTTATAAGTGTGTAAAAGTCTAGAATACTATCAACAAAATTACTTGTAGTGCCTGATGTGCTATGAATATAATTAAACGCCGTAATTAAATTTACTTTACATATCTCTTCACTTGTAAAATCGGAATTAGAGACATAGTCATTAAATACACCTACGTTACTTCCATAAATAAATCCGTTTTGACGAAGCTCTCTATAAAAGGTGTTTGTAGATAGGGTAGAAAGATTGGTACTAATATTTTCTACGAGTAATAATTTATTTATCCAGCCATTTGCTGATGGATTCATGTTCGTTTATTTGAGGGTGTAAAGATAGAGTATTAATCTAAAAAGTCCTTAAAAAATCATGTTAACAAAATTTTAACAAAACCGACTTTAAAGTTATTGCGTAGGTATGTGTGAGAGTCAATAATAATTAACAAAAACTCAAAATTATGAAAAACATGAAAATTTATTTAGGAATCGGTGTTGCAGTCGTAGCAGGTTTCTTTTTGGTAGCAGCCGATCATATCGATGCGCCAGCAGTAGCAGGTGGTACAAGTGATATCACTGATTTTTACGCCTTTCAGGGGCAAAACACAGACAATTTAGTTTTTGTCGCCAACGTTCAAGGGTTGATAAGTCCAGCAAATACTAGTGATGCCGCATTTGACGAAAACGTTTTAATAGAATTTAATATTGATACCGATCAAGACAATATTGAAGATTTAGTAATTCAAGCTATTCCAAGAAATGGTAAAATGTATTTCTTCGGGCCATCGGCGCCTTCTACAACAGGACTCAATAGTACAATCCTTATAGAAAATGCTAAAGGAAGTGTAGATATTTCGCAATATGGAGAATCTGCCATTATTGAAAACGCGAATCAAATGAAGTTTTTTGCAGGACCTAGAGATGATCCATTTTTTATGGATTTCGCACGTTATGGTGATATTATAGCAGGAAACGAGACGGAATTTGCTAATCCAGGATCAGATACGTTTGCTGGATCTAACGTAATGTCCATAGTGGTAGAAGTTCCAAAAAACCTTGTTGGTAGTACTGGAACTATAAATACGTGGGTGGAATCTAAACGTAAACAATAATAAACTAACAAATTTAAAACACAGATATTATGAAAAATTTAAAATACATATTTAGTATTGTTGCCATTGCAGCATTAACAATTAGTTGTTCAAGTGACGACGACTTTACACCAGCACAAGGAGGTCCAACTGCTCCTGATTTCTCTGGGGTATTTGCACAACAAGATCAAATGGGAAGACCAGCAGTGAATACTGTATTCGTTTCTGGGGATAGTAAAAACATGTTTAATAAAACAATCCCAACGCAACAAAATGCGGCATTTCAAAGCATGTTCCAAACCAATTTGGAAGGTTTAAGTCCTGCTTATGCCAATCCGGGAGATACAAATGCTTTAGGGTTAACATCAGCAGAATTTACAGGCTTATTAGCAACAGACGTTCTTAATGTTTCCTTAGATGGACCGACAACATTTTACGATGGAACGAACGTTTTAACAGGACGAAATTTAACGGATGATGTTATTACAGTAGAATTGATATTGATTTTTGGTGGTGAAACAGGCTTAACAGCTCCAGAATTTCCAGGATTATCAAATGATAATGTAGATGCAAATGACAAAGACTTTTTAAATGAATTTCCATATTTAGCTAGCGCTTGGTAGAGATTCTAAATCAGGGCATGTGAGGGCATGCCCTGATTTTTTTATTACAAAACAAACAAACAAACAAACAAACAAAACAAACAACATCAACACATGAAAACTTTAAAACAATATATCGGATTATTTGTTTGCATGCTTATTGTTACAAGTTGTGACAACCAACCCAAAGCAATAACCGAAAAAACAGATTACTATAGTTATTTAGAATTAGTCGAGAATGATGCGTTGCAAAAAGCTCAAAAGGATCTTTTATTTTGGGAAAAAAAGCTAGAAAAAGAACCATCGCAATATCCTTATGTAGCTAAAATTGCAGCGTCTCATTCTCGATTATTTACCATAACAGGAAAGGTTGAACATTTAATTTTAGCCGAAAAAAATTTAAAAGCAGTAAATGAACACACCAATTATAATAACGTAGGTTATTTGCGTTCACTATCGCGAAATTATATTTCTCAACACCGTTTTCGTGAAGCAAAAACAATGCTGGAAAAAGCTAAAACTAATGGTGAAAACATAGTAGCTACGTATAAAATGCTTTTTGATGTAGAGTTAGAACTTGGTAATGTAGCTGCAGCAAAAACGTATTTGGAACGTATAAAAGATTTTAGTGATTTTGATTATTTAATTCGCTTGTCAAAATGGAGCGATCATCAAGGCGATTTGGATTCAGCCATAAAGTATATGGAACAAGCCACAGCTATGGCAGAAAGTGCTAATATTAATAGCTCTAAAGAATGGGCTTACACCAATTTGGCCGACTTTTATGGGCATGCTGGAAAAATAAAGGATTCTTATAATTATTATTTAAAAGCACTTGCCATTAATCCAAATGATGCTTATGCTAAAAAAGGAATTGCTTGGATTGTGTATTCCTATGAAAGAAATCCAGAAGAAGCCACACGTATTTTAAACACCTTAACGCAAAATTACCAAGTGCCAGATTTGTATTTATTGAAAGCTGAAATTGCGGATTTCATGAAAAACAAACAAGCCAAAGAAGGTAATATTGATATGTATTTAGCCTTGGTTTCAAATGACTCTTATGGAGATATGTATAATGCGTATAATATTGAACTTTTTGTGGACTCTGAAGATCAACATGAAGCAGCTTTACAATTGGCAAAGAAAGAAATTCAAAACCGTCCAACGGCTATGTCCTATGATTTATTAGCATGGAGTTATTATAAAAACGGAAATGTTAAAAAAGCGTTAAGTATTATGGAAGAGTTCGTTATTGGTAATACTTTTGAACCTCTTGCCATTTATCATTTAGCCCTAATTTATAAGGCAAATGGATTAACTGAAAAAGCGCAAAAACTAAAACCCGAATTGGAGTCTAGTTCGTATGAATTAGGACCTATTTTATCTCAAGAAATTTCAAGAATCTAACCTATTAAACCAAACCAATTATGCTAACTAAAACAGTAATTAAATATTTATTTGCCGTGTTTATCATGACTCAAATAGCTCATGCTCAAACGGTAAAAGGTGTTGTACATGATGATGAGGGACAACCTATTGAAAACGCTTATGTATATAATATTAACACCTCTAGTCACGCGCACACATTATCAAACGGAACGTTTATCATAGAAAATAATAATCAAGGCGATTCTTTAACCATTGGTTTATTAGGTTATGAAAAAATGTCTGTTATTCTCAATCAAGATCATTTAAAAAATGGTGTTCAAGTTGTTTTAAAGAGTAAAACAATTCTTTTAAATGAATTAGTTATTACCGAACAGGTAAATGCCATGAACAGTATTGCCAGAGTAGATTTGGAAACCAATCCTGTAAACTCATCACAAGAAATATTACGTAAAGTACCAGGATTAATTATTGGTCAACATGCCGGAGGTGGAAAAGCCGAGCAAATATTTTTACGTGGTTTTGATATAGATCACGGAACAGATATAAGTTTGTCTGTAGACGGAATGCCAGTAAATATGGTGTCTCACGCACATGGTCAAGGGTATAGCGATTTACATTTTGTAATTCCGGAAACCATCAATAATATTAATTTTGGTAAAGGACCATATTATGCTAATAAAGGTGATTTTGCAACTGCGGGATACGTAGATTTTAACACGAAAGATAATATTAATGGAAGTGAAGTTAGTTTAAGTTTCGGGCAATTTAACTCAATAAGAACATTAGGTATGTTTGATTTATTGAAAAACAACAAACGCTCTAATGCTTATGTGGCATTGGAATATATTGAGTTTGATGGTCCTTATGATTCGCCTCAAAATTTCAATCGTTTAAATTTATTTGGAAAATTCAGTACCTATTTAAAAGGTAATGATAAATTGTCCCTAACGGTTTCACATTTTACAAGTCGTTGGGATGCTTCCGGGCAAATTCCACAACGAGCTGTAGATAGTGGGCTAATTTCACGATTCGGTTCTATTGATGATACCGAAGGTGGAAACACCTCAAGAAGTAATGTGAATGTTGCTTATGAATCTATTTTAGATAACGACTTACAATTTAAATCCAATGTATTTTACTCTAAGTATGGTTTTGAGTTGTATTCCAATTTCACCTTCTTTTTAGAAGACCCTATTAATGGCGATCAGATTAAGCAATTTGAAAGTCGTGATATTTTCGGGTTTAATACCGCTTTCATAAAGGACACACATGTAGGTGAAGTAGATACCAAAATTACATCTGGTTTTGGTATGCGTTATGATATGGTTAATGATGTAGAGCTTTCTCATACCTTAAACCGAAACGAAACACTCAATTATTTAGCACTTAGGAAATGTAAACGAAACCAATATGTTTGGATATGTTAATGCTGAATTTAAGCTGAACAAATTTATTATAGCACCAGCTTTACGTTTGGACTATTTTAAATTTATGTATAACGATGCATTGGTGGCAGAATATGAAACACTATCTGAAACAAAAACAACAGTAAGTCCAAAATTGAATTTCTTTTATAATCAAAATGAAAACTTACAATTATTTTTAAAATCAGGAATAGGCTTCCATTCCAATGATGCGCGCGTAGTTGTTGCGCAAAATGGTGAAGAAATTTTACCAAGAGCTTACGGTGCCGATTTAGGCGCTATTTGGAAACCATTCCCAAAAATGGTGGTTAATACAGCATTATGGTATTTGTTTTCAGAGCAAGAGTTTGTATATGTAGGAGATGCAGGTGTTGTAGAGCCTAGTGGAAAATCAGAACGTTATGGGTTAGATTTAGGACTTCGTTACCAATTTACAAATTGGTTGTATTTTGATACAGACGCAACTTTAACCCATGCCAGAAGTGTGGATGAACCAAGTGGTGCGGACTATATTCCATTAGCACCAGATTTTACACTAACAGGTGGTTTATCCATTAATGATTTAAATGGTTTTTCTGCAGGAATTCGTTACCGATATATTGATGATAGGCCAGCTAATGAGGACAACTCAATTGTTGCTACAGGTTATTTTGTAACCGATTTAAATATGAATTACGCCTTCAATAAAAATATTAGTGTTGGTGTAGCCATTGAAAATCTATTTGATACGGAATGGAACGAAACACAATTTGCGACAGAAACGCGATTACAAAATGAAATTGATCCTGTGGAAGAAATTACCTTCACACCTGGTACACCGTTTTTTATTAAAGGAATTGTGAGTTACAAGTTTTAAGTGTTTGTTGATGATAAGAATTACTAGCAAACTGCTTGTTCTTTTGAGCAGTTTGTTTAGTGTTTTTGTTAGTTTGTGGGCGTCTGTTTTATACAGGCGCTTTTTGTTTTATAGATTTTACTAGATATAAAATACGCTAGACCTAATAGCTATTAAAAGTGGCAGGTGCCAGTAATAACAATTTTTTTATCAATCTTAAAACTAGAAGTTAAACTCGACACTTCAGTTAAAACATCATATTCGTTATAAAAAAGCTTTTTTATGTAGATGCCTTGAGGCAAATTAATGTTATGCGTTTTCCATTTGTGATAAGCAGTAGGGTGTGTTAAAATGGGTGCATGTTCGCCCAGCAAAGAATCTATAATATACACATTGAAACCAGCACGTTTTCTTAAACGTTTTTTTGAACTATAAGTACTTCTGAAGCGATAATTTTGATGATTTCGGCCTTCCATTAAGGTGTCATTCAAAATATTATAATCATACATGTCCGCAACATTTTTTTTTGAATTACTGTAATCCCTTAAATACTCGCAAGGTATATTTATAAATTCAGCTTTGTTAAATTCGGCAATAGTGGTTATAACATCTGCGGCAAAAGAATCATGCACTTTAAAAAGAATATTATATTGTTTTTTTTCGTCAACCGCAATCTCTACAAAATAGCTATTATCTTTAGAGTTTGTTAGATAAATAACTTGTTTCTTAATAGTGTCTTTTTTAAAAATAGCCAACTCATAAGTCAGCATATAATCAAAGTGATAGGTTTTTTGCGAAAAACTAAAAAATGGAAGTATTAAGCATAGTAGAATCTTAATTCTCATGAGCAAAAATTAAGATTCTGAAGTAACAGCACCAAGCGTATACAATTGTTCCATAGTTGGCGTTGGACTACCGCCAGCAGGCTCTAATGTAATTCCAAATGCTTCCGATTGATTGGCATTTTCTATGGTAAATATTTTGTTGGTATTGCTGGTAAAGTTGTCTATTGTTCCTAGACTAGTAGGAGCAAGTGGATTTAAGGTTAAGGACCATACTTGGTATACTTTTCCAGCCGGAGGTTCAGGTAAACCTTGCACATCTAAATAAACCGTGTTGCCCTCTTTATCCCAATATACATTAGCATAAGATTCTGGCGAAACAGCTTGACCTGCAAGCGGAACAGAAAGAATATCTTTATCCCGTATAACCGATAATAATTTTTGAGCTTCCGTTAAGTTTGCGGTGGTTTTAGTTATACGCTCTTCTAATAAGGTATTATCAATAGTTTGTTTTTGTAATTCTGTTTCAACAACTTGAATATCAGATTTTAATGTGTTATTTTGATTAAAGAAGTACATTAAACCTACAGCTAGCAACACAGATGCTGCCCAGCCAGAATATGCCAAGTAATTTGTTTTAGGTTGATGTAGCGGAATCACTTTAGAATCCGCATCCGTATCCAAGCCTAATTTTTCTTTAACAGCCTTAAATAAGTGTTTGGAGTCTGAAGGAGAAACAGCTGCAGTAAGCTGCATAACGGCAGCTTCAATTTTTAAAACCTCGTCTAATAAATCTGGATTTTCAAGGAGTTGGTTATAAACTGCTTCGTTTTCTTCATCAGAAAGACTACCAGCTATATACAGCTCTAAAATTCCAGACTCTATGTATTCTTGATTTGTCATTAATTTACGTCTAACATAATTCGTAGCTCATTGATGCAATTTCTGTTTCTGGTTTTAATCGTGCCAATGGGCATATCTAAAGTTTCAGAAGCTTCTTTTTGTGTATAGCCTTTAAAGTATAATAACTCGATTACCTCAATACACTTTTTTGCTAATTTGTCTACAAATTTTTTAATACCGATAGCATTTGTTTTATCATTTAAGCTATCCTGATCTTCTAATATATCTACGAAAAAATCGGCTTGAAGGTTTTTTTTCGAATTCTTAAAGGTTTTAGATCGTGTTTTATCAATAGCGGCATTTCTAGCGATATTGAGAATCCAAGTAAAAAAACGTCCTTTTTTTGAAGAATATGAAGCTGAATTGTTCCAAGCCTTAATAAAGACATCTTGCATGACTTCTTCTGCAAGGTCATTATCACGAACAATATTATAAATAACACCATGCATACTTTCGCTATACATATTGTAAAGCGTTTCAAATGCTTTTTCGTTTTTGTCTTGAAATTGTGAAACCAAAGTTTCTAACTGCATATAGTTTGTATTAAGTGTCCAAATTAGGAAATAATTAGCAATAAAAAAAGCTGCACAAGGCAGCCTTTTAATTATTATTTCAGTATTGTTTTATTCAATAATACCAGCACAACTAACACGTGCTCCAGCATCTCCAGTAGGTTGTGTTGTAAAATCATCTACACCTTTATGCACAATTACTGCTTTTCCAATAATATCTTTGGCTGGATCGCCACAGCCAATACACCATTCGTCTGTGCTCATTGAAATAGTAGCATTTCCTTTTTCATCCGCTTCTAGGTTACCAATATCTCCTTTATGATAGCCTGCTGCATCACCCCATTTTCCGTGAGGTTCGCCTGTTGGATTCCAATGGCCTCCTGATGAGGTTCCATCATCTGATGAACAATCTGCTGTTTCGTGTAAATGAATAGCATGCATACCAGGCTCTAATCCACTTACAATAGCTGTCATGGAAACCGTTCCATTTTCTTCTTTAAAAACCACATTTCCAGTAACATTACTACCGCTTTTTGCGTTTAACTCAGCCGTTACTTTTTTAGCAGTTACAACGGCTTCTTCAGTCATGGTTTCAGTAACCACTTCGGTTTCTGTGTTTTCCATTTCTGTATTTTCTTTTTTATCATTTTTACAACTTGTAGCAAACGCTAAAGTAACTACAAGCGCTAAAAGGCTTAATTTTTTCATCTGATTTATTTGTTTTTATGTTTATCCGAAAGTTACATATTTTTTTACTTAAAATGAAATACACGGACTTTATTGTATGATAATTATCATATTTTAATCGTGTAAAAGATTTTAGTTTTGCTTATTATTTAGAGAGGTATGACAAAGGTACTAGTAAACAAATATAATGTAGCGGGTCCGAGATACACTAGCTATCCAACGGTTCCATATTGGGATGATGCTACCTTTTCCATTGGCAAATGGGAAAATAGCTTAAAAAAATCCTTTAATGAAAGTAATGAAAGTGAAGGTATTAGCCTGTATATACATTTACCGTTTTGTGAAAGTTTATGCACCTTCTGTGGATGTAACAAACGCATTACTACTAGACATGAAGTAGAATCGCCTTACATAAATTATGTGTTAAAGGAATGGCGACTCTATGTGGAATTATTAGGAAACACACCTCAAATTAAAGAGTTGCATTTAGGTGGTGGAACACCCACTTTTTTTTCACCTAAAAATTTAGAACGACTCATTAATGGCATTTTTGCCATGGCTAAAAAAGCAGAGAATTACGAATTCAGTTTTGAAGGTCATCCAAATAATACAACGAAAGCACATTTACAAACATTATATAATTTAGGTTTTCGCCGGGTAAGTTACGGTGTTCAAGACTATAATGAAACAGTGCAGAAAGCTATTCATAGAATTCAACCGTTTGAAAACGTGAAGCGTGTTACAGAAGAAGCCCGTGAAATAGGTTATACATCAGTAAGTCATGATATTATTTTTGGTTTACCGTTTCAAACAGAAGCTCATGTTGCTGAAACAATTAGTAAAACCAAAGCATTAAAGCCAGACCGCATTGCTTTTTATAGTTATGCGCATGTGCCATGGATAAAAGGAAATGGGCAGCGCGGTTTTAAGGATAGCGATTTGCCTTCAGCAGAAAGCAAACGTAAGCAGTATGAATTAGGAAAGGAAGAATTAGATGCTTGTGGTTATGTGGAAATTGGTATGGATCATTTCGCCTTAAAAACGGATAGTTTATATCAAGCTACAGAGACCAAAAAACTACATCGAAATTTTATGGGTTATACTGCTAGTAAGACTCAAATTATGGTAGGTTTAGGCGTTTCGGCTATTAGCGATAGTTGGTATGGTTTTGCACAAAATGAAAAGAAAATTGAAGATTATTACAAGCGTTTAGATACCCATGTTATTCCGGTGTTTAGAGGTCATATTTTAAATTCAGAGGACTTAATAATTAGACGTCATATTTTAAACCTCATGTGCCATTTTGAAACCAAATGGAGCTTAAATTCAAATTATTTTAAAGAGTTACCGGAGGTTTTAGTTCAATTAAATGAATTGGAAACAGATGGTTTAATACTTATAAATACGGATTCAATTACGGTCACAGAAAAAGGAAAGCCTTATGTTAGAAATGTATGTATGGCTTTCGATTTGTTGCTTCAGAGAAAACAACCTGAATCACAATTATTTTCAATGACCATTTAAAATTAAACGATATCAATTAAATCATAATCAACCCAAAAACGTTTTAACAATTTGTTTTCGTTTTTAATAAAATTACCACATCATGAAAAAAATAATTGTACCGATAGATTTTTCAGAATATTCGGAATACGCATTAGAAACAGCAGCCATTTTAGCCAAAAAAAATAATGCTGAAATTTTAGCATTGCACATGTTAGAAATGTCTGAAACTATTTTAACAAAAGGTTCTGATGGCCAAATGGAATCCTTGTTTTTAATAAAATTGGCCGAAAAACGTTTTGGCGAATTTTTAGATAAATCTTATTTAGAAGGTGTAAAAGTTACACCAATTGTAAAGCACTTTAAAGTGTTTAGGGAAGTAAACGAGGTTGCTAAAGCACACCAAGCAGATTTAATTATCATGGGATCTCAAGGTAGCAGCGGAATTAAGGAATACTTTGTGGGTTCTAATACTGAAAAGGTAGTTCGCTATTCAGATATACCCGTTTTGGTTATTAAGCATAATCCTATTTTAACCGAATTTGAAACTATTGTTTTTGCATCAGATTTTTCAGACGATTCTGTTTCTGCTTATCTTAAAGCAAAAGATATGTGCAGAATTTTAGGTGCAAATATGAATATGGTGTACGTTAACTTACCCGGAGAAAACTTTAAGAGTACTGCAGAGATGGAAGGCAAAATTGTTGCATTCCTTAAAAAAGCAGAAGGTGATTTAGAAAGTTTATCAAAAGTCACTTATGTCAGTGATTATACGGTAGAAAATGGCATTTCAAACTTTGCTAACCTGATTGGTGCTGATCTGGTAGCAATTGCTACGCACGGTAGAAAAGGAATTGCTCATTTTTTTGAAGGCAGTATTTCAGAGGATATAGCCAACCATTCCACATTGCCAGTAATGACATTTAAAATTTAATTTTCATAGTAATTTCATAGTAATTTTTTTTATTGAAGAGAAAGAGCCGGGCAAATAGCTTGGCTTTTTTTATGTTTTTCCCTATTTTAAGGTATTATAAATCAGGTTGATGGTAAAAAGGGAT
Source organism: Bizionia sp. M204 (assembly GCF_023205095.1). Classification (GTDB taxonomy): domain Bacteria; phylum Bacteroidota; class Bacteroidia; order Flavobacteriales; family Flavobacteriaceae; genus Algorimicrobium; species Algorimicrobium hallyeonense. Next base: position 1,622,587 of record NZ_CP046242.1, on the reverse strand, counting down.
AAAATTATCCTAAATATATTTGAAATATGATTTTTGTCATATTTTTCATTCAGCTTTATTCTTACTTTTGACCTATAAATTTTAAATACACTATGAGAACATCACTAAAACTAATGACATTATTATTCGCAATCGCCTTAATTGGTTGCGGCGGAAAGGAAGAGAAGAAAAAAGAAACTTTTTCTTATGACAAAAAAGCTCCTAAAACAGAAACAACAACTACAACACCAAAAGAAGCGGTAGTACCGCCTTCTAAACGCGTTGACTTAACTAGTAAAGGTGTTGGGCCAATTACCTCGCTAACTTTGGATGCTAATATAGATCAGGCCATGGCTGATAAAGGTGCTGACATTTACCAAAAAATGTGTACCGCTTGCCATAGGGTTGACAAGAAATTTATTGGACCTGCACCAACAGGTATTTTGGAGCGCAGAACGCCAGAATGGGTTATGAACATGATTTTGAATCCTGTACAAATGGTTAAAGAAGATCCATTATCTAAAGAATTATTAATGGAATTTAATGGGTCGCCAATGGCTAATCAGAACCTTACGGAAGAGGAGGCTAGAGCTGTATTAGAATATTTTAGAACCTTATAATAACCAAAAACTATGAAACCAATTAAAAAACTAATGCTTTCGGCCTTTTGCTTATCACTTTTTTTAGGCTGTAAGAATGAAAACGCTGAAGGGACTTCGGTTGAAGCTGACAAACCAGCAGCTACAGAAACAACAGAACGAACTGGTCAGGCTTTTATTGAAGATGATGGATCAACTCCAAATGTATTACAAATAGCAATAGGTTCCCCAGACCATACAACACTAGTTGCTGCGGTTCAAGCTGCACAATTAGAAAATGCACTTGTTAATGCAGGACCTTTAATGGTTTTTGCACCAACAAATGAAGCGTTTGCAGCTTTGCCAGCAGGAACTGTTGAAGATTTGTTGAAACCTGAAAACAAGGATGCTTTAGCAAATATTTTGAAGTACCATGTAACCCCAGGTAACTATTCTAAAGAATTTTTAACCAAGTTCAAAAAACTGGGTCAAGCAAACAATCAAAGTTTGACAGTAGAAGTTATTGACGGTGAACCTATGATTGGAGGCGCTAAAATATTAGCAAGCATTCCAGCAGGAAATGGTATTGTTCATGTAATTGACAAAGTATTGTTGCCACCAACAGAATAATTAGAAAACACTTAAAACTAAATAAATGATGAAAAATAAATTTAAATTATCAATAGGATTGATGGTTGCGGCACTTGCCTTTACAAGTTGCAATAATTCAACGCAAACATCAAACAAAGGGGCATTAGGCTCTAGTGCGGCTGAAAAGGTGTACGTAGCTCCTGGTGAGCATGATTCGCATTATGCTTTCATGTCGGGAGGTTATAGTGGAAACTTAACAGTTTATGGATTACCTTCTGGACGTATGTTTAAGGAAATTCCAGTTTTCTCGCAGTTTCCAACCAACGGTTATGGTTATTCTGAAGAAACCAAACCAATGCTAGAAACATCTTATGGTTTTATTCCTTGGGATGATTCGCATCACCCAGATATTTCACAAACAAATGGTGAATTAGATGGTCGTTGGATTTTTATTAATGGAAATAATACGCCACGTATTGCTAGAATTAGTTTAAAAACATTTGAAACTGAAGAAATTATTGAAGTTCCAAATAGTGCTGGTAACCACAGTTCGTCTTTTATTACTGAAAACACGGAGTATGTAGTTGCAGGAACGCGTTTTTCTGTTCCAGTACCACAGCGTGATATGTCAATAAAAGATTACAAAGGAAACTTTAAAGGTGCCTTAACCTTCATTAGTGTTGATCCAGAACATGGTCATATGGATATTAAATTCCAAATATTAATGCCAGGTTTTAACTATGACTTATCGCACCCTGGTCGTGGGAAATCTCATGGATGGTTTTTCTTCACAACTTATAATACAGAGGAAGCAAACTCTTTATTAGAGGTGAATGCATCTCAAAACGATAAAGATTTTATTGCAGCCATTAACTGGAAAAAAATTGAAGAATATGTAAATAATGGCGGTGGTACAATGATGCCAGCAAATTATGCGCACAACTTACATAGTGATGAAACGCATACAGCTACATCAACAATGAAAAAAGAAGTACGCGTTGTTAATCCAGCAGAGGTTCCAGGTGCGGTATACTTTTTACCAACACCTAAATCCCCTCATGGTTGTGATGTAGATCCTTCTGGAGAATATATTGTAGGTAACGGTAAATTGTCAGCTAACTTAACCGTGCATTCATTTACAAAAATGCTTGATGCTATAGAGAAAGAAAAATTTGATGGAGAAGCTTATGGAATTCCAATTTTAAACTTTGAAGATGTTTTAGCTGGATCAGTTGAGCAACCAGGTTTAGGACCTTTACATACAGAATTTGATGGTCAAGGAAATGCATATACAACGTTCTTTATTTCTTCTGAAGTAGTAAAATGGAAATTAGGTACTTGGGAAGTGTTGGATAGAAAACCTACGTATTACTCTGTTGGTCACCTAACAATTCCTGGAGGAAACTCTAGAAAACCATTTGGTAAGTACATGTTTGCCATGAACAAAATTACGAAAGATCGCTATTTGCCTGTAGGTCCAGAAATGGAGCATTCTGCGCAATTATATGATATTTCTGGCGATAAAATGGAGCTTTTATATGATTTCCCAACACACGGAGAACCTCATTATGCCGCATCTATTCCGGCCGAAATTATTAAAGACAATTCTGTTAAATTCTTTAAGTTAGCAGACAATAAACACCCTAAAAAGGCAACTAATGAGAGTGAGGTTAAAGTAGTTCGTGATGGTAAAAATGTACATATCTACATGACCATGATTCGTAGCCACTTCTCACCAGATAACATTGAAGGCGTTAAAGTAGGAGATAAAGTATTCTTCCACATAACCAACCTGGAGCAGGATTTTGATGTACCGCATGGTTTTGCTATGATTGGTGCTAATAATGCCGAATTATTAATTATGCCAGGTCAAACAAGAACCTTAACATGGGAAGCTAAGCAAGTTGGTGTATGGCCGTTTTACTGTACGGATTTCTGTTCAGCATTACACCAAGAAATGCAAGGATATATTCGTGTGTCACCAGCTGATTCTGATATAGAATTGTCTTGGTCACTCGGTGAATAAATTAAATTAAAGAATAGGAGAATTTTGTTTTAGTGTTTATTTTCCTAATAAGGCGAGAGTAGATGATTCGCTCTCGCCTTTCTTTTTAAATCACTATTAACTAAATGGTTAATTATAAAAACTTTATATTATGAAAAAGGCTGGCATTATAATGATAATAGGATCGTTATTGTTATTGGGACTTTTTAAATTTCCGCTTTGGAATATTATGCTGGGAGCACCTCAATATCCGGAACCTTTAGGCATGGATATTTATATTGATGGTATTAAAGGTATAACAGAATTCGATCTTCAAAATATTGATGGGTTAAACCATTACATTGGTATGAAAACCATACCGAAACCTGAAGAGATGTGGGAGTTTTCAGTATTCCCTAAAGTTATTACTGGTATGGTAATTCTTGGTGTTGTCATAGGATTTCTTGGGTTTTTAGAAAAAATAAGCTATAAATTCTTCTTAGGATGGTTTTTATTAATGTCTATTTTAGGCGTATTAGGAATGTATGATTTTAATAATTGGTTAATTGATTATGGGAGTAATTTAGATCCCCATGCCATTATTAAGGTTACAAACCCAGATGGTACTCCAATGTCCTATAAACCACCATTAATTGGATATCAAAAATTACTGAATTTTGATGTAGATTCATGGCCTCATATTGGAGGATACTTAATGTTTATAGGCATGTCTTTAACCCTTGTTGCTTTTTGGTTAGGAAGAAAAGCAACATTAAAGCAAACAACCCAGTAAACAATTTGAAAAAACATTAAACACTAAACACTAATGAAACAATTAATTTTAATACTACTTCTTGGCGTTACTATTACGTCGTGTACGGTAAAACCAGAACCTATAAACTACGGTCAAGATGCATGTCATTTCTGTAAAATGACAATAGTAGATAAAGTACACGGAGCCGAGGTTGTCACGCACAAAGGCAAAGTTTACAAATTTGATGCCTCCGAGTGCATGGTTAATTTTATGGATGATTTTGATACCGAAGAAATTAAGCTATATTTAACCAACCACTTTAATGAACCTGAAACGCTTATTGATGCAACTACGGCTACGTTTTTAATTAGTAAAAACGTTCCAAGTCCTATGGGTGCCTTCTTAACAGCATTTAAAACCAAACAAGAAGCGGAAACAGTGCAGGCAGAACAAGGTGGCGACATTTATACATGGGATGCCTTATTGGAGCACCTATAAGAGTAATTTCGAACATATTTAAACACTAAAACATGTTATGATGCCATTAAAAAAGCACCATATAGTAGCTGCTATTCTCATATTACTAGTGGGAAATTCAGTCTTCTCTCAAAATATTAGAGTTTGCAAAACCTGTGATATCAAAACCCTACAAGGCGGTATTGATGCTGCACAAGCAAATGATACTATTATTATTGAAAAAGGAATCTACAAAGAAATTGACGTACTCGTTAATAAACCACTAACCATTATTGGCAAGGATTATCCCGTTATTGACGGGGAAATGAAAGGCGAAATTATTACCATTACTGCGGATAGTGTTACAGTGGACGGTTTATTTATAAAGAACGTAGGAACAAGTTATACGTCAGATTATGCAGCTATACGCTTGAAACGTGTTGAAAATTTTGTTGTCAAAAATCTGGTATTAGAAAAATTATTTTTTGGAATTTATGTTGAAAAATCTAAAAACGGAAAAATTAGTAATAACAAAATAATTGGCGATGCAAAAGAAGAATATAACTCTGGAAATGGTATTCAATTATGGTATAGCCACAATATTGATATAGAAAATAATATTGTGCAGCGTGTTCGTGATGGTATTTATTTAGAATTTTCAGATGATTGCACCATAAAAAATAATGTGAGTTCTCATAACGTGCGTTACGGATTGCATTTTATGTTTTCGAATGATGATATTTATCAAGATAATCTGTTTGAAAAAAATGGGGCAGGCGTAGCCGTTATGTTTTCAAAAAAAATAAAAATGTATAACAATATTTTTAGAGAAAATTGGGGAACGGCGTCTTATGGTTTATTGCTTAAAGAAATAAATGATGCCGAAATTATGTACAATATATTTGAACAAAACACTATTGGTATTAATACAGAAGGTTCCAACCGCATCCGCTATGAAAACAACAACTTTATAAGTAACGGCTGGGCTATAAAAGTTCTTGGCGCTTGCTATTCAAACACGTTTAAGGGCAATAACTTTTTATATAACTCCTTTGATATGGCCTATAATAGCAAAGTGCATGACAATGAATTTGATGGTAATTATTGGAGTAATTATACGGGGTATGATTTGGATAAAGATGGTGTCGGTGATGTACCATACAGACCTGTTAAACTCTTTTCATATATTGTAAACCGGACGCCAGAGACTATTATTTTACTACGTAGTTTATTTATTGATATTATTGATTTCTCTGAAAAAGTATCACCTGTATTTACACCAGATAACTTACTGGATAATAACCCTAAAATTAAAAAAATAACATGGTAAGTGTTGAAAATTTACATAAAAAATTTGGCAAAAATAACGTTCTAATTGGTCTAGATTTAGATATTAATGAAGGTGGTATTTTTGCCGTATTAGGACCTAATGGTTCTGGGAAAACCACACTCATTAAATCCATATTAGGTATGGTTATTCCAGATCAAGGAACTATTTCTATTCATGGAAAATCTATTAAAAAGGATTCTAATTACAGAAAGCAAATAGATTATTTACCTCAAATTGCTAATTTTCCAAGTAACCTAAAGGTAAAAGAACTTATTAAAATGATTAAGGACTTAAGAGGTAATTCAACCAACGAAGAGGCTCTAATCCAAATGTTTAAATTAGAACCTTTTATTGATAAAAAACTCGGTCAGCTATCTGGAGGAACCAAACAGAAAGTAAATATTCTATTAACTTTTATGTTTGATAGTCCATTGGTTATTTTAGATGAGCCAACAACTGGTTTAGATCCTATAGCTCTAATCCGATTAAAAGAGCTAATTAAAGCGGAGAAAGCCAAAGGTAAAACGGTGTTAATTACATCGCATATTATGAGTTTTGTGGAAGAAATCTCTGATGAAATCGTTTTCCTTTTAGAAGGGAAAATATATTTTAAAGGCAGTATTCCGGCGCTAAAAGCACAAACCAATCAACCAGATTTAGAACACGCAATTGCATCCATCTTAACTACAAATCATGTTTAAAATATTAAAATATAGTTTTTACGACCTTATGCGTAGCCGTTGGAGTTACGTGTATTTTGCCTTTTATTTATTATTAGGTATCGTGTTATTATTTCTTAATAATGACCTTTCAAAAGCAGTTATAACCCTAATGAATGTCATCATTATTTTAGTGCCACTTATTGGGACTATTTTTGGTGTTATGTATTATTATAATTCTAAAGAATTTACAGAGCTTCTATTAGCACAACCTTTAAAACGTTCATCTATATTTTTAGGACAATATTTGGGTGTAGCTATTTCGCTGTCTATGAGTTTAATTTTAGGACTCGGAATACCGTTTGTATTCTACGGTTTGTTTATGTCCAATGCCATTTGGGATTTTAGTCTCTTGCTCATAACAGGTGTGTTTTTAACACTTATTTTTACTGCTTTGGCATTTAACATAGCCTTATCCAACGAAAATAAAATAAAAGGTTTTGGGTATGCTATCTTAATGTGGCTTTTTCTTGCCGTTATTTATGATGGGTTGTTTTTAATGTCTTTATTGTTTTTTGAAGATTATCCTCTTGATAAATTATCATTAATTGGAACCGTTTTAAATCCGGTAGATTTATCACGAACACTCATTTTGTTAAAACTTGATATTTCGGCTTTACTTGGTTACACGGGAGCCGTTTTTAAACAATTTTTTGGAACGAGTTTCGGCTTAATAGTATCCTTTACCATGCTCGTAGTTTGGGTGCTTTTACCTGTTTTACGTATTGTTCAAAAATCCAAGAAAAAAGACTTTTAATATGAAACCTATTCTCTTTATTTTACTGGCATGCGTCGTGCTTTTTACAAGTTGCAAAAGCGAAAACAAATCAACTAATACAGATGAAATTGGCCATAAAACATCTATAACAGATACCTTACAGTTAACCTTTAACAAAGGAGATAAATGGCTTGTGAATGCTGAAACGCATGAAGGTGTTAAAAACATGGAGGCTGTCATTAATGAATTCAAAGCTGAGAAATCTGAAAATTATAAAGAATTAGGTAATAAACTTTCCAAACAAACCAGTTATGTTATTAAAAATTGTACCATGACCGGTGCGTCACATGATCAGTTACATGTGGTGTTAGTACCTATGTTAGACGAAATTAGCGTGTTACGAGAAAGTAATAATTTGATTATGGCTAAAACGTCTTTAACTAATCTAGAAGACTTGATTCAGGCGTATTTTAAACATTTTAATTTATAGTTAAATGTGATTTTTATCATGAAATTATAATAGATGAATTCTTAAATTTGTCATATGATTAAAACAGTTTCACATATAATAACCGCTCATGTGCTTGTGCTAATTTTGTTAGCACACAACATTAATTCGTTGGTTATTGTTACAGATTTTGTTTTAAATCAAGACTTCATTGCTAAAACCCTTTGTATTCAAAAGGAGGATCAGCAAGGTTGTAACGGAAAGTGTCAACTGAAAACTGAACTCGCTAAGAATGAAACTGGAACGGATGGTAAATCGCCAGCTCAAAATACGGTTAAACGTCAAACTTTAGATGTCTTCTTCGTTTCAGAAATTAATGTTATTTCAGATCAATTGGAAACTGTAAATCGTGTGGCGGTTTCTATTTATTCATACACACCAAGGCTTGACAATCAGTCATTATCCGTGGAAACACCTCCTCCAGATTTTAGTTAATTTTTTAGTGTTAAAAAACAACTAGTTTTTCTGTTTCTACCCATGCATTATGGTGTAGGCATAGTTTTTACAATCTAATTTTTAGTATATTTTTTATCCGTGAACAGTTATTTATACTATCTGTACTGGTAATTAATTAGCTAAACTAAACTCAAAACACAATACAAAATGAAACTAAAATATATCTTACCTGTATTATTCATCGCTTTATTCACAACGGCTTGTTCTGACGATGACACGAATTTCGATACGCCAATTGTAAATGAAGTGGAAGGCCTTAATAAAGTTCAAGAACTTACAAATAGCACACATACTATTGAATTATTTAATGCTTCTGGCCGTTTTTATACAGGATATAATGCCATTAGCGTTCGTATTAAAGATAATACCACAAATGACTATGTTGAAAATGCATCAATAAGCTGGATGCCTGTAATGCAGATGCCAACTATGCAACATTCTTGCCCGAATGCTAACCCGACTAAAGAACCAGGTAAAAACACCTTTTACAAAGGAAATATCATTTATCAAATGGCTTTTACGGATGGAACAGGTTGGTCATTAACGGTAAACTACACCATTGATAACGTGGATTATTCAGCTACTTCAGACATTACAGTTATGCAAAATGAAGATCAAAATGTGTCTAGTTTTGTTGGTAGTGATGATAAACGTTATGTAGTTGCCATGGTGGCGCCAACAAACCCCATTATTGGAAATAATGAGTTGGTATTGGGTGTTTATGAAATGGAAAACATGATGTCTTTCCCAGCGGTTCAAAATTACAGTCTATCATTAGATCCAAGAATGCCAGGAATGGGTAATCATAGTTCACCAAATAACACGAACTTAACATACAATTCTTCTGACAATCTGTATCATGCCAATTTAACCTTAACTATGACAGGGTATTGGGTGTTAAACCTAAAGCTTATGGATGGTCAAGGTGAAATTCTTAAAGGTGAAAATGTAACGGAGGACAACATTCAAAGCAGCCTTTATTTGGAACTTGAATTTTAATTCAAATCTTATTTAAAACCTATAGATAGCTTGCTTTTGGCTATGCTATCTATAGGTTTCCCAAAACACTATTTAGCTATGAAAAAGTATATTATATACGGCATAGGTTTCTTGTTTAGTGCTTTTATGTATGCACAAGAAGTAGAAACTACCGTAGAAAAGGATACCACGCAACTCCAAGAGGTTATTTTGATTGGACAGCGCAAATTAAGTAATTATCGACAAGAGAAAACGTTGTCCAGTGTGGATGATTATTTAGAGAAATCGAATAAAATTACCATGATTAAACGTGGAAATTATGCCTGGGAGCCTACCATGAACAACATGACTAGCGAACGTTTGAACGTTACTATTGATGGGATGCAAATTTTTGGTGCCTGTACAGATAAAATGGACCCAATAACATCCTACGTTGATGTGTCTAATTTAGAAAAAGTAAACATAGGATCTGGGCAAGAAGGAACAGAAAATGGTCATGTTATTGGTGGTGGCATCGACTTACAGTTACCGCAATCTAAATATTATGATTTTGGTTTTAAAGGTAGTGCGGATTTAGGCTATGAAACCAACGGAAATTACCGAACAGCTGGTTTAGATTTAGAGTACTCAGGAAATAAATTTTATATTAATGCAGATGGTATTTATCGAAAATCTGATAATTATGATGCCGGAAATAATCAAGAAGTTTTGTACTCGCAATTTGAAAAATACAATGTTTCGGTTCAAAGTGGTTATAAATTAAATGAAAAGCATACTATAGATGCTAATCTTATTTACGATAAAGCAACAGATGTTGGGTATCCAGCATTACCTATGGATGTGTCTTTAGCCGAAGCTTTAATTACTTCTTTAACGCACACGTATAAAAATGATTCCACGTTGGTGAAATCTTGGGAATCTAAACTATATTATAATACCATAACGCATATTATGGACGATTCCAAACGTCCAGATGTTCCAATTAGAATGGATATGCCAGGCTGGAGTGACACCTATGGGTTTTACAGTAAAGTAGGATTTAAAGAAAATAAACACGATTTATTAATCAATTTAAACGGGTTTTATAATCGTTCTGTTGCCGAAATGACCATGTATCCAAATGACCCCAATCAACCAGCTATGTTTATGTACACGTGGCCCGATATTAGAACGTTATATTCAGGAGTTTTTGCCAAAGATGCTATTACATTAAGTGATAAATCAACATTGACAGCTTCCGCTAGATTTAGTTTTCATAATAATACCATTGCAGAGCAAGTAGGATTAGAAAGTTTACAAATTTTCTATCCAGATTTAACGGATAGTAAAAATCGGTTTTTAATGAGTATTTCTGCTGATTATAAGCTAAAAACTAAAACCTACGATGCTAGTTTTGGTCTTGGCTATGGTGAACGCGCACCTTCGGTTAGCGAAGGTTATGGTTTTTTCCTCTTTAACAGCTTTGACAATAATGATTATATAGGAAATCCAACATTAAATAATGAAAAGGCTATGGAAGTTAATGCCAAAGCAAACTATTATAAAAAACGCTTTCAAGTAGGTGTCGAGGCATCTTATTTCTACATTATGGATTACATTATTGGTGAAATAGATCCAAGCTTAAGTGCTATGACTATTGGTGCAGATGGTGTACGCGTTTATAATGCGTTATCTTATGCGTCTATCTTTGATGTATTTATAAATGCTAGTTATGATTTTACCGATAAACTATCGGCAAATGCAACTTTAGGCTACAATTATGGATCAGGAAGTAATGGTGAGAATTTACCACTTATCAAACCTTTCTCATATGTAGCGGAAATAGCCTATAATCTTACAACGTTTAATGTAGCCTTACAGTTGGAAGGAAATGGTAATCAAAGTCGTTATAGTAGCTATTATGGAGAGGACAATACATCAGCTTATGCTGTTTTAAACCTTAATTTGGGTAATATTTTATATGTGAAGAATAATAAAATGATTTTCAAGTATGGCGTAGAAAACATATTAGATGCTAATTATTCAACTTATGCAGACTGGAATAATATTCCGCGTCAAGGTCGAAATTTCTATGCAAATGTGTCGTATGTGTTTTAAAGGAATATACTAGATAATGGTGAAAAGAAGTAAAAGCTTTCAATGTATATTGGAAGCTTTTTTAATGACAATCTATTTCACTTGACACATTTTCAACAATTGGAGCAGGCGAGAGGTAAGGTATGCCCAACCCTAAACCACGAAGAATAAATAACAACCCAATAATTACAACGAAAATCGGAATGGCTTTTTGAATACGCTGTTTAATGGTTGCATTTAAAAATTTTCCTAAATAGATAGCGGTGGTCATTAATGGAACAGTTCCAATTCCAAATAAGGACATATAGAGTGCGCCTTGAAAGGCATTCGCACTAGCTAAAGAGCCAAAAACGGCCATATAAACTAAACCACAAGGAAGAAAACCGTTAAGAAAACCAATAGTTAAAAACGTATCGGCTGTTTTCTTTTTAAGGGCAGCTCCCAAACCAGATTTAATTTTTGAAATGACTTTATGTAGCGGTTTCGAAAAGTTGTATTTATTGAATGTCTTATAAGGAATAAGAATGGCAACAATCATTAAAACTCCTATAATAATAGAGAGTTGTTGTTGGAGTCCAAAAATATATAAGCTTTTGCCAATAAGGCCAAAAACAAGTCCAATTAAGCTATAAGCCAAAATACGCCCAAAATGATATAGAGTAATTTGCGTAACTTTTCGAGTGGAATTACTGCGGTCTACGGGTAGCATAAAGGCAATAGGTCCACACATACCAACGCAGTGAAAACTACCTAGTAAGCCCAATATAAGTGCTGACCATAACATGCTAGTATCTTATTTCTTTCTTGAAGCGATATGCATTTCCGTTATATTCCCATTCAATAATTAAATTCCAACGTCCACCTAATAATTTATCTTCCGGAATAAGCATGTTTTGAGTCGTTAAAGAAATGGGTACCTCAAAATCAAACTTCTTATTGGATGGTCTGTATAAAATTACATTTCCTGATATCTCTGAAGCATTTAAAGAATCTGGGAAGCTTATAAGAATACCTTCTTCACTTTGTGTTACACGTACATTTTGGGCTAATTTATTGCCCTTTTGCTCACGCGCCATATTACCTTCAACCTTTAATTCTTGTTGGTAGTAATCTTCGGTTACTAAATCGTGTTGATAGGTATCATCTACACTCATCTTAATTACAAAAAACATGATAAAGGCAATAAACCCTATCAATGCTAACACCATACCAGTACCCCAATTTATTTTCATAATAGACTCCGTAAAACGGTTTTTTTAATATTAATTGCAAGCTACACGTTTAATTATAACTTCGTGGACCTAGAAAGTTCACCGTTTCAGTTTCAATAAGGTCATCGTTGCTATATACTTCAATCATTAAACGGTTTTTATCGCCACTTAAATCTTTCTGATCGATTTCAATAAACAAAGTTCCTTGCACTAAACCTTGAGGTGGAACATTAAAGGTATCCGAATTAGAGACAACTTTAATCGTGCCTTCAAATTTTCTTAATTTAAAGTGAATATTTTCAATTTCTCTCGTTGTTTTATTTACTAGCTTATAAGTGAAAACATTACTAATAATAGTGCCTTCTTTATGTTCATATAATTGACCTGGAAGTCGTAATATATTGGCTTCAACTTCGTTACGCAGCAATAGCATACCAGACAAAAGTCCAACTAGAATTGTTAAAACAGCTATATAACCTTTTAATCTTGGTGTTAATTTAAATTTTTCTTTTTTCTCAATTTCATCTTCACTAGCATAGCGAATTAAACCTTTAGGAAGGTTAATACTTTCCATAATATGATCGCATTCATCAATACATGCTGTACAGTTAACGCACTCTAGCTGTGTACCGTTTCTAATATCGATACCCGTTGGGCAGACATGCACACATTGTAAACAATCAATACAATCACCATAACCTAATGCTTCACGATCTTCATTTTTTCGGAATTTCTTTCTACCATTTTCAGCTTCACCACGTTTATGGTCATAAGCAACAACTATGGATTTATTATCTAGCAACACACCTTGCAGGCGACCGTAAGGACAAGCAATAATACAAACTTGTTCTCTGAACCAGGCAAAAACAAAATAGAAAACAGCTGTAAAAATTAATAATGGAAATAAGGTTCCTAAATGTTCGGATGGTCCGTCTGCTATATATCTTAAAAGCTTATCACTACCTATTAAATAAGCTAAAAATATGTTTGCAATTAAAAATGAAATAATTAAAAATATGAACCACTTAAGTAAGCGTTTTTTTATTTTTTCAGCATTCCAAGGCTGTTTATCTAATTTGCGTTGTTTGTTTCTATCGCCATCTATCCAATATTCAATTCTACGGAAAACCATTTCCATAAAAATGGTTTGTGGACAAATCCATCCACAAAAAATACGACCAAAACCTACGGTAAATAGGGCAATAAAAATAACACCTATTAACATAGATATTACAAATAGGTAGAAATCCTGTGGCCAAAAAGGAAATCCAAAAATATTAAAACGGCGTTCTAAAATGTTAAACAATAAAAACTGATTTCCATTTATTTTTATAAAAGGAGCAGCAAATAGAATGGCCAACAAAGCATAACTTACTATTTTACGCCATTCGTAATACCGACCACTAGGTTTTTTTGGATAAACCCATGCGCGTTTACCTTGGTCATCTAATGTGCCAATAGTATCTCTAAACGATTCGTTTTCTGGGCTTTCCACTGTTGTTTATTTTAGGTTATTGTTTTTATAGATAACAGAAATCACCAAACTATTTTAGTTCCATGATTTCTGTTAATTGTATTATTCTGCTGCATCGTCTTCCCAAATATCCCCTTCAGCTTCTTTTGGGTTAGCTGCTGTTGTACCTTGAAATGTTAACACATAACTTGATACTTGTGCCATTTCAAGAGGAGATAAACTCTGCTTCCATGCAATCATTCCTTTTCCGGCTCGACCACCTTCTGCAACCGTTTTAAATACATTTTTAATACCGCCGCCTAAAATCCAGTGTTCATCAGTCAGGTTTGGTCCAATACCACCACCACCATCAGCCATGTGGCAGGCCACACAGTTAACTTCATATAGGGCTTGTCCAGCGCTTAAATCGGCTGCACCTGTTAAGACTTCTACTGTATTAGCATCGACTAAATTTTTTGCGGTTCGTTTATATTCTTCAATATCAATAGCTGCTTGGGCATATTCAGAATTCAATTCATCGTATTGGTTTTCACCATCAAAAACATGATATCTCACTAAATAGACCGCTGCAAATACAATAGAAGCATAAAAACTATAAATCCACCAAGGCGGTAAGTTGTTATCCAACTCTCTAATGCCATCATAATTATGATCTAATATAATGTCATGTTCCTCTTCCATTGGTTTGGAATCCAGTGATTTGGTGTATAGTTTTTTAAACCATATAACAAATTTAGATGTACTTTCTTTTTTAGCATCATATCGTGCTTTTGCCGCTTCGTCTAAACTCTGGTATAAAATATTACCCATTGAGCTCACAATAGCTTCAATCCCTATTAATAATATTAATACAAATATTAAAAATAGCATAACTAGTGGTTGTTCAATAAAGGCTGGTTGGCTACCAGATTCTATAAAGAATTCTGCTAGTCCAGCAATTAAGAAAAATATAATAGGTATCCTTATCCAAGCTGGAATTGATTGTCTCATAGTTCTTCGTGGTTTTGGTTGTTATCTAATGGTATATTGCTGACAGTTTCTATGTAATCTTTTTTTGCGGTTACAACCCACCAAAATAAGACTACAAAAAAGATGAAAAATATTAGCAAAGAGATAATCGGGTAAATCTCGATTCCCTCCATACTGTCCATGTGATTTTTTACAAACTTTAACATCGTTTATTTTATTAGATTATTCTTCTAAATCAGTTACATTAATATCTGTTCCTAATCGTTGCATGTATGCAATTACGGCTACAATTTCACGATTACGCATTTCAACAAAATCTTCGCCACCTGCAGCTTTTTCAGCCTCATACGTGGCTGCGAAATCAGGATCAGCATATAAATTCTGTTCAATTTTTGTTCCTTGCTCCAACATGTTTTGTTGTGCGTTGGCAATGTCCTCTTCTGTATATGGTACACCTAAAGTAACCATGGCTTCCATTTTAGTTTCTGTAATGGACTTGTCTAATTTATTGGTAATAAACCATTTGTATGATGGCATAATAGAACCGGAAGAGGTGCTTTGCGGATCATAGAAGTGATTAAAATGCCAATTGTCTGAATATTTTCCACCTATTCGATGTAAATCTGGACCTGTACGCTTACTTCCCCATAGGAATGGGTGGTCATAAACAAACTCTCCAGCTTTGGAGTAGTCACCATAGCGTTCTACTTCACTTCTAAATGGTCTTACCATTTGAGAGTGACAACCTACACAACCTTCACGGATGTATATATCACGACCTTCTAATTCCAAAGGAGTATATGGTTTCACGCTACTAATTGTAGGTATATTGGATTTAACCATAATGGTCGGTACTATTTGGACAATACCACCAATTAATATAGCAATGGTTGCATAAATTGTTAATCTAACTGGTTTTCTTTCTAACCAAGAGTGCCATCCTTCGCCACCCACACGGCTTTTAGAAACATTTTGCAAAGCTGGAGCTTCAGCTAATTCATCTGTAACTTTACTACCATTTTTAGCAGTAATAATAACGTTATAGACTAATACTAACATACCTGTTAGGTAAAGTGTACCTCCAATGGCACGCATCCAATACATAGGCATTATTTCAGTAACGGTTTCTAAAAAGTTACCATAAACTAAAGTCCCATCTGGGTTAAATTGCTTCCACATACTTGCTTGTGTAAATCCAGCAACATATAATGGTAAGGCATACATAATGATACCTAAAGTACCAATCCAGAAATGGAAATTAGCTAAACCAATGGAGTGTAATTTTGTTTTAAATAAGCGAGGTATTAACCAATAAATCATACCGAAAGCCAAGAATCCGTTCCAAGCTAATGCGCCTACGTGAACGTGCGCAATAATCCAGTCGGTAAAATGGCCAATGGCGTTTACATTTTTTAAAGACAGCATGGGGCCTTCAAAAGTTGCCATACCGTAACCCGTAATAGCCACTACCATAAATTTTAAAACAGGATCTGTACGTACTTTGTCCCAAGCACCACGAAGCGTTAATAGTCCGTTAATCATTCCACCCCAAGATGGCATTAATAACATAACAGAAAACGCCACACCTAAATTTTGTGCCCATTCTGGAAGTGCTGTGTATAATAAGTGGTGGGGTCCAGCCCAGATATATATAAAAATTAATGACCAGAAATGAATAATGGACAAACGATAAGAGTATACAGGTCTGTTAGCCGCTTTAGGAACAAAATAATACATTAAACCTAAAAATGGTGTTGTCAAGAAAAATGCTACAGCATTATGTCCATACCACCATTGCACCAATGCATCCTGAACACCTGCGTATACAGAGTAACTTTTAAAAGCACTAACAGGCACTTCTAAACTGTTAAAAATATGAAGTACGGCAACTGTTACAAACGTCGCTATATAAAACCAAATAGCAACATATAAATGTCGTTGTCTACGCTTAATCATAGTTCCAATTAAATTGGCACCAAACACAACCCAAACTACAGCAATGGCAATATCAAAGGGCCATTCAAGCTCGGCATATTCTTTAGATGTTGAAAAGCCTAATGGTAATGTTATGGCCGCACCAACAATAATAAGTTGCCAACCCCAAAAGTTAATTTTACTTAAAACATCGCTATACATTCTCGCTTTTAAAAGTCGTTGTGTTGAGTAGTAAACACCAGCAAAAATGGCATTACCAACAAAAGCGAAAATTACTGCATTGGTGTGTAACGGTCTTAATCTACCAAAACTTAACCACGAAATTCCATCGGTTAAGTTGGGAAATAAAAACATAAATGCTAAAAGTAAGCCTACAAGCATACCTACAACTCCCCAAAACATGGTGGCATAGAGGAAATTTTTAACGACCTTGTTGTCGTAATAGAATTGTTGTACTTCCATAATTTTTAATTAGTCTTTTTGGTTTTAATAGTTTGTTTTTGGTTTTCTTTTACGAGTTCATCTTCAAATAGCATTCTGACAGATGGTGTATAATCATCATCAAATTGACCGCTTCTTACTGCCAAAACAAAAGCAATAAAAAAGCCAATGGCCACTACGATACTGATACTCAGTAATATGTATATAACACTCATACCTGATAGAAGTTATGGTTCAAAAATACTGTCTTAATATACTCAAAAATATGATAAAAATCATATTTGTTTATTTTTAATCATTCTAATTTCCTACCAATAACATTGGTTGCAACCGTAGTAAAAACCACAATACTTATAGAACTTAATGGCATTAAAATAGCGGCAATAACAGGCTCTAATTGTCCAGTAACCGCAAAATACAACCCTATTATATTATATACAAATGAGAGGGCAAAACTCCACTTAATAATTTTTATAGCTTGTTTGGATGCTTTTATATATTGGTATAATTGATTGAATTTGGATGCGTCTAAAATGGCGTCACAAGCAGGCGAAAAGACATTCACATTCTCTGAAATAGCTATGCCAACTTCGCTTTGTGCCAATGCACCAGCATCATTTAACCCGTCGCCAATCATGAGCACTTTAGCGCCTTCAGACTGATGGTATTTAATATAATCCAATTTATCGTCTGGTTTCTGATTAAATATCAATTTAGTTTTAGTGGGTAATAATTTTTTTAAGTTTTCCAATTCACCGGCATTATCCCCCGAAAGGATAACTAAATCATACTCATGTTTTAAGCTATTAAACAATTTGGATAATCCTTTTCTATAACTATTATAAAAGGTGTATTTTCCTTTGTATTGGTTGTTACTGTTAATATGAACTGTGGTATTCAGTATGGATTTATCTTGTTTGAAGCCAACAAAACTGGCGGAACCAATTTTCATCGTATCATTTTGATGTGTACTTTCAATACCTTGACCTAAATGTTCTTCAAAATGGTTTAATGTTATGATATCATGCTCATCTAAAATATCATAAAGTGTACGGCTCAACGGATGGTTTGAACCTCGCAAGGTATTCTTTAAAAGGATTTCCTCTGACGTGGATAATGCATCACCATCATAGGTGGCGGAACTTTGCTTATTGGAAGTAATAGTTCCTGTTTTATCGAAAATAATGGTATTTATAGCTGCTAATTGTTCAATAACAGATGCGTTTTTGAGGTAGAATTTCAACTTGCCAAAAATCCGTAATAAATTTCCTAACGTAAAAGGCGCGGAAAGTGCAATAGCACATGGACAAGCAATAATTAAAACAGCTGTAAAGACATTCATGGCTTTGGAGGAATCTACAAGTAACCAATAGGTGGTTGCAATAAATGCAATACTTAAAACTGCAATTGTAAAACGCTTACTAATAGTATTAGTTAAGTTTGTAAAGCTGTCTTGTTTATTTTTATTAAAAACATCATTACTCCATAACTGTGTTAAATAACTTTGCTCCACAGATTTTAAAGCTTCCATTTCAATAACACCAGTGGTTTGTTTCCCTCCAGCGAAAAGTTTATCGCCAGAATTTTTAGTTATGGCATCAGATTCTCCAGTAACAAAACTATAATCAATTTTTGCTTTGCCATTTATTAAAATGCCATCAACCGGAATTAATTCTTGATTTCTAATAAGAAGGCGATCTCCTTTCTCAATATCATAAACTTGAATTGGTGTTTCTATACCATCCAAAATTTTTGTAATTGCAATAGGGAAGTAGGATTTGTAATCTCTTTCAAAAGAAAGAAATGAATAAGTTTTTTGTTGAAAAAATCGACCTAGCAACAGGAAAAATACTAACCCCGTTAAACTGTCAAAAAATCCAGAACCGATATCTAATATAATTTCAACGGTACTTCTTATGAATAATACCGCCAGACCTAGTGCTATGGGAACATCAATATTTAAAAGTCCAGAGCGCAGTCCTTTATAAGCTGATGTAAAATAATCGCGCCCAGCATAAAAAACAACAGGCAATGAAAACGCAAACATAAGCCATCTAAAAACGTGTTTATATTGCTCTAGCCAAAATTCGCCCACTTCAAAATACTCTGGAAATGATAAAAACATTACGTTTCCAAAAGAAAACCCCGCAATACCGAGCTTGTAAATTAGCGAACGATTAATATTTTCCTTACCCGTTTTGAAATCATTTAAGGAAATATAAGGTTCGTACCCAATAGCACTTAAAAGCAAAACCACCTCTTTTAAAGAAAAATTTTCGGTGTTATATGTTATACGAACATTCTTTTTGCCAAAATTAACTTGAGAAGCTGTAATGTTATTATTGAGTTTGTTTAGGTTTTCTAATATCCAAATACACGAACTACAATGTATATGCGGAATATACAAGGTGACAATTTGAATACGTCCATCATTAAATTCCGTGAGTTTTTCAATAATGTTTTCTTTTGATAAAAAGTCATATTTGCCCTGAATTTCTTTCGGTGCAGAACCTGGTGATGCTTGTAAGTCGTAATAACAGGTTAAGTCGTTTTCTGAAAAAATTTCATAAACCGTTTTACAGCCATTACAACAAAATAATTTTTCGTCGTAAGTGATTTGTTCTGAATCGCATATATCACCACAGTGGAAACATTTGTGTTGTTCCATAAAATTTGCCCATTTATACCTTTTGCAAAGGTAAAATATAAGCTTTGATTTAATATGATTTTTGTCATGTATTGTGTATTTTTGATGTTAACTTATTTTAGGCTGATATGAGTAAATGTGAATCCTGTATTGCAAAACAATTAAATTCTTTAAATGCTATGACTACTGAAGAATTGCGAAAAGTATCAGCTTGTAAAACAACACGTTTTTACAAAAAAGGTGATATTATTTTTGATGAAGGCGAATCCCTTCATGGCGTTTATTGTGTTCGTAGTGGTGTTTGCAAGCTAACCAAATTAAGTGCTAATGGTAAAGATCATACCGTAAAACTACTCGGAAAAGGGGAACTTCTAGGGCAACGTTCTATTATTAGTGATGAGCGGACCAATTTAAGTGCTGTGGCTTTAAATGATATTGAACTGTGTTTTGTGCCGAAAGATCAAATAATTACGCCTTTACACGAAAATCAAAATTTTTCATTTGATGTATTGCAGAATTTAGCAAAAGATTTGCGAAGTGCAGAAGACGACCTAATTAATATGGCTCAAAAATCCGTTAAGCAACGTATGGCGGAAACATTAATTTATATTCAACATGTTTTTGGTGTGGATTCGTCTGGAGCATTAAATGTTATATTATCACGTGAAGATTATGCTAGTATTGTAGGTACAGCAACGGAATCTGCCATTCGAATTTTATCACAGTTTAAAAAGGAAAAATTGATTGCCACATCTGGTAAACATATAACGATTACAGATATTGAAGGCTTAAAACGTGTGGATTAAAAAATGCTTCAATCGTTTTAGATTAAAGCATTTTTAGCATTCTTACCTTCATTATATTAATTTCTTTAAAAGATTTTAACAGGTTTAAAAGGATTGAGTTGTAGTTTTTCCATTTCAGATTGATAGGTTCTCCAAGATTCTTTATAGAAAGCATTTGTTTTATTAGTAGCTTCGTTAAGGGCATCTTCTGCGTGTTTTATCAAGATGTCTTCAGTAGTTGTTATCCCATTTTTACGAGATCTAGAATACCAACCTGCTGTTCCTAATCTACTACTTACGGGAATATCATCTGAATTCGTAATACCTTGACGCTTATCTGGTTTTCCTAAATATAGGTTGATAAGTTCATCTGCCTGTTCAGAAACCTCTTTAGACTGTTTTATGGCATCCTTGTATTTTTCTTTATTTAATTTTTTTAAATCTGATGCATATTTATCGGCAATCTGCTTGCTTTCAACAAGCTGTTTTACAGCATTTGCCATTTTTTCTTGGAGCACTTCTAAACGTTTAGATGTATTATAAATGGCATCTATATTAGCTTGTGTTACATTTAATCGCGGATCTGATTTAACTTTAATATTTTTTTCAGAAGTTTCCGTTCCATAAGTCATGACCACACGGTATGTTCCAGGCTTAACCGAAACACCACCCGATTCGCTTGTTTGTTTTCTAATGGATCTGGATGCACGGGGAACACCAGCTTCATCCATATACCATGTCCATTTATGAACTCCTGTTTCTTTAGGTGTTTTACGTTTTAAGGTTCTAATTAGTCTGTCGCCATCATAAAACTGTAAGGTGATGGTGTCCTTGGTGGCCATAGATTTCTCTTCGACTTCTGAAGTATCTTCGTCTTCAAGTGAAACTTCTGTCTGATCTTCTGCTTCAGATGATTCTTTTAGTTTTTGTTCTTTCGCTTTAATTGAATCTACTTTCACGAAATAGGAGAGTTCAGCACCATAACTGCGATTTTCACCATGATACGTAGCATCTGCTCCAAAACGACTTCCGGTTGGTTGTTGGTAAGTGCCTTGATAGGCAATTGGTGGACTAAACAATTCTAAATCTGCGCTGAGCATTTGCTTGTTTTTTGCCATGGCTCGTAAGGGTCTAATATCATCCAAAACCCATGCTGCACGACCAAAGGTACCAATTACTAAATCGTGTTCTCTTGGTTGAATCACTAAATCCTTAACCGATACTGTTGGGAAACCTTCGGTCCATTTTGTCCATTTGTTTCCAGCGTCTATAGATATATATAAACCATCATCTGTTCCTAAAAATAGTAAATTGGGTTCTTCTAAATCTTCAATAATTGACAGTGTGTAGCTTTCTACATCGTTTGCATTAACAATACGCGTCCACGTTTTCCCGTAATTAGTAGTTCTATAGGCATAAGGCTCATAGTTAAAACGTCTGTAATCATTCGCAATCAGTAACGCTTCACCTTTATTTTTATTCGATGCTTTAATCTGTGGAATCCAGCTACCAGCTGGTAACCCTTTGATGTTTTTGGATACGTCAGACCAGGTTTCGCCACCATTATGGGTAATGTGAACATGACCATCATCGGTGCTAACCCAAAGCATGTTGCTTTCAATAGGTGAGGGTTCTATTACCAAAATGGTACAATGGTTTTCAGCTCCAGTTGCATCCATGGTTAAACCACCACTTTCATTTTGTTTGAGTTTTTCAGGATCGTTGGTTGTTAAATCGTCTGAAATAATAGTCCAAGTTTCGCCTTTGTCAGTTGATTTGTGGACAAATTGACTGCCAAAATAAATGGTGCTATTATTAAAGGGATCTATGTTAATTGCTGAATTCCAATTGAAACGTAATTTTACATTCGGATCTGGATGGATGGGTTTTACCGTGTAATTACTTCCAGTTTCCCAATCATACCGACTTACGGAACCTTCTTGACTCATAGTCCAACCATAACGCGAATCGTCTTTGTCTGGCACCACATCAAAACCATCACCAAAACTAATTTCTTGCCAATAACTATTTCTAATGCCTTGTGCACGCCAAACATAAGCTGGTCCACGCCAAGAACCATTGTCTTGCATCCCTCCATATACGTTATAAGGAAAATCATTATCAACATTTATATGATAAAATTGAGCAACGGGAAGATTTCCTATAAAACGCCAAGTGTCACCACCATCATGGGTAATATTCAAGCCACCGTCGTTACCATCAATCATAAAACTACCATCTTCAGGGTGCATCCACCAAGCGTGATGATCTGGATGAACTCCATTATCTACACCATACGTAGGCATGAGTCTTTGAAAGCTTTTTCCACCATCCTGACTGACATTTACATAGGTAAAAACCGAATACACGCGATTTTCATTCTGCGGATCCACATATATTTCAGAATAATAGAATGGTCTATCGCCAATATCATTTTTGTCATTAATTTTGCGCCATGTAAAGCCGCCATCTTCACTTTTGTAAAGTGCATTTTTTTTGGCCTCAACCAAAGCATAAATAACATCTGGTTTACTTGGCGCAATGGCAACACCTATCCTTCCTAAATTCCCGGAAGGAAATCCTTCATTTTCGGTTATTTTTTTCCACGTATCACCACCATCAAAGGTAATGTGCATGCCCGAACCTTCACCTCCTGAATTAAAAAACCAAGGATCGCGTTTGTGTTCCCACATGGCAGCAATTAATTTGTTAGGATTGGTTGGATCCATAATTAAATCGGCAGCACCCGTTTTATTATTGGCAAAGAGAATGTTTTCCCATGTTTTTCCACCATCCGTCGTTTTATAAACTCCGCGTTCTGGATGTTCACCCCAAGGTGAGCCAATGGCAGCGGCATAAACCACATTCGGATTTGTTGGGTCAATAACCACACGATGAATATGTCGTGTTTTCTCTAAACCCATAGCTTGCCAGTTTTTGCCACCATCCAAAGATTTGTAAATTCCATACCCACCATTTAAACTGTTTCTAGGATTCCCTTCACCAGTACCAACCCAAATAACACTCGGGTTTGATTGCTGAATAGCAACCGCACCAATAGATGCTGTAACTTCATGATCGAAAATAGGATCCCACTTTATGCCACCTGAAGTCGATTTCCATAAACCGCCGGAAGCCGTACCAACAAACATTATGTTTGGATTGGAATGAACAACATCAATAGCAGTTACACGCCCAGACATGCCACCAGGACCAATATTTCTGGGTTTCATGTTTTTTACTAAATCGAGGTTGAAATCTTGCGTAAACCCTGAAATTGATATAAATAGGGATAATAGAAGAAATCGTTTTTTCATAAGTGGTGGTTTAGTTTGCCTTAAAGTTAAGCAAGAAAACTTAAATAGATGTTAAGGCCCTAATATTTGAGTGAAAATTGTCGTAATTTTATGATGCATGAAAAAAGAAAATACACACAGAAAAGGCTTCGTATTTACACAATATGAATCGCCTTCACTAAGTCCGTTTGAGAAACTTTTTGATATTTTTAAAGAGCTGATTACCCATACATCGGGTGATTTTGATGAAGCAATAGATTGGTTAAAACAATTGGATGAAGAATACAAGTTAACAACGCCCGATTACACCATTGAAGACTTTATTGAAGATTTAAAAGCGAAAGGCTACATTCGTGAGGAAATTCGTCCGGATGGTAAAAAAGGGACAGCCATTACCGCAAAAACGGAACGTGCTATTAGACAATCTGCTTTAGCCCAAATTTTTGGTAATTTAAAAAAGAGTGGAAGCGGTAATCATAAAAGTAAAGGCCTTGGAATAGGAGATGAGCATACAGGCGATTTTAGAAATTACCAGTTTGGTGATGGCGTGGATAAAGTGAATATTACGGAAAGTCTTCGGAATGCCCAAATTAATAATGGGTTAGGAAATTTTAATTTAACTGAAGATGATTTAGTGGTTGAAGAAACCACGCATAAATCGCAAATGAGCACCATTTTAATGATTGATATTAGCCATAGTATGATTTTATATGGTGAGGATCGGATTACGCCAGCCAAAAAAGTGGCCATGGCATTGGCAGAATTAATTACCACACGCTATCCAAAAGATACACTTGATATTTTGGTTTTTGGAAACGATGCGTGGCCAATTAAAATTAAGGATTTACCGTATTTAACTGTGGGACCTTATCATACCAATACAGTGGCAGGATTGCAATTGGCTATGGATTTATTACGACGAAAACGAAATACGAACAAGCAAATATTTATGATTACAGACGGCAAACCCAGTTGCTTAAAGTTACCAGATGGCACTTATTATAAAGATAGTAATGGTTTAAATCCTCACATTACTAATAAATGTTATGCTATGGCGCAACAAGCCAGAAAATTACATATTCCCATTACTACGTTTATGATTGCTCAAGATCCCTATTTAATGCAGTTTGTTGAAGAATTTACAAAAGCAAATCAAGGGAAAGCATTTTATACAGGCTTAAAAGGTTTAGGCGAAATGATTTTTGAAGATTATGAAAGTAATAGAAAGAAACGGATTAAGGGATAATTAAAAGACAAAAAACGAAAAGAGAAAGCATTATTAAATTTAAATAATGTCTTCTTTCTCTAATCTAAACAAAGAAATATGAAAATAGAAAACATAAGTACATTAGGCGCATTAAAAAAATCAGGTTATACATCGCGATCCATAAAAGATGAATTACGAGACAATTTAATTGAAAAAATTAAACGTAAGGAGCCTATTTTTACAGGAATTCATGGGTATGAAAATACCGTTATCCCCGAATTACAACGTGCTATTTTATCACGACACAATATTAACCTATTAGGACTCCGTGGACAAGCAAAAACCCGTTTAGCGCGTTTAATGCTCACTTTGTTAGATGAATATATTCCCGTTGTTGAAGGTTCTGAAATAAATGATGATCCTTTGAATCCAATTTCCCGATACGCCAAAGAATTAATTAATGAAAAAGGTGATAACACCCCAATTTCTTGGATGCATAGAAGTGAGCGTTTTGCCGAAAAATTAGCGACACCTGATGTTACGGTAGCCGATATTATTGGTGATGTAGATCCTATAAAAGCAGCCAATTTAAAGTTGAGTTATGCTGATGATCGTGTCATTCATTATGGCATGATTCCACGTGCAAATCGCTGTGTTTTTGTTATTAATGAGTTGCCAGATTTACAAGCTAGAATACAAGTAGCCTTATTTAATATTTTGCAGGAAGGCGATATTCAAATTCGTGGATTTAAATTGCGATTACCTTTAGATATGCAGTTCGTTTTTACCGCAAATCCTGAAGATTATACCAATCGGGGTAGCATTATTACACCATTGAAAGATAGAATTGGTTCTCAAATATTAACACACTATCCAGATGATATTGAAACGGCTAAACGGATTACACAGCAAGAAGCTAAATCCGATTTACGCCAAAAAGAAAATATTCATGTACCAGAATTGGCTAAAGATTTATTAGAACAAATAGTTTTTGAAGCCCGTGAAAGCGATTTTATTGATGAAAAAAGTGGTGTTAGTGCTAGATTGAGTATTACAGCTTTTGAGAATTTATTAAGTACGGCTGAATTACGTGCGCTAAAAGCAGGCGATGCTAAAACAACGTTACGATTATCTGATTTTCTTGGCATTATTCCTGCCATTACAGGAAAAGTAGAATTGGTTTACGAAGGCGAACAGGAAGGCGCAGCCCAAGTGGCTTATAATTTAATTGGTGACGCCGTTAAAAGTTTATTTCCCGAGTTTTTTCCGAAGATAGAAAAACTCCGAAAACAAAATGAAGAAAGCCCGTATGATCCCATTGTATCTTGGTTTTTTAATAACACGGATGAATTTGAATTGCTAGACGATTTACGGGATAAGGCGTATAAATCATTATTAGAATCCGTATCACCTTTAGATGATTTAATAGGTGAACACCAACCAAAACTTTCCAAAAAAGAAAGTTATTTCGTGAAAGAATTTGTGCTTTGGGCTTTAGTGGAACATAAATTATTGAGCAAATACCGCTTTACAGAAGGACTGCAGTTTAAAGATCCCTATGGTAGTTTCATTAGTGATTTATAAACATAGCAATTATACTAAAATGAAAAAGCGGTCAATTTGATCGTTTTTTCATTTTAATCTGTTTCGGTTTTAGCCACAACCAAAATCCCGTAAAAGCTAATAAAATCAAGCCAAATGAGCTAATGGTTGAATATAATAATTTTATAGGTTTGGACTGATTTCCAAAAAGATAATCCAGAATGGAACCATCATGTATCATTTCAATAATATCAGCCGTTCGAGTTTTGTCTGAAAGAATAGTACCCGAATAACAATCAATTTGAATTTCAGTGAAATGGGTTTCAAAGCGTATTTTGGCAATGCCTTTAGAGGGTCTGTAATCAATTCGGTTTATTTCAGATGGTAAGTTCTGTAAGTTTACATAATTGATGGCAATAGCTTGAATACTATCCAAACTAATCAATTCCAATTGTTGATTTATTGCTTTTTGAGACTTTGGTTTTAGTTGTAACTCATCTTTCCAAGTAAGGAGTAGACCTGTAGCTCCAAGAATAAACATAAATACAACCAAGGGCATAGCAATAAAGCGATGCATTTTACGATACCATCGTGATTGTTTTGCTAATTTTTTACGTTTTTCTTTCAAGTTTAGTAGTTATGGGACATGCGAAAATAAGTTATTGTTTGCTTCTTTCTCTTAAAGCTATGTTAAGGCAAATTCAAAAAAAATTTAAAACTTATAATTTAGAAACTTGCACGTAAAAATCGTTATCAACTATCAATTTTTCATCTGAAATAGGCGTTGTTTTCCATTCGGTAGTTGGATAAATCCACTGATCTTTATTATTAAAAGTTACTTGGATAGGCATATCAAAATTGGCAACAACATGATTCCAGCGGTATTTTAAACTACCATTGCTAATACTATATTCCAAATTAGGAATTTGTGACTGACGTAAATATTGATTAAAAAATGCGGTTAAATCTATTCCAGATTTTTCACTAATATAATCCTCAATCTGTTGGGTTGTTACGGTTTGATGGTAAAACGTTTTGTTTAATCCACGTAAAATATGGCGCCATTTTTCGTCATCAGCAACTAATTGTCGCAAGGTGTGCAACATATTAGCTCCTTTGTAATACATATCACCAGAGCCTTCTTTATTTACATTATAAGTTCCTATTAAAGGTCTATCATTTTGAATGCGTTTTCGGGTACCAATCACATAATCGGCAGAGGCTTCTTTGCCATAAAAATAATCGACAAATAAATTTTCAGAATAGGAGGTAAACCCCTCGTGAATCCACATATCGGCAATATCTTTATTCGTGATATTATTGGCGAACCATTCGTGTCCCGCTTCATGAATAATGATAAAATCGAATTTTAAGCCCCAACCAGATTCCGATAAATCGTTACCTAAATACCCCATTTTATAGTGATTCCCATAGGTTACAGAACTTTGGTGCTCCATGCCTAAATACGGAACTTCCACTAATTTAAAACCATCCTCATAAAATGGATATGGTCCAAACCAATGCTCAAAGGCTTCCATCATGCGAGGCGCATCTTTAAAATGTGCTTTTGCTTTTTCTAAATTATCACGGAGTACATAATAATCCATATCCAAAGGCCCGTTTTCACCTGGATAAACTTCGGAAAAATGTACATAATCACCAATATTTACATTCACACCATAATTATTAATCGGATTTTTTACAGCCCAATTATATGTTGTAGTTGATTTATTTTGAACAATACTTTGTAAACGACCGTTAGAGACATTCATTAGTCCTTTTGGTACAGTTACACTAATATCCATGCTATCCACCTCGTCATACATGTGGTCTTTGTTCGGCCACCAAATACTAGCGCCTAGACCTTGACAAGATGTGGCTACAAAATGATTGCCGTTAGTATCTTTTTTCCATGAAAAACCACCATCCCACGGTGCACGAATGGCTTCTTTTGGATGGCCTTCGTAGTGTATTTCAATAGCATTGTTGGAGCCAAGAATTTGTTTATCAATCAATCCGATAAAATAGGCATTACCATCACGCGATGCTTTCAATTCCTTGCCATTTTGTGTGACCTTGGTTATATATAAAGGTTCTTGTAAATCGATTTGCATAACGGCATATGGTTTTAAAACGGTGTATTTAACCGTGTTTTTTCCTTTAATAAATTTGGTATCTGGATCTACAGAAATATCTAAATGATAATAGTTTAAATCCCACCATTCGCGTTCTGGTGTTATGGAACCACGAAGCGTGTCTTGATGTGTAAAGGTGTTTTTTTCTTGAAGTAAACCTTGACTGAATAATGTAAATGGGATTAATACTATGGCTAAAAAGTATATGGATGTTTTCATTATGAAAAATTTTCAATAAAAATACATAAAAAGAAAAGCCGTTCCGAATTTCGGAACGGCTTTTCGCTTCTAACTAAACTTAATCTATACTTAAAAACAATATTTCTCTTCTTCTTTTACTTTTTCAGCAATTTCTTTACGTAAATCTACAATATCTGGATAATTTGCATATTTAGTAAAACGTTTTAAGCCCATAAGCATCATACGTTGTTCATCACCTTCAGCAAAAGAAATAATACTTTCTTTTCCTTTTTCTTCTACGATATCCACGGCGTGATATAAATATAATTTGGCCATAGCAATTTGCGCAGATTGGGCGTCTTCACCAAAGCGTTTCGCATTCTTTTCGGTTCTTAATATAGCCGATTCTGCCATATAAATTTCGATTAAAATATCAGCAGCAGCAATTAATAATTGTTGATGTGCTTCTAAATCTGGACCAAATTTTTGAACGGCTCCACCAGCAACCATTAAGAATGTTTTCTTCAGTTTCTTAATCATTTCCTTTTCTTCCGAAAATAATTCAGAATAATCTGGTGTATCAAATGACGGTATTCCCATTAATTCATCCTGTACCTTTTGAGCAGGGCCTAATAAATCAACATGACCTTTCATGGCTTTTTTAACAAGCATACCAACAGCTAACATCCGGTTGATTTCGTTTGTACCTTCGTAAATTCGAGCAATACGTGCATCTCTCCAGGCGGCTTCCATAGGTGTCTCTTCCGAGAATCCCATACCACCAAAAATTTGAATGCCTTCATCAGCAGCATTCTGAACATCTTCAGAAACAGCTACCTTTAAAATAGAACATTCAATAGCATACTCTTCAACACCTTTTAATTCTGCTTCTTGATGCGAATTTCCAGCGGCTTGACGCAAAGCAATACGATCTTCAATGTTTTTAGACGCTCTATATGTTGCCGATTCACCGGCATAGGCACTGGCTGCCATTTCAGCTAATTTCACTTTAATAGCTCCAAAGTCTGAAATACGTGTGTTAAATTGTTTACGTTCATTAGCATACGTAACGGCTGTTGTTAAAATACGACGTTGCGAATCTAAACATGCAGCAGCTAATTTAATACGACCAACGTTAAGAGCATTCATAGCAATTTTGAAACCTTCACCACGACCTGCTAACATATTTTCAGCAGATACAACTGTATCACTAAAGAAAACTTGACGTGTAGAACTGGCGCGAATTCCTAATTTATGTTCTTCTTCACCTAGAGTAATGCCATTTGGGTTTTCTTTGTCATATTCTACAATGAAACCTGTAATATTTTTATCATCCTCTATTCGGGCAAAAACAATCATTAAGTGACAAAAGCCTGCGTTTGAAATCCACATTTTCTGACCGTTAATTTTATACGATTTTCCATCATTAGATAGGGTAGCGGTTGTTTTTCCAGAATTGGCATCCGATCCAGCACCTGGTTCTGTTAAGCAATATGCGCCAAACCATTCACCCGAGGCTAATTTTGGTACGTATTTTTGTTTTTGTTCTTCAGTTCCGTAAAGTGTAATTGGCATTGTTCCAATTCCAGTATGTGCGCCAAATGCGGTACTAAAAGATCCGGTTCCACTTGAAATATAGTCGCAAGTTAAAACAGTAGATACAAAGCCCATGCCCATTCCACCGTATTCTTCGGGAACAGCAACACTTAAAAAGCCCATATCACCAGCTTTTTTCATAACTTCTTCCGTTAAGGCAAAATCTTTTGCTTCAAAGCGGTTTTTATGAGGAATAATTTCTCGGTCATTAAATTCTTTAACCGATTCTTTCATCATTGTTTGTTCTTCTGAAAAATCTTCAGGTGTGAACACATCTTCGCAATTCGTTTCTTTTACAAGAAATTGGCCACCTCTTAGGATGTCTTTATCTTTTTTTGCTTCCATTTTTTTGTTGATTCTAAACAGCTAGTAACTAAATTCTAAACTGTATTTTGTTGATTTAATTTCTGGTTACGTCTAATTTTTTAGACTGGGTTTTATAACGTGTTTATTTCAGGAATTCAAAAATTCCACAAGCACCTTGTCCTGTTCCTACGCACATGGTTACAGCGCCATATTTACCGGCCATGTTGCGTTTGCGCATTTCATCAAATAACTGAACTGATAATTTGGCACCAGTACAACCTAGTGGATGACCTAAAGCAATGGCGCCTCCATTTACATTAATGATATCTGGATTTAAGTCTAATTCTCTAATTACGGCTAATGATTGAGAAGCAAAGGCTTCATTCAATTCTATGAGCTCCAAATCTGACTGTTGTAAACCAGCTTGTTTTAATGCTTTTGGAATAGCTTTTACAGGACCAATACCCATAATTCGAGGCTCAACACCAGCAGCAGCATAGTTTACTAAACGCGCAATGGGTTCTAAACCTAATTCTTTAACCATATCCTCACTCATAACCATAACAAAGGCAGCACCATCACTCATTTGCGATGAGTTTCCAGCAGTTACACTTCCTCCAGCAGCAAATACCGCTCGTAATTTTGCTAAAGCTTCTTTACTTGTCCCTGCACGTGGTCCTTCATCTTTGGTTACCGTATATGATTTTGTGGCCTTTTTACCATTAGCATCTACATAGGTTTGTTCAACTTCTATAGGTACTATTTGATCTTGAAAGCGATTTTCAGCTTGTGCTCTTAAAGCTTTCATATGTGAATGATATGCAAACTCATCTTGATCTTCACGAGATACGTTGAATTGCTTGGCTACGGCCTCAGCCGTATTTCCCATTCCCCAATAATAATCCTCATGACCAGATTTAACAAGGTCATAATTTAATTCTGGTTTAAAACCTGTCATAGGAACCGAACTCATGCTTTCTGCACCTCCTGCAATAATACAGTCGCCCATTCCAGCTTGAATTTTAGCCGTTGCCATTCCTATTGTTTCTATTCCAGATGAACAAAAACGGTTTACAGTAACACCAGGAACATCAACAATATCTAATCCCATTAAAGAGATTAGTCGTGCCATGTTTAAACCTTGTGAACCTTCTGGCATAGCATTACCTACTATAACATCGTCAATGCGTTTTGGATCTAAATTAGGCAGTTCTTTCATCATGTATTTGATGGTTTCTGCAGCTAATTCGTCTGTTCTTTTAAAACGGAACACACCTTTTGGAGCTTTCCCAACGGCTGTTCTGTATGCTTTTACTATATATGCTTGTTTCATTTTTTTAGTTTCTTAATGGTTTTCCTGTTTTCAACATGTGCTGAATACGTTCTAATGTTTTACGTTCCGTACAAAGTGATAAAAATGCCTCACGCTCTAAATCCAATAGATATTGTTCGTTTACTAATGTTGGTTCAGATAAATCTCCGCCTGCCATTACATACGCCAACTTATTAGCTATTTTCATATCGTGTTCGCTAATATAGTTGCTGTCTTGCATGGAGTCTGTTCCTACTAAAAACATTCCTAAAGCTTGTTTTCCAAGAACTTTAATGTCTGTACGTTTTACCGGTTGCGTATAACCTGAATCTGCCATTAATTTGGCATGTTGTTTAGCAACGGCAATTTGTCGGTCCTTATTTACCACAACCACATCTTTACCTTTTTGTAGCAGGTTTAAGTCGAAAGCTTCATAAGCAGAAGTTGATACTTTAGCCATACCAATGGTTAAGAAATGCTCTTGTAGAATATTTAATTGGACATCGCCTTTTTCGAAAAGATCTTGAGCTCTTAAAGCCATTTCTTTAGAACCTCCACCACCAGGAATAACACCAACACCAAACTCTACAAGTCCCATGTAAGTTTCTGCTGCTGCAACTACTTTATCAGCATGAAGCGATAATTCACATCCACCACCTAAAGCCATACCGTGAGGTGCAGAAATTGTAGGGATTGAAGAATAGCGCATGCGCATCATGGTATCTTGGAAATATTTGATAGCCATATTTAATTCATCATACTCTTGTTCGGCAGCCATCATGAAAATCATTCCTATATTTGCGCCCACAGAGAAGTTAGCGGCTTGATTTCCAACAACTAATCCGTCAAAATCTTTTTCAGCCAAATCTATCGCTTTATTAAGGCCAGCTAAAACATCGCCACCAATGGTGTTCATTTTGCTTTGGAATTCACAGTTTAAGATGCCATCTCCTAAATCTTCAATAACAACGCCTGAATTTTTAAAGACTTCATTGGATTTTCTAATATTATCTAAAATGATAAAACTATCTTGTCCCGGAATTTTCACCTGCGCTTTCTTCTGAATATCATAAGCGTAAGTAGCACCTTCTTTTACTGTGTAGAAAGATTTGTTTCCTGATGCTAACATGTCATTCACCCAAGCATTAGGCTCTAAACCTTCAGCTTTCATCATTTCAATTCCGTTTTCAACACCAATAGCGTCCCAAATTTGGAAAGGTCCATGTTCCCAACCGAAGCCTGCTTTCATAGCATCGTCAATTTTGTATAGATCATCTGCTATTTCAGGAATACGATTAGAGACGTAAGCGAATAATGCCGCAAAACTCTTACGGTAAAATTCACCCGCTTTATCTTTTCCTTTTACAAGAATTTTAAAACGATCAATAACTTTATCAACGGTTTTGGTTAATTCCAAGGTTGCAAAGTTCGCGCGTTTTTTTTCTCTATATTCTAATGTGTTTAAGTCCAGTGACAGAATTTCTGAAGATCCATCATCTTTTCTTACCTTCTTATAAAACCCTTGACCTGTTTTACTTCCTAACCATTTGTTTTCCATCATGGTATTGATGAAATCTGGTAATTCAAACAACTCTAAACGTTCATCTTTAAGACAATTTTCTCTAATTCCGTTAGCAACGTGTACTAAAGTGTCTAATCCAACAACATCTACTGTACGGAAGGTTGCCGATTTTGGACGGCCAATAACGGGTCCAGATAGTTTGTCTACTTCTTCAATAGTTAAATCTAAATCTTTAACAGCGTGAAATAAACTTTGGATACTAAATATTCCCACTCTATTTCCAATAAAGGCTGGTGTATCTTTAGCTATAACGGATGTTTTACCTAAAAACTTTTCACCGTACTCATTCAAGAAGTCCAATACCGCTTGATCTGTTTTTGGACCAGGAATAATTTCAAATAATTTTAAGTAACGTGCTGGGTTGAAAAAGTGTGTTCCACAAAAGTGTTTTTGGAAATCTTCACTACGACCTTCACTCATAAAGTGAATAGGAATACCCGAGGTATTAGATGTAATTAAAGTACCTGGCGTTCTGTGTTTTTCCAGGTTTTCAAAAACTTGCTTCTTAATATCAAGACGTTCAACAACAACCTCAATAATCCAATCTACATCTTTTACCTTTGCAATATCGTCTTCTAAATTACCTGTAGTAATGCGGCTGGCAAATTTTTGATGATAAATAGGAGAGGGTTTAGATTTTAAAGCGGCTGTTAATGAATCATTAACGATGCGGTTTCTAACTTCTTTATCATTTAAAGTTAGTTTTTTAGCTTCTTCTTTAGCGGTTAATTCTCTAGGAGCAATGTCTAATAATAGGACATCGACACCAATATTGGCAAAATGGCAAGCAATGCCGCTTCCCATAATTCCAGAGCCAATAACTGCTACTTTTTTTATTCTACGTTTACTCATATTATTTAGGATTGTGTTCTTTTTGGTTGTAAATTTTCTTGTTAGATATCATGTTATTGATAATGTCTGCAACTTCATAAAAGCTTTCTAGTTTTTCTGCTGAAACATTTTTACGAATAGCTTCATTAAACGTTAAAACTTTTTCTCTTGAATAGGCCCGTTTTTCACGACCAAATTCGGTTAAGTGAATAATAACACCACGACCATCTTCAGGGTTTGGTTTTCTCTCTATAAGTCCTTTATCCTGCATGATTTTCAAAGTTCTAGAAAGGCTTGTAGCTTCCATGCCCATTTTAGGACCTAATGATGTACTTGCCGTGCCGTGTTCAGGGTCTATACTTAATAATGCAAATCCGGTAGACATACTTGTCTCAAATTTTGCTGCCTCTTCGTTATACATTTTATTAATAGCTAACCATGTGGTTCTAAATATATAATCGATGGTTTTATCCTTCATATTTACTTATTGGAAACCAAATATAGTAAAAATTTATTATGCACGCATAACAAATTGGAAAATTTTAACATTGCTATTGGACAAAAAAAAACTCCTAAAGAATTAGGAGTTTGTTATTTAAGGACGGTATATTTTTTCGATGAGGTCTTTATAAATTTCTTTAATAACCTTTCGTTTCATTTTCATGGTAGGCGTTAAGTGTCCGCCTTCTATGGTCCATGCATCGGGAGTTATTTCAAACTTTTTAATTTGTTCCCAATGGCCAAACTTTTGGTTGGCTTCATCTATTTCTTCTTGAATACGATCGCGTAAAATTTGGCTTGA
The DNA here is from genome assembly GCF_023205095.1 of Bizionia sp. M204. Lineage (GTDB taxonomy): Bacteria > Bacteroidota > Bacteroidia > Flavobacteriales > Flavobacteriaceae > Algorimicrobium > Algorimicrobium hallyeonense. The sequence goes on along the minus strand of NZ_CP046242.1, from coordinate 1,587,209 downwards.
AGGAATATCGTCTTTAGATTTTAAGGGATGATTATGTCGTTTTGCCCATTCCTCAACAAATTCATAATTGATTTGAATTAAAGCAGCTGGCATTTTTTCACCTTCACCAATAACCATGATTTGCTCAATAAACCGTGATTGTTTAAATTTATTTTCTAATAGTGCTGGAGCTACATATTTACCACCAGACGTTTTAAACATTTCTTTTTTTCTATCTGTAATTTTCAGGAAACCATCTGGATCAATTTCGCCAATATCGCCCGTGTGGAAATAGTCATCTGTCATGACTTCTTTTGTTTTTTCAGGATCTTTAAAATAGCCCATCATCACATTTGGTCCTTTAACTAAAATTTCACCGTCGTCTGCAATTTTCACATGGACCTGATCAATAACGCGACCAACGGTTCCAACGCGAAAACCGCCGTCTCTCATATCATTTACGGAAATTACGGGAGAGGTTTCTGTTAAGCCATAACCTTCCATGATTGGCATTTCAGCTGCTGCAAAAACACGTGTTAATCGCGGTTGCAATGCCGCGCTACCGGATACCATTAAATCCAATTGACCTCCTAATCCTTCTTTCCATTTACTAAAAATTAATTTTCTAGCTAATTTTAGTTGGGTTTCATACCACCAACCATTAGCGCCATAAGGTTCGTATTTTAATCCTAAATCTACAGCCCAAAAGAAAAGTGCCTTTTTAATTCCTGATAATTCACCACCTTTAGCGACAATTTTGTCAAAAACCTTTTCATAAAGACGCGGTACAGCGGTCATTACATTTGGTTTAATTTCTTTGAGGTTATCACTCATTTTCTCGATAGATTCGGCAAAATAAATTTCCACACCACAATATTGGTATAGGTACAAAATCATCCGTTCAAAAACGTGACAAACAGGAAGGAAGCTCAATGATTTAGAATGACCATAATCAAACGGTACTCGTTTTTCACTATTCAATACATTGGAGACTAAATTTTTATGAGATAACATAACGCCTTTTGGTCTTCCTGTAGTTCCCGATGTGTATATTAGAGTTGCTAAATCTTCACTTTTTACAGCCAATTTACGGGCATCAACTTCAGACTGATTGCTGGTGTCCTTACCTAATTCTAAAATGTCATTCCAGCTATTTTCATTCACCACATCATCAAATGTGTAAACCGCCTTTAATTTTGTTTGACCCTTAATGTCATTTAATTTTTCTAAAATATCCCCATCCGAAACAAAGCAATAGGTGGCGCCAGAATGATTTAAAATATATTCATAATCTTCCTTGGAAATCGTTGGATAAATAGGCACATTTTGAGCGCCAATTTGTAAAATACCTATATCCATTACATTCCATTCCGTTCTGTTTGTGGTTGAAATTATAGCAATTTTATCATTAGGTTGTACGCCTAAACGCAGTAACCCACGACTAATAGCATTTGACTGATCCACATATTCTTGTGAGGAAATAGATTCCCATTTACCATTTTTTTTGGAAGTTAATGCCTTATCTAAATTGTATGTTTCCAACTGATGTTGTGGAAAATCAAAAATCCTGGTAATTTGAGTCATGTTTATATGAAGTTTGAAGACTTGCAAATTATGAAAAAAAACTGATATTAAAATGACTACAGAAAAAAAGGAGCTTGAAATATCCAAGCTCCTTGATTAGTAATTAATTATACTTTTAAATTATTTATTCATAATCCAATTTTTAGCATTTTCAAATGCTTCTAGCCAAGGAGACACTTCATCTTTTCGGCCTTCTGGATAATTTGCCCAGTTCCATTGGAATGTTGAGCGCTCAATATGCGGCATGGTTACTAAATGTCTTCCTGTTTTATCACACATCATAGCCGTATTAAAATCTGAACCATTAGGATTTGCTGGATAACCTTCGTAGCCATATTTAGCAACAATGTTATAATCTTTCTCCTTGTTAGGTAGACTAAATTTACCTTCGCCATGAGATATCCAAACGCCTAATTTGCAGCCTTCTAAACTGGATAACATAACAGAATTGTTCTTCTGGATTTCCACAGAAGTAAATGAACTTTCGTGTTTTTTGGAATTATTATACGTTAATTTTCCATGTGTATCATGGTCTGGATTAACCAATTCCAGTTCCATCCAAAGTTGTGCGCCATTGCAAATACCAACAGAAAGTGTGTCTTCACGTTTAAAGAAATTCTTTAAAGCTGTGTTGGCTTTTTCATTGTATTTAAAAGCACCTGCCCAACCTTTAGCAGAACCTAATACATCTGAATTTGAAAAACCACCAACAGCTCCAATAAATTGAATATCTTCAAGTGTTTCACGACCAGAAATTAAATCGGTCATATGAACATCCTTCACATCAAATCCAGCTAAATACATGGCGTTAGCCATTTCGCGTTCAGAGTTTGAACCTTTTTCTCGTAGAATAGCGGCTTTTGGGCGAGATTCTTCACTAGCGTTCTGAATGGCAGGAAGTTTCCCAATAAAATGTTTAGGGAATATATATTCTAATGGTTGGTTTTTATAATTATCAAATCTGTCTTGTGCCAAACCGTTTGCCGTTTGTTTTTGATCCAATAGGAAAGATGTTTTATACCAAACATCACGTAGTCTTGAAATGGTTAATGTGAAAACTTCATCATCATTAATAATGCTTAACACATCACTTTCTTGAATGGTTCCTATATTGAAGAATTCAATATTTGCATCTGTTAATATCTGTTCAATTGAATCATCAGCTGCTTGAAAAACAATTCCTGCATTTTCAGAGAAAAAGAGCTTGATAGAATCTGTTTCAGCCAAGTCCGTTAGATTTAATTCGGCTCCTAAATTCACATCTGCAAAACACATTTCTAAAAGTGTTGTAATTAAACCACCTGAAGCCACATCATGTCCTGCAACAATTTTGTCAGCTTTAATTAAATCCTGAATAGTATTAAAAACGGTTTTGACAAATCCTGGATTTGTTATATCTGGCGTTTCATTTCCAATGGCATTTAAGGTTTGGTTGAATGAACTTCCACCTAATTTAAAATCATCTTGAGAAATGTTGATATAATAGATGTTTCCCGCATTTTTTTGAAAAACAGGCTCTACAACTTTGGTAATATCATTACAATTTCCAGCAGCTGAAATAATAACCGTTCCAGGGGAAATAACGTCTTCATTTGGATATTTTTGCTTCATGGAAAGTGAATCTTTTCCAGTGGGAACATTAATTCCTAAATCGATGGCAAATTCTGAAACCGCTTCAACAGCTTCATATAGCCGTGCATCTTCACCTTCATTTTTACAAGGCCACATCCAGTTGGCAGACAATGAAACACTTTCTAATCCATCTTTTAAAGGCGCCCAAATAATATTGGTAAGCGATTCTGTAATGGCATTTCTACTGCCAGCTTTAGGTGAAATTAATCCTGAAATAGGTGCATGACCAACAGATGTTGCAATGCCTTCTTTTCCTTTATAATCCAAAGCCATAACGCCACAGTTATTCAAGGGCAATTGTAAGGGGCCAGCACATTGTTGCTTGGCTACTTTTCCTCCAACACAACGATCTACTTTATTAGTTAACCAATCTTTACAAGCCACAGCTTCTAACTGTAAAACTTGATCTAAATAGATGAGTACGTTTTTCGATTTATATCTTGGATTCTTATATTTTCTGACAACCGTATTATCTGTCATGATGGTTTTAGGAGAGCTTCCAAACATATCTGCCAAGGCTAAATCCATAGGTTTTTCGCCAGTGGTTTTAGATTCAAACGTAAAACGGTCATCACCTGTAACATCGCCAACCGTGTACATTGGCGAACGCTCACGTTCTGCAATTTTTTGTAAGGTTTCAATATGTTTGTCAGATATCACTAATCCCATTCGTTCTTGAGACTCGTTTCCAATAATTTCTTTAGCAGAAAGGGTAGGATCTCCAACAGGTAATTTATCTAAATTAATTTTACCTCCAGTGTCTTCAACCAATTCACTTAAACAATTTAAGTGACCACCAGCACCATGATCGTGAATAGAAATAATAAAATTTTCATCACTTTCCACCATACCACGAACTGCATTTGCAGCACGTTTTTGCATTTCTGGGTTGGAACGCTGAACAGCATTTAATTCAATTCCTGAAGCAAACTCTCCCGTATCTGCTGATGAAACGGCTGCGCCACCCATGCCAATTCGGTAGTTTTCTCCACCAAGAATAACTATTTTGTCGCCTTCTTTTGGTGTGTCTTTTATCGCTTGATCTGCTTTGCCATAACCAATGCCACCAGCTTGCATGATAACTTTATCATAGCCCAGTTTCCTTGCTTTTGCATTACTAGATGCTGTGTTTTCTTCGTGTTCAAATGTTAGCACAGAACCACAAATAAGTGGTTGTCCAAATTTGTTTCCAAAATCTGAAGCACCATTAGAGGCTTTAATTAAAATATCCATTGGTGTTTGGTACAACCAAGGACGTGCTTCCATTTTTTCTTCCCAAAATCTCTTTTCTTCCAATCGGGAATAGGCTGTCATATAAACAGCTGTTCCAGCCAATGGTAATGAGCCTTTTCCACCTGCTAATCGATCGCGAATTTCACCACCTGAACCTGTTGCAGCTCCATTAAAAGGCTCAACCGTTGTTGGGAAATTGTGTGTTTCTGCTTTAAGTGAAATAACAGAATCAAATTCTTTTATTTGGTAAAAATCAGGTTTGTCAGCCGTTTTAGGTGCAAACTGTTCTACTCGTGGGCCTTTTTACAAAAGCCACGTTATCTTTATATGCTGAAACAATGGAGTTTGGATGTTGTTTAGATGTTTCTTTTATTAATTTAAAAAGTGAGCTTGGTTTTTCTTCACCATCAATTACAAAAGTGCCATTGAAGATTTTATGGCGACAATGCTCCGAATTTACTTGCGAAAAACCAAAAACTTCTGAATCGGTTAATGGTCTGCCTATTTTTTTTGAAACGCCTTCTAGGTATGCTATTTCTTCATCATTTAAAGCGAGTCCTTCTTGTTGGTTGTAAGCCGAAATATTATCAATATTTAAAATAGCTTCTGGCTTAATATCAATAGAGAAAGAATCTTGATGTAACCCGTTGTATTTTTCCGAAATCATAGGATCATAATCCTTGAAATCTTCATCAGTTGCTTGAAACTCTTCAATACGGATAATACCTTCAATACCCATGTTTTGCGTGATTTCCACAGCATTGGTACTCCAAGGTGTAATCATGGCAGCGCGAGGTCCAACAAAAAAAAGCATCTAGAGATGCTTGTTCTATTTTTGGTTGGTTGCCAAATAACCACACTAATTTAGATATGGTTTCGGTTGATAATTCTTTTGTTGCTTGAACAGCAAATATTTTACTGTTTTGGTTTCCGAAGAAATGAATCATTATGTATGAGTTATAGTTGCCTTTCTATTCGTCTGGCAGGTTGTTTAAAATGCAAATTTACTTTTTTTCAACGTAATAATTACTATTTCTATTATTGAAAATGCCGAGTTATCCACGCTGTTATTAACCATAAAAAAAGCGACTTGTTAAAGTCGCTTTTTGAAATTATTTTTTAATGAGCTTTTTGCTTATTGAAGTTTCATTTTGTTTAATCCGCACAATGTACATACCACTACTTAACTGTTCGGTATTAATTATGTCCGATTTGTAGATAACTTTAGAGATTACCTTTTTACCAAGTACATTGTAAATGTCTATTTGCGTTTGGTTCGGGTAATTTAAGTTAATGTTTAAACTGTTTTTTACAGGGTTAGGGTACATATTAATGTTCGAAATCGTAAAATCGTCCGTGCTTAAATTCGTATAACATGTCCAAGATAAATCATCGAAAGCAACCCTATTACTAGGACCACTATTATCATCAATAACAATTGAAACAGAACCTTCAATATTTATATTTTGAATAGTAATAGTTTGTGCAACATCTTGATCGCCATAAGGAATAGTGCCTACAATTGTATTATTCACTTTTAAATTGAACGTTCCACTTGTACCTCCAAATACACGTTTTGTTGTTACGGTAAAACTACCTATACCTCCAGTTGTAGTTGGAGCCGTGAGGCTTCCGCCTCTAATAGTTATAGCTCTATTGGTAATAGTTTGATCTGTTCTGGCTTCAGTTGCCGTCCAGTCGCCACCATTGTCACCTGTCCAGGTTCTGGTAACGTAATTACCAGCGTTTGCAGGAATACTCTCAAACGTTTCAGCCATGCAATTAACACCCACACCATTGTCTGTTGTAGTTTCGCAAGCTTGGTTACTAAAACCTGATTCATTTCCTGCTGCATCTTTGGCTTTAATTGTAAAGCAATAGTTGGTGTCTGGTGTTAAACCAGGAACTGTAAAATTGGTGCCCGATGTATTAAAGGAATTAATGCCTTCAACATAAATATCGTAAGAAGTAACGGCAACATTATCAGTTGCAGCGGTCCAGTTTAAATCAATAGTATTATCGGTTGGATTAGATGCAATTAAGTTAGTAGGCATGGAAGGTGCTTCTGTATCTGGCGTTGGGTTCCAGATAGCATTTACATATTCAGGATGATCTACAAACGGGTTTCTATTAGATTGGTGGTTATAGAAAATATTATTATTTCTATCAATTTCTTTTTGGGAAACCGGATCCATAGCGTGCCATTGTAATAATATATTTAAGAAGGTTTCTTCAAAAACCACATCAGATGTCCCATTGAACATGGCGTAACCTCCCCAACCCGCAACTTGATCTTCATAACGGGTTGCAAAATAGAAATGAATACGAGCAATATCGCCTTTAAATTCATCAATTGGTTCAAAAACAGTTCCTGAATATCCCGCAGAATAGCCACTATTTAAATTTCCACCTAATTTGGAGCCGTTTTGTGTTGGATTTGTAATACCATTTTGGTTTGTTAAGTTGGAATCATCCACTCTTCCAAACGGAAAACTACCTCTAAATCCATTAACACGGCCATCAGTTGGTAGTAACTCATGTGCATCACTGCGCATTGGCGTTTGCTCATTAAAAACAGATTGCGGAATTACGTGCTCTTTATTGTAACAGTCACCTTCACTATTATAACTGCCACATTCGTCAGTTCCTGGGGTAAATGTGTATGGGTCTGGGCCATTAGGGTTTTCAGAATATGGGTCTAAAATAGTATTACTTCCCACTTCATAATAATTATCTAATTCATAGGTAGAAATAAAACCATCCATAGCATTGTAGCCTTGGTCATTATGGTAATACTCTGGTGTTAAACCGTCATCTGCTGTGTTAATTATGCGTTTTAATTGGGTTTTAAGCGTGTATCCTGTGCCAGTCGCTGAATTGTAATAATTAGTTGGAATCTGTGCAAAAGCAACGGTGCTTATTAATAAAACGAGTAGGGTGTAAAGTTTTTTCATGCTATTAATTTTTTATTTTTTTTGAAGTAAGGCCATATAAAATCCATCGAAACCAGTTTTCGAAGCTAATACTTTATTCTCTTTTACAAATGTAAAATCTTTTCCAGCTTCGGAAGCTAAAAATGTTTTAACTTGATTCTGATTTTCAGAAGGTAAAATGGAGCAGGTGGCATAAACCATTTGTCCTCCAGGCTTTACAATTCGGGAGTACTGTTGAAGAATTTCTTGTTGAGTAATTTTTATTTTATCTAAAAATTCAGGTTCTAATTTCCATTTCGCATCGGGGTTTCTTCGTAAAACGCCTAAACCAGAACAGGGTGCATCAATTAAAACACGATCGGCTTTATCATATAGTTTTTTAATGACTTTCGTGGAATCAATATGTCTTGGTTCAATATTGTGAGCGCCATTTCGTTTGGCACGACGTTTTAGTTCATTTAGTTTATTGGCATAAATATCTAATGCAATAATTTGCCCTTTATTTTCCATTAAGGATGCTATATGCAATGTTTTTCCTCCGGCGCCAGCGCAGGTGTCTACCACGCGCATTCCAGGCTCCACATTTAAAAATTCCGCAACTAGTTGAGATGATGCATCTTGCACCTCAAAATGTCCGTTTTTAAAGGCATCGGATGTAAACACATTGGCACGTTCTTTTAATCTTAAAGCGTTTGGGTAGTCTTTGATAAATTCTGTGTCAATCTCTAAATCGAATAATTCAGCTTGTAGTTTTTCCTTGGTTGTTTTGAGTGTATTAACACGCAAAACAACATCTGCTTGCTCATTTAAAGCAGCAATTTCTTTAGTCCAAGCCGCTTCGCCTAATTCTTTAACGCCTAACTCATCCATCCAATCTGGAATAGATTCTTTAAATTTTCTAATTTTAGACAATTCATCAAAACGGCCTTTAATTTTACGTGAAGGTGTGTTTTCAAAATATTTCCAATCGGGTAATTTAATACCTCTTAAAGTTGCCCATACGGCAAAAACACGCCATAAATCTTCACGGCTATACGGTTCTTTTACCTCTGCGATTTCAGAATATAAGCGTTTCCACCTTACAATGTCGTAGGTTGTTTCTGCTACAAAACCACGATCGCGACTTCCCCAACGTTTATCGCGTTTTAATAATTGCTGTATGACTTTATCAGCATATTTCCCTTCATTAAATATTAGTGTTAAACCATCTATAACGGCAAAACATAAGTTTCTGTGTAATCGCATTCTGTATATATGTATTGCATTCCGAAACTGTTTTCTAAAACATTTCCAAAATACTTTTTAGTTATTTAAAAGCATGCAAAGGTACACAAAGTTTATTTCTTTAGAAGTTTATCTAAATATTCGTTTAGCTTTTCTATTTTTATACAAAATAACTCATCATGAAAAATTTGTTTCTAGTTTTAATAGTACTAACAATTGTGGCTTGTAAGAATGATTCAAAAAAATATGCGTTGCCTATTTCAAGCGTTGAAATTGAAACAATATTAGAAGATTCTACCTTGAGTATTCGTGCTTTACAGATACTAGATTCTAAAAGCTTGGCCTTTGGCGCAAATAATAATACCTATGGGTTATGTGATATGGAGTCGAATAAATGGTTAATTTCAGAACAGACTCATGACTCATTAAATTTAGAGTTTCGAGCAATAGGGAATAATTCTGAAGATTTTTTTATGTTGAATGTAGGAAGTCCCGCATTAATGTTTAAAACATCTAATTCAGGAATTATGGAATTAGTATATAAAGAGGTTCATGAGAAGGTGTTTTATGATGCTATGGCATTTTGGAATAAACAAGAAGGTATTGCCATCGGTGATGCTACAGATACTTGTTTAAGTATTATTATTACCAGAGATGGTGGTAATACATGGCAAAAAATTCCGTGTGATAAGTTGCCAGATGCAAGTAATGGTTCTGCGGCATTTGCTGCGAGTAATACCAACATTGTGGTAAAAGGAGCAAAGGCCTGGGTTGCAACAGGTGGGAAGGTAAGTACGGTATTATATTCTGGAGATAAAGGTGAAACATGGGAAGTTTTTCAGACACCTATTATTCAAGGATTAGAGACTACAGGTATGTATTCTATTGATTTTTATGATGACATGATTGGTTTTGCTATTGGTGGTGATTACACCAAGCCTGACAATAATTCAGCTAATAAAATTAGAACAATAGATGGCGGAAAAACATGGGAATTAGTTGCTGAAAACAAAGAACCTGGTTATCGCAGTTGTGTCCAGTATATTCCAAATAGTGACGGTAAAGAATTGCTAGCTGTTGGATTTAAAGGCATGGATTATTCCAATGATAATGGTACAACATGGACACACCTGTCAGACGAAGGATTTTATTCCATTCGTTTTTTAAATGACAGTGTTGCTTATGCATCTGGACAAGGCAGGGTTAGTAAACTTCTTTTTAAACGAAACTAATAAAAAAAGCAGCCAGTTGGCTGCTTTTTTTATTAAGGCGTGTTTTTGGACTTTCCGTGTCGGTTTTTATATTCTTCAAACATTTTACGTTTAAAATCATCTTCTACTTTTTTTAGTAAAACGACTTTTTTAGCCGGTAAAACGGTTTGTAAGTCTTTCATGTATTTCTGATAAGACTGATATCTTTTCTCGTAAAGCAATTCCATTTCCTTAATTAAACTTTTGGCGTTGCTTTCCGTTAAATTTTCCATATCTATATCTTTTCGCTTATCAGATAAGTCGTGGCGAAGTTTATTGTGATCTTCCTCAAACTTATTATATATAGGCCAGAATTTCTGTGCTTCGGTTTGGGTCAAATTTAATTTTTCTGTGATATAAGCTACTTTTAAGGTTTTAATTTTTTCATGATGGGCATCACGATTTTGTGAAAAGCCAACTGTGCTAAACAATACAGTTGCTAATATTAAAATTGTCTGTTTCATTTTGTATGTTTTAGTCTTATTCAAGGTCTTCTAATTCTGAATTGTTATACAAATAACTTTCTAATGACACATCGCTTAAAGCGTCTGTGTAAATAGCATCTTCAAAAGCTGAAGGATCAATAATAAGGTTGTTTAAGGTTGATGATTCATAATCATTTGAAAGGATATAATCTTCAATACTTTCGTTATCTAATGATGAAAAACTAACCGGTTTATTAAAATCTGGCAAACTTATCACTAAAATGGCAATAGCAGCAATACTAGCAGCGTAGAGCCAGGTTTTTTTAGAGAAGAGCGGAATAACCTTTGTTTCCGTTTTTTCTTCTGAAACTATATCAAGTTTTGGAACTTGGAACGTTTCAAAATAATTTTCTGGTACCTTAAAACCCGATGCCTTACTTTGTTCCTTAAGAGCTATTTCACTTAAAAGTGTTTCCTCAAAATTCTTGAAGTAGTTATCCGGTGTTTTAAAACCTGTTTTTTTTATAGTATGTAATTTACTGTTTTTCATTACTGTTTAGACTCAAATTTCTTAAAAAGGTTTAATCGTTCAGTAAGTAGTCCTCTACTTTTTTAACCGCAATGTGATATGATGCTTTTAAAGCGCCTTCACTAGTTTCTAAAATTTCAGACATGTCTTTGTATTTTAAATCTTGAAAGTACTTCATATTAAAAACGAGTTGTTGCTTTTCGGGTAACCTAGCAATAGCTCGCTGTAATTTTAGTTGAATATCATCTCCTTCAAAATACACATCAGCTTGTAAATTTGCTATTGCTAAATCCTGAACTTCCTCATTGGTAATTTGCATCTCTTTAGCGCGCTTATTTATAAATGTTAAGGCTTCATTAGTTGCAATCCGGTACATCCAAGAAAATAATTTGCTGTCACCTTTAAAGTTATCAATATTTCGATAAATTTTTATGAAGGTATTCTGCAAAACATCATCTGTATCGTCGTGCGATTTAACAAAATGACGAATATGCCAATATAGTCGCTCTTTGTATTGCGTTACCAAATCGTTGAAAGCGACATGACGTTTGCTTTCAGACTTTAAATCGGCTACTAATTGGGTTTCGGAATTCACAAATCGATTTTTACTTTAGACTAGCAGAAGGTAAAAAAGTTTAATGAGACTTTGTAAAAAAAACGATCGTCTTCAGCGAACCGAAGGATTGGAACAGAAAATATAGCGTAAGAAGACTAGAGTCTACTCAAAACTTTGCATTTCTACCAACCTGCGGTACATGCCATTTTTGTCTATTAATTCGGTATGTGTTCCTTGTTCCACAATCTGACCATGTTGCATAACAACAATTAAATCGGCATTCTGAATAGTGGATAAACGGTGTGCAATAACAATAGATGTTCGGTTTTTCATCATGTTCTCAAGCGCCACTTGCACCAATCGTTCGCTTTCGGTATCTAAAGCTGAAGTGGCTTCATCCAGAATCATTATCGGTGGGTTTTTAAGAACAGCTCTAGCTATACTTAAACGCTGCTTTTGTCCGCCAGAAAAATTATTTCCAGCATCGCCAACATTGGTATTAATTCCATTGGGTAGCTCTTGAACAAACTCCCAAGCATTGGCTATTTTTAAAGCATCAATAACTTCCGTATCTGTAGCACCTGGTTTACCAATTAATAGGTTGTTTTTTATAGAATCGTTAAATAAAATGGAATCTTGGGTTACTAATCCCATTTGGTCTCTTAAGGACTTTTTATTCATGTTTTTTATATCGATACCATCTATAGTAATATTGCCTTCATTTACATCATAAAATCGGGTAACCAAATTCGCAATAGTACTTTTACCACTACCAGATTGTCCAACAAGTGCAACGGTTTTGCCTTTTTCCACATGCAGGCTAAAGTTTTTAAGAACCAGGTCATTATCGTATTTAAACGAAATTTTATTGATAGAAACTTTATCTTTAAAATCCTTGAAATCTATGGCATCAGGATTATCTTCCATGTTGTCTTCTTCATGTAGAATTTCGAAAACACGATCGGCAGCTGCCATTCCATTTTTAACTTTATAACTGGCCTTACTAATTGCTTTTGCAGGCGTTAATATAGCATAGGCTAAACCCATAAAAGCTATGAACGTTGTGCCTTCAATAATGTTATCAATTAGTACTAATTTTCCGCCGTACCACAATAGTACCGCAATAGTAGCTATTCCTAATACTTCGCTAACCGGTCCAGCTAAATTATTTTTTAAGCCAATTTTATTGGACAATCTCAAAATACTATCCGCTGAATTTGTAAAATTTTTAGTAAAAATCGGTTCAGCTGTATAACCTTTTACAATCTTTAATCCGGTTAATGATTCTTCAACAATAGAAATTAATTTACCAGATTCTTGCTGTGCTTTTAGCGAATTACTTTTTAAGCTTTTACCTATTCTTGAGATTAAAAAACCGGCGATTGGAATAAAGCAAAGCACAAAAACGGATAACTCCCAACTTATTGTAAACATCAATGCTAATGAAAATATGATGGTTAATGGCTCTCGGACAATAAGCTCTAAAACGATAAAAAATGAATTTTGCATTTCGTTAATATCACCTAAAATTCGCGCCATTACATCACCTTTCTGCCTTTTTGAATAAAAGCTCAAGGGTAATTGAATTATTTTTTGATACATGTCTTTTCTCAAAGCCGTTAAAACCCCGTTTCTTAAATACATAACATGTTGCATAGCAAAATAGCCAAAGAGATTTTTCAATAAAAACGTGGATATAACAATAGCGATAACAATTACTAATGCCATTTGTGCATTGCCATCCACCAAATAACCACTAACTTTATAGTTAAGTAAATCTTGACTATAATTTTTAAGATCGAAAATTCCATTCCAAACTGGTGCTTCCGTAACAATAGTGGTTTTATCAAATAACACATTAAGCATAGGAATTAATGCAATAAAAGCTAAAGCACTAAATAAGGCATAGAGTAAATTAAAAAAGATATTTAAGAAAACATGCGACTTAAATTTCTTTATATAAGGTAGTAATTGTATTATTATTTTTTTCATCTAGTTTAGATTCATCTCCTTCAAAATTGCATCAATTTTGTTTTCCAATTTCTGTTCCGTTGCTTGAAACGCTGACACATTGTCCAGAGTGGTATTAACGCTAATGTAAAACTTAATTTTGGGTTCAGTGCCACTTGGTCTTAAAGCTATTTGACTACCATCTTCCAAATAATAAATAAGCACATTGGATTTTGGCACATGAATTTGTTCAATATAGCCATTGCTTAATTGCCTGGATTGTGATAATTGATAATCTTCAATTTTCATAACTTTAGATCCATTCACCTTTTCTAAAGGGTTTTCCCGTGCATCATACATCATCTGTTTGATTTCTTGAGCACCTTCAATACCTTTTTTAGTGATAGAAACTAAACGTTCTTTATAAAAGCCATGTTCTATATATAAGTTGATTAATGCTTCATAAATGGAGCTGCCTTGTGCTTTTGCTTGGGCTGCAATTTCGCAAGCCAAAAGAGTTGCGGTAACAGCATCTTTATCGCGAACAAAATCGCCAACCATAAACCCGAAACTTTCTTCACCACCACCAATAAAATTAAGTTCTGGAAAGTCTTTTATCATTTTAGCTATCCATTTAAATCCGGTTAAGCCAATTTTACATTCCACCTGATATGCATCTGCTAACTGTTGCATCATAGGTGTGGATACAATGGTAGAGCCAATAAACTCCTTACCTTTAATTTTGTCCGCTTTTTTCCATTGCTTTAACAAAAATTCCGTCATGATTATCATGGCTTGATTTCCATTAAGGATAATCATTTCATTATCTAAATCTCTAACAGCTACACCAACCCGATCACTATCGGGATCGGTACCGATAACAATATCAGCTTGTACTTTTTCAGCTAATTCCAAAGCCATTTTTAAGGCTGCTGGTTCTTCAGGATTTGGCGATTTTACCGTAGGAAAATCACCGTCTGGTTTGGCTTGCTCTTCAACAATATGAACTTGATTATAACCCGCTCGTTTTAAGGTTTCCGGAATAATAGTAATAGATGTGCCATGTAAGGAAGTGAAAACAATATTCAGATTATCTTTTGCTTTTTGATGTGTATTAAAACTTCCATTTTTAACGGAAGCATTAATGAATACATTATCTAGAGCTTCACCAATATAATTAATTAACGGTTCTTGCGCTTCAAAATTAATTTCAGCATATTCTAATCGATTAATTTCGGCAATAATTTCAGCATCTTGCGGTGGTACTAATTGGCCACCATCTTGCCAATACACTTTAAAACCGTTGTATTCTGGCGGATTATGAGATGCCGTTAAAACTATGCCACAGTGGCATTTTAAATATTTTAGGGTGAAGGATAATTCTGGTGTTGGACGTAAATCTTGGAATAAAAAGACTTCAATATTATTGGCTGAAAATACATCAGCAACCAATTTGGCTAAAGATTGGCTGTTATGTCGGCAATCGAAAGCAATGGCAACTTTTATAATTTCGCCAGGAAAGCTTTGTTTTAAATAGTTGCTTAAGCCTTGTGTGTTTTTTCCTAGTGTATATTTGTTAATTCGGTTGGTCCCGATTCCCATAATACCGCGCATACCACCAGTTCCAAACTCTAAATCTTTATGGAAAGCTTCCTGCAATTCCGCGGGATTGGTGGCGATTAAGTTTTTTATATATTCTTGAGTCTCTGTATCAAAAGTAGGCGTTAACCATGTGTTTATACGCGCTAATAATTCAGGTTTAATATGTGTCATAGTTAAAATAAAGTAGCGTACAATAGTACGAAATTCATAAAAATGTGTGCTAGATAACTGTTAAATAGCATCTTTTATTAAATACCGCTTTCTGTTTTCTTTGGTTCGCAATATAATTTCGCCTAGAAAGCCAGCAACAAAAAATTGCGTACCAATTATCATGGTTACCAAAGCAATAAAAAACTGTGGTCTGTCTGTAATAAGACGACCATCAGGATTTAAAAATAGTTTATCAATTCCTAAATAAAAGGAAAATGCAAATCCAATAGCAAACATCATGACGCCAAGTGCACCAAATAAATGCATGGGTCTTCTTCCAAATCTGGAAATAAACCAAATGGTAATTAAATCTAGAAAACCGTGAATAAAACGATCCATTCCAAATTTTGTTTCGCCATACTTTCTAGCTTGATGCTGCACCACTTTTTCACCAATTTTAGTAAAGCCTGCATTTTTTGCTAATACCGGAATATAACGATGCATTTCACCATTTACATCAATGTTTTTTACCACATTTCGTCGGTATGCTTTTAGTCCGCAATTAAAATCATTGAGTTTAACACCCGACGTTTTTCGAGCTGCCCAATTGAACAATTTAGACGGCATATTTTTAGAAAGTACGGCGTCGTAGCGTTTTTTCTTCCAACCGGAAACCATGTCAAAACCTTCCGATAGAATCATATTGTATAAATCAGGAATTTCTTCTGGATTGTCCTGAAGATCGGCATCCATGGTAATTACAACATCGCCTTGTGCTTTTTCAAAACCAGCGTGTAAAGCTTGGGATTTTCCAAAATTCCTTAAAAACTGAATGCCTTTTACTGCGTTATTTTTTTCGGAAAGCTGTTGAATGATTTTCCAAGAATCATCTGTGCTACCATCATCAATAAAAAGGATTTCATAAGAAAAATGATTGGATTGCATAACTTTTGCAATCCAATCATGTAGTTCTATTAAAGACTCTTGTTCGTTAAGTAGTGGTATGACTACTGATATATTCATGTACGTGATTTCATATGTGAAACACCAAAAGTAACGAAATTATTTAAGCTTGTATATCTTCTTTTTTAACAACCAAAGCTACAATAAGGCCAACGACGCTAAATCCGACTAATTGAAATGCTAAAGCTTGTAAAATATTACCCAAGGAGTACATGTCTTCTTGCTTTTCCATTTCTTCAACTATTTGGGCAATAGATTCTTCTGGAGCACCAAAGCCACGCATCATTTCAACCTGTGACGCAAGTATTTTTTCTTGTAATATTCCTGACGCTTCTGGATCCACAATATTGAAAATTACATAACTAACAACGGTGCTAATCACTAAACCTATAAGGACTGTGATAAAAAAAGATGTAAAAGCACCTTTAAAGCTAATAAAGCCATTTAGTGCACCTCTTGATTTTGTTGAAGACATAACACCTAAAACAATAACCAAAATCATCATGGCAATTCCAAACCACCATTTCGTAAATAAATCTAGACTTATGGCATAAGCCATAACAGTTAATAATGATAAAATTCCGCCAAGGTACAGACCGAAATTAATTGCAATTGATTTAGTAGATGTTTCCATTTTGTTAATTTCTTTTAGTTGATTATAAAAAGTTAGTAAACAAATATAGCAAAACGTTACAATAAACTGTATTTTAAATAAGCTCTATTGTGTAATTATGGGAAGTTGTTTACTTTTGCATATTGAAGAGAAAAGTGTAAAAAAGCAATAAGAAAATAGAGGTAAGACTGAATAATTTAGTAATATGACATATTTCATATAAATAAATTAAAAAAGTATTGCATAGTTATTAAAATTGCCTAAATTTGCACTTCGAAAAAAGTTAAGATATTAAAGCATTTAGCGATGAAAAAAGAAATACATCCAGAAAATTATAGAGTAGTAGCGTTTAAAGACATGTCTAACGACGACGTTTTTTTAACAAAATCTACAGCAAACACGAACGAAACTTTAGAAGTGGAAGGTGTTGAATATCCATTAATTAAAATGGAGATTTCTAGAACATCACACCCTTTTTACACAGGTAAATCTAAATTAATTGATACGGCTGGTCGTATTGACAAGTTTAAAACTAAATACGCTAAATTTAAAAAATAAATTTAGTCCAAAATATATTTCTAAAAGCCTTTCAACTATTGAAAGGCTTTTTTTATTTTTACCAAAAAGCATATAACATGAACTACATTCTTTTTGATGGTCCTTCGCGCAATAATTTATTGCCATTTACATACACGCGTCCGGTTGCCGATATTCGTATTGGTATATTAACTATTCGTGAGAAATGGGAACTTTATTTAGGCTCTACAACCACGACAGTCACTGAAGAGTATTTATCGGACAAATACCCAATGGTTGAAATGGAGCAGAATGTCATGATTAATGCATCCTATTTACCTAATGATGAATTGGTAGCCATGATTACAGATTTAAGTGAAAACCAAGCTATTTTTAAGGATGAGGATGTAATTGCTTTTTACACGAAAGAATCTCAAGAGGAGGTTAATTTTGATTCTTATGAGGCCATTGAGTATACTGATTCGCTTTTAAAAGTTGAAAATACATGGGATATTTTTTCTAAAAACGGCGAAGCGATTCAAGATGATTTTGAACTACTAACAACGAATAGAAAATCGCAACCCATTCCAGCAACGGTAAATACCATTCATCCGGAATCTATTTTTATTGAAGAAGGTGCCAAACTGGATTTTGTAACCTTGAATGCTACAAATGGGCCAATATATATAGGTAAGGATGCCGAAGTTATGGAGGGAAGCGTTATTCGCGGACCTTTTGCTTTATGTGATCATGCAACCGTGAAAATGGCTTCTAAAATTTACGGCCCAACAACGGTTGGACCTCATAGTAAGGTAGGAGGAGAGGTTACTAATTCTGTAATTTTCGCCTATTCTAATAAAGGTCATGATGGATTTTTAGGAAATTCTGTTATTGGCGAATGGTGCAATTTAGGTGCCGATACTAATAACTCGAATTTAAAAAACAATTATGCGGAAGTGCGCCTGTGGGATTACCAAAAAGAAGGATTTGCAAAAACAGGTTTACAATTCTGTGGACTCATGATGGGTGACCACAGTAAATGTGGTATTAACACCATGTTTAATACGGGAACGGTTGTAGGTGTTAGTGCTAATATTTTTGGGAGTGGATTTCCACGAAATTTCGTGCCAAGTTTTTCTTGGGGAGGAAGCAGTGGGTTTACAACTTATTTAACCAAAAAAGCTTTTGAAGTTGCCGAAGTTGTTATGTCACGACGCGACATAGAATTTACGGAAAAAGATGCCGCTATTTTGGAGCATGTATTTGAAGAAACCAAACGATTTAGAAGAGAATAGCATCTAAAAATTTCACCTCTTTCATTAAATTCAATCAGTCTTTTTCACATGTTTTAACTCCAATAAGTTAATGGGGTTGATACCCAAACCCGAAATGTTTTTCCTTGTAAATCGGACAACTTCATCATAAAACATAGGTACAACAGGTGCAGAGGCCATAACTAAACTATCCATTTTGGTGTAAAGCCGTTCTCTTTCTAAAGTGTTAGTTTCTGTAAAAGCCTGTTCATACCAAGCATCAAACTGGTCATTTTTATAATGTGTGTAATTAGGACCATTAGGTGCAAAATTTTTGCTGTAGTAGAGTGATAAATAATTTTCAGCATCTGGATAATCTGCTACCCAGCTAGCGCGAAACATATCTAATTTACCATTTGCTTTAGAGTCTTTTAAACTAGAAGCAGGAATTACATTAATAGAAACTAATAGACCAGTTTTTTGGAGTTCTCTCTGGATATACTCGCAAAAACTTAAATAATTACTGGTGGTTGTAATCGTGATTTCAGGGTTTCTATTTCCAGTTTCTGTTTTAAATTGTTCAACCAATTCTTTTGCTTTTTCAGGCTGATAATTAAATCCGGATTTTTGACTATAACCAGGTAAGCCTTTTGGAATGAATCCGCCATGAGCTGGAATACCAACGCCATTCCGCAGGTAAATCATCATTTTCTCTCTGTCAAAACCATAATTTACTGCTTTTCTAATATATTCTGATTGTATTTCCGCAACGTCAGAATCCATATAAAACGCCAAATATTCCGTATTTAAATAAGGACCACGTATCATGTTTACATCATTGGCATAATTGTCACGAAGTGTTCCATTGGCTGTTAGAATTTCATCCTTATATGATGCATCCAAACCAGATACATAGTCTATGTTTCCTTGTGCAAATTGTAAAAATTCACTTTGCTTATCCGGAAGAAATGTTATGGCAATAGCTTCTAAATACGGAAGCTTTTTACCTTGTTTATCAGATTCGAAATAATTAGTATGCTTTCTGAAAACGAGCTTTAAGTTTTCTTCCCATCGTTTAAATTTAAAGGGACCAGTACCAATTGGATGTGCTCTAAAATCAGTGCCATAATGTTCTACAATTTCCTTCGGAACTACGGAACAATACTTCATGGTTAGTAAACCTAAAAAAGCAGGAAAGGGCTGTGTCAGTTTTATTTCGAAAATAGAATCATTAACCGCATAAAAGTCCTCTACTTTATTTAACACCCAGCTACCAGGCGATGCAATTTGTTTGTCTTTTATTCGGTTAAAGCTGTATTCAAAATCGGAAGCCTTTACCGTTCTGGTAGAATCCTCACCAAATAATCCATGATTATGAAAATACACGTCATGACGTAAGGTAAATGTATAGGTTTTAGCACTATCTGAAACTACCCAGTTTTTAGCAATACTTGGTTTAACGTTTAAGCTGTCATCCATTTCCACCAAACCATTAAAAAGCTGATTAGTTGCCCAAATATCTGCCAAATCTTTAGAAAAGGCAGGATCTAAAGAACTGATGTTTTTATGCTCATTATACCTAAATATATTTGTTAGCTCCTGTTTATCAGACGAACATCCTAAAAAGAGCAAAAAAATAACAGTGTAATATTTCATGATTATCAATTAGATTGTCTATATTTAGCGGTTATAAATCTAAAACTTTAAAATTATGAAAAAAAATTACATTTTACCTTTATTGTTATGTTTACTTACTTGGGCATCCCATGCACAAGCTGTAGTTATAGATCAACCTGTGAACGCAGCAGGAAGTGCACTTGTTAGTTTTCAAGGGAACGATGGCGTTGGAGTATATGTTTCAGATGACTTTGTTCTGCCTAGTAATACTATTTTAGGAGAGATTGATATTTATGGGCTATTAAGTAATACGGTTAATTTTACAAATTTATTAAGCTTTAATGTTTTTATTTATGCTGATAATGCAGGTGTACCAAATGGTAATCCTAGTGTTCCTGGAACAGGTGTTGTTGAACTTTCTGGAATTTCGGCAACTGACTTCACATTAAATGAAGATGGTGCTGGTGCAGCCAACTTTACAGTCCGTGTTACAGATGCTAATGGAGGAACGCAAATTACATTACCAGCAGGAACATATTGGATTGCGGCATTTCCAACTGTAAATGAAGCTTTCTCTACTACAGGATTGAACAGGTGGAACTGGTTTGGCTCAACTGCTGCGGTTTCTGGTGAAGAACCTGTATTAATAGACCCATCTAATTTATTTGGGGCTGGAGCGACGAATTGGACAAATATTTCTGGTTTACTTGGTGAATCTTTTCCAAGTTCAGGATTTCAAATTAGAGATGAGGCGCCACTTTCTGTAAAAGATTTTTCAATGGAAAAAATCTCTGTAACGCCTAACCCGGCTCAAGATTATATTCATATTAATTTTCCACAGTCAGTTTCTAATTTCTCAACGGAGTTATATGACATTGCTGGAAAATTAGTTTTAAAATCTAATAATATTGAAAGACTAAATATAGGTAAATTACACGCTGGTGTATATATATTAAAAGTAGCTACGGATACTGGTTCAGTTACTAAACGAATTATAAAGAGTTAATATCGTAACTAATAAAACTTAAAAAGGCGTGCTTTAATTAAAGCACGCCTTTTTTGTAGTTTTTCTATCAATTATAAAAAAAAGTGGCGTTGGCAGGAAAAATAAATAGGTATGTTCCCAATTAGATGCGAACACCAACGGGAAGCATACTTTTGTATTGTCTGTTTTTTCTAATAAACCTGGCTATTTCAGGGCTTGTAGGAACAACACTCAAATTACGCTCTTGAATGTTTTTAAAAACGATAATTATAAATTCGTTTTGAAATGCTTCCGAAAATACGTCTTCCGGAATAATAAGCTTTGTTAAAAATATTTTACGTTCCTGAAGTGAATATTCAATTTTTGCAAGTTGATCGTCTATTTTTAATTCAAACTGACGCAAAAAGTCATTGTCAATGAGTTCATGTTCTTCTATCATAATATTCTTTTTTATTCAATGGAATTATAGGGAGTGAAAACTATTTTTAT
Source organism: Bizionia sp. M204 (assembly GCF_023205095.1). Classification (GTDB taxonomy): domain Bacteria; phylum Bacteroidota; class Bacteroidia; order Flavobacteriales; family Flavobacteriaceae; genus Algorimicrobium; species Algorimicrobium hallyeonense. Next base: position 1,565,726 of record NZ_CP046242.1, on the reverse strand, counting down.
ATAGTTTTGTAACACAAATTTACGAAAAAATATTGTCATTATTAATAATAAAGGCTTTTAATACCTTATGAATCAAGATATAATACATGTATATTTTATGCCCGGATTAGCTGCTAGCTCAACCATTTTTGAATATATAAAATTACCCGAATCAGATTTTAAAATTCACTTGTTGGAATGGCAAATTCCTGAAGAAAATGAAACACTTACCAATTATGCTTTACGTATGGTAAATCAAATAACAGAAAAAAATGTGGCCTTAATTGGTGTTTCATTTGGTGGTGTTTTGGTTCAGGAAATGAGTAAGCATTTAAAAATTAAACGATTAATTATTATTTCTAGTATAAAAAGCAAAAAGGAAATGCCCAAACGGATGAAAATTATGCGCGCTACTAAAGCCTTTAAATTGTTTCCGGCTTCTTTAATGGGTAATATGGATGTGTTGGCAAAATACGCTTTTGGAGAAACCGTTAAAAAACGCGTGGCGCTTTATAAAAAGTATCTGTCTGTAACAGACCCACGATATATTAATTGGGCAGTTAAAGAAATGATTTGTTGGAATCAAAATAAAGCTCCAGAAAATATTATCCATATACATGGATCATTGGATAATGTTTTCCCATACAGGCATATTAAAAATTGCATTACAATTGATAAAGGAACACATATCATGATCCTCAATAAATACCGTTGGTTTAATGAACATTTACCAGAACTTATTTTAGAGGGTTCTAGTGAATCATGTTGATTTTTTTTATAACTTTAAACAAAAACTTACAGAGATGAAATTGATGAAAAGAATGTTAATGATGGTAGGATTGTTAAGTTTAACTTTCCTATTTATTTTTGCACAACAGAACGCAAAAACGGATGAAAATTTTGAAAAGCAACTTATAAACGATTATAATGTTTATGCACTTCAAATTCCTGATAATTTGGATTTTGCAGGTGAACCTTTACCATTAAAAGATCCGGATATTTATGAACGCATGGACCGCGAATTATTGGTAAATACCTATTGGCAGTCCAACGGACTACTCATGTTTAAACGTGCTAAAAAGTACTTTCCAATTATTGAACCTATTTTAGCAAAACATGGTGTTCCAGACGATTTTAAATATTTGGCAGTAATAGAAAGTGGGTTAACCAATGCTGTATCGCCAGCAGGAGCCAGAGGTGTTTGGCAAATAATGCCAACAACTGCACGTGAATATGGATTGGAAGTAAATGATAATGTGGATGAACGTTATAATTTAGAAATGTCTACCGAAATCGCGTGCGATTATTTGAAAAAATCCAAAGAGAAATTAGGGTCATGGACATTGGCAGCTGCCGCGTATAATGCCGGAATGTCTGGAATATCTAGACGTTTAAGTGAACAGAATGTTACTGGGTATTACGATTTGCTTTTAGGTGAAGAAACAGGACGCTATATGTTTAGAATTGTGGCCTTAAAAGAAATTTTATCCAACGCTGATAAATATGGTTTTAATTTTAGAGATAAAGACTTATATAAAAACATTCCAACCTATAAAGTTGCGGTAGATACAGCGGTTACAGATTTTACTGCTTTTGCAGAAACATATAACATTAATTATAAAATTTTAAAAATTCACAACCCTTGGTTGCGTGAACCTTTTTTAAACAATAAGTCTAGAAAAAACTATTTTATTGAAATTCCGCAAGACGGTTACTACTCCACAAAACCTTAATGTTAGATTTCTTAAAAGATAATATTTGGATCCTTGCAATTATTCTGAACTATGTTTTGGCAATTTCGGCTGCCATTACTATTTTATTTAAAAACATAAACCCCACCAAAACCCTTTCCTTTATAATGGTTTTGGTGGTTTTTCCATTTTTAGGACTGATAGTTTATTACTTTTTTGGGCAAGAATACCGAAAGAATAAAATTTTCAATCGAAAAAATGTTCTCAACGAACAAATTATTCAGAATCTGGGGAGAGATTTTGAGTTAAGTGAAAGCCAACTTCATAATTTGGATGATTATTTAGACGAAAAAATTAAACTCGTTTACCTCCTTAACAACAATAAAAACACGCCTGTAACATTACATAATGAACTTCAAATAATTAAAAATGCGAAGAAGAAATTTGAGTTATTATTTGAAGATCTAAAAAGTGCCAAACATCATATTCATTTAGAATACTACATTTTAAAAGACGATAATATTGGAACAAAACTTATTGATATTCTTTGTGATAAAGCGAAGGAAGGTATTAAAGTCCGCTTAACTTTTGATGATGTGGGAAGTAAAATGTCATGGCGAACTAAAAGAAAAATGCGCCAAAGTGGTATAGAATTTTATGCGTTTATGCCTGTTTTGTTTCCCAATTTCACGGGTAAAATGAACTATAGAAACCATCGGAAAATTGCTATTATTGATGGAAAAATAGGCTATGTGGGCGGTGTAAATATATCGGACAGCTATGTGAATTATAAAGATGGCGATTCCTATTGGCGCGATACCCATTTACGAATAGTAGGCGAAGCCTTAAAACCACTTCAAGTACATTTTTTAATGACCTGGGACTTTGTATCTAATTCTAGTTGTAAAATTTCTTCAGAGTTATTCCCTCATGTTCAAATTGAATCCACCAAGGCCGTTCAAATTGCAGCAAGTGGACCCGATACAGATTGGGCAAATATTATGGAAGCTATGTTTGTAGCCATTAATACGGCTGAAGATTATGTATATATCACCACACCTTATTTTATTCCCAATGATGAAATTGTTACTGCTTTGCAGGTGGCAGCAAAGATTGGTTTGGATGTGCGATTACTTATTCCAAAAACGTCCGATTCTTGGACAGCTAAACATGCCACCAACTCACATATTGAGCGCTTGTTAGAAGCAAAAGTAAAAGTGTACCGCTACACTAAAGGCTTTATTCATGCAAAAACAATGGTAGTAGATGATTTGTTTTCTACGATTGGAACGGCAAATTTAGATTACAGGAGTTTTAATATTAATTTTGAAATTAACGCCCTTATCTATAATGAAGAAACAAGTGTTGAACTTAAAACTATTTTTTTAGAAGACCTTGAAGATAGTGAAGAACTTATTTTAGAAAAATGGCAACAGCGTTCCAAGTTTTGTAAACTAAAAGAATCCTATTGCCGACTATGGTCTCCGTTACTATAAATTAACGTCTTCTTCCACGCATTTGATTCTGACCATAATGTTGGTTTGGCCCTTGAGAACGCTTCATGTTTTCTTTCATCATTTTAATCTGATCTGCTAGCATGTTACGCTTATCTAATTTTTCGGCTTCTTTAAGCAGTAATTTAGATTCGTTTTTTCTGTTTTTAGTAAAGGCAATTCCAGCTAAATTTAATTTGGCCATGGCTAAATCATGATCCATAGATAACCCTAAAGAAATAGCTTTTTTAAAGTGTTTCTCGGCTTCATTCATGTTAGATTGAGACACCATTATGCCATGTAAATAGTAATAATAACCTTCTTGTTTCTGAACTAAAGCACTACTTGGATTTTTAATTTTATCAAGCCATTTTTTTGCACCTTCAAAATCTTGCTTTCTAAGTCTTAAGAATGCTAATAGAATAAATTCATTTTTAAAATATAGAAACACAAAAATTGATGATAGTAATATAAACATGATACCATTACCAATGTTGCCTTCTACAAATTGATAAATGGCATACGCAATGATGCCTATAGCTATGATTAATTTTATAATTTTATTGTACATAAAGTTTCGTTTTATAGGTTGTAACCGAATTTATTGTTGTTGGTATTTTTACTGAATTATTTTGCAAAGATACAGTGTTACCTTGAGTTTTAGAAGTCACAGACATAGTTTTTACAATACCTGTCTTAATATCTGCAGAAATAAGCGTTTTTTGTTCGCCCTTTAAAATCATATTGTAATTTTCTTCTTCAGACTCTAAAGAAACTTGTGCTGTTCCTAAAATGTCAATCGTTGGACGTAATGCTTTAAGAGTCCAAGTGTTTTTAGCTTCCATTTCACCCGAATAGAAGTTTTCCCAACTATCATTAACAGCTACTTTGTTTAACGGATAAATAAAGGTAAATTGTTCAAAACTATCAGAAAGGCTTTGGCTACCAAATTCTTTCTTCATTTCCTCAATCATGATTTGTTTTGTGAATTCGTCTTCAATTCCCGCGTGTTTCATCATATTATTAATTAGGCGTGTTGTACCACGAACACTTATAATATCACCAGTTTTTAAAAGTTCAATCTTCAGTTTAGATTGTGTTAGTCCAGAGAAAATTGCCGCTTCGGTATCGCCCTTTTCTATGGGTGCATCTGTATTAATAGACATAATTTCGCCATATAAATTGGAGTTTGACTGCAGTTTAAAAAGTTTGTACGTAAAATCTAAAATATAGGAGCTATCTGTGACAGTTTTAACCGCTAAAACAAACTTACTTTCCAAAATATTAGTCATTTCATGCGTCGTTCCATCAATATCTTGAGTAATTTTTTGATTAGCTTTTTGGTGAACAGCCATGCTATCACCAATTTTTAATTTATATTGCAACTGCGTTTGTGCGTAGGTATTACTGCCTAATAGGGTGAATAGTAATATAATAGTTGCTAAAATTCTCTGCATTTTTTTACCTTTTTTAAGGACTGCAAAGAAACTAAAATTTTATCTAAAAAATATTTTTAAAATAAGGTTTGTTAAATAAAAAAGGGTTTGTATATTTGCACGCAGTTTTAGGGATAGAACCCTAAACAAGGTTAAAAGATATTAAGAAGACTTTAAAGATATAAGTAATGAGTAAAAGAACATTTCAGCCGTCAAAAAGAAAAAGAAAAAACAAGCATGGTTTCAGAGAAAGAATGGCTAGTGCTAATGGAAGAAAAGTCCTTGCTCGTAGAAGAGCTAAAGGTAGAAAGAAAATATCTGTATCTTCTGAGTTAAGACATAAAAAATAATGAATTAACAATTGTTAATATATAAAGGTGTTCCAAATTGGTAACGCCTTTTTTTATACCCATTCGTTAACTACTTTTGCACAAAATATTTCAACATGCCTAAAAACAAAAACATAAAATCTGTTCTGCTTATAGGTTCAGGACCCATAGTTATTGGTCAAGCTTGCGAATTTGATTATTCAGGAACCCAAGCATTACGATCATTAAGAGAAGACGGAATTGAAACTATTCTAATCAATTCTAATCCCGCAACCATCATGACAGATCCTTCCATGGCAGATCATGTTTACCTGTTGCCGCTTACCACGAAATCCATCATTAAAATTCTAAATGAACATCCACAAATTGATGCTGTTCTACCAACAATGGGTGGACAAACGGCATTAAATTTAGCGATTGAAGCAGATGAAAAAGGAATTTGGGATGATTTCAATGTGAAATTAATAGGTGTAGATATTGAAGCTATTAACATAACCGAAGATCGTGAGAAATTTCGTGAACTTATGTTAGAAATTGGAGTTCCAATGGCGCCTCAAGCTACAGCAACCTCTTACTTAAAAGGTAAGGAAATTGCTCAAGAATTTGGTTTTCCTTTAGTAATTAGAGCGTCCTACACACTTGGTGGAGCAGGAGCTTCCATTGTTTATAAAGAAGAAGATTTTGATGAATTATTAACTCGCGGATTGGAAATTTCTCCAATTCATGAGGTAATGATTGATAAAGCACTTTTAGGATGGAAAGAATATGAATTAGAGCTATTACGCGATAGAAATGATAACGTTGTTATTATTTGTACCATTGAAAATATGGATCCTATGGGAATCCATACTGGCGATTCTATTACGGTTGCACCAGCAATGACATTGTCCGACAAAACCTACCAACGCATGCGTGATATGGCTATCCATATGATGCGTAGTATTGGCGATTTTGCAGGTGGTTGTAATGTGCAGTTTGCGGTAAGTCCAGATAACAATGAAGATATTATTGCTATTGAAATTAACCCACGTGTATCTCGTTCTTCAGCATTAGCGAGTAAGGCTACAGGCTATCCAATTGCTAAAGTAGCATCCAAATTAGCCATTGGTTATAATTTAGATGAATTAACCAATCAAATCACCGGGTCTACGTCCGCTTTATTTGAGCCGACCTTGGATTATGTAGTTGTGAAAATTCCACGATGGAATTTTGATAAGTTTGAAGGGTCTGATAGAACATTAGGACTTCAAATGAAATCAGTGGGTGAGGTTATGGCAATTGGTCGTTCATTCCAGGAAGCTTTGCATAAAGCAACACAATCGCTTGAAATTAAACGTAACGGTTTAGGAGCAGACGGAAAAGGTTATAAAAATTACGATCAAATTATTGAAAAGCTAACCAATGCAAGTTGGGATCGTGTTTTTGTTATTTATGATGCCATTCAAATGGGTATTCCATTAAGTCGTATTCATGAAATTACAAAAATTGATATGTGGTTCTTAAAACAATATGAAGAATTACACCATTTGGAGAAAGAAATTTCTAACTTCTCTATTGATACTATTGAACGTGATTTGCTATTAGAAGCCAAGCAAAAAGGATATGGTGATCGACAAATAGCGCACATGCTAAAATGTTTGGAAAGTCAAGTTTATACAAAGAGAGAAGAATTTAAAATTAAACGTGTTTATAAATTAGTTGATACGTGTGCTGCCGAATTTAAAGCACAGACGCCTTATTACTATTCCACTTTTGAAAATGAAGTAGAGTTAGAAAATGGCAACATAGCATCCTCTAACGAAAGTGTCGTTACAGATAAAAAGAAAATTATAGTTTTAGGATCTGGACCTAACCGAATTGGTCAAGGTATTGAATTCGATTACTGTTGTGTTCATGGTGTTTTAGCAGCTGCGGAATGTGGTTACGAAACCATAATGATTAACTGTAATCCGGAAACAGTTTCAACTGATTTTGATATTTCTGATAAGCTATACTTTGAACCTGTTTTCTGGGAACATATCTACGATATTATTCGTCATGAAAAACCAGAAGGGGTTATTGTACAATTGGGGGGACAAACAGCTTTAAAATTAGCAGAAAAATTAGACCGCTACGGTATTAAAATTATTGGAACAACCTACAAATCTCTAGATTTAGCTGAAGATAGAGGAAGTTTTTCAACTATTTTAAAAGAAAATAATATTCCCTACCCAGAATTTGATGTGGCAACAAATGCTGATGAAGCTTTAGCAATTGCGGATGTTTTGGATTTTCCAATATTAGTTAGACCGTCCTATGTTTTAGGTGGTCAAGGTATGAAAATTGTCATTAATAAAAAAGAACTAGAAGAGCATGTGGTAGATTTATTACGCCAAATGCCTGATAATAAATTGTTACTGGATCATTATTTAGATGGTGCTATTGAGGCGGAAGCCGATGCTATTTGCGATGGTGAAAACGTATATATTATTGGAATTATGGAGCACATTGAACCCTGTGGAATCCACTCGGGTGACAGTAATGGTGTGCTGCCACCTTTTAATTTAGGTGATTTGGTGTTGCAACAAATAAAAGATCATACTAAAAAAATTGCTTTAGCCTTAAATACGGTAGGATTAATAAATGTACAATTCGCCATTAAGGACGATGTGGTATATATTATTGAGGCCAATCCAAGAGCATCCAGAACAGTTCCTTTTATTGCAAAAGCCTATGGTGAACCCTATGTAAATTACGCAACAAAAGTTATGTTAGGCCAAAAGAAAGTTACCGATTTCAACTTTAATCCAAAGTTGGAAGGCTACGCTATTAAACAGCCTGTGTTCTCTTTCAATAAATTTCCAAATGTTAATAAAAAGCTTGGGCCAGAAATGAAGAGTACAGGTGAAAGTATTTTGTTTATCGATAGCTTGAAAGACGATGAATTTTACAACCTATATGCAAGACGTAAAATGTACTTAAGCAAGTAATTACTAGAATTTTAGTGCCTATTAGTAACGCTTTTTTGTAATTTATTTTCAAAAAAGCGTTACTTTTGTTTTGTAAATAGCCTATTATGATTAGAAAACTACTTCTTATACCTTTTTTAACCGTCTCTTTTTGGACATTCGCTCAAGTATCTGCAGGGCAAGTAGATGATTTTGAGGATGGAACCGTTCAGAATTGGATTATTGGAACTACTTCTGGAGCACCAGAAAACATTACCACTGGTGGACCAAACGGTGTTGATGATAACTTTTTAGAATACACATCTAACGGTGGTAATGGAGCAGGAGGTAGAATGGTGTTTTTTAACTCTTTTTCGCAATGGTCTGGTAATTTTATTTCGGAAGGAATTGTCGAAATTCAATTTCAGGCGCAAGCGTTAACAAACGATTTAAATTTACGTTTAGCGTTTCAAGGACCTATGGGTACACGAATGGTTTCTACAAACCCTGTGTTTCTTGCTGCTGGTACAGGTTGGACAAGTGTTGCTTTGTCTCTAGATGTTTCAGATTTTACGGTTGTTCAAGGACCTGCTTCTGTTGCAGATGTGTTAGGAGATGTGTTAACCATGCGTATTTTAAGTCATTCTTCAATTGACAATTGGAAAGGTGAAGTAATTGCAGCCACATTACGTGTTGATAATATTACAGCCTCTACAACATTAAGTCGTTTTAATGTTACAAAGGAATTGGGTTTTACTATATATCCAAACCCAAGTAAGTCTAAACTAAACATCCGTGTGCCTGCATCTAATAGTTTTTCTAAAGTTGAAGTTTATAATATTTTAGGATCTCGTGTGTATCAAGGTCGTATTAATGCTATAAATACATCCATAAATGTGAGTCAGTGGAATAGTGGTGTTTATTTAGTGCGAATTTCAAATGCTAAAGAAACTATTTCAAAGCGCTTTGTAAAGCAGTAACTTAATTTTTATATAATATATACAACCACTAGATTTATCTGGTGGTTTTTTTATACCAATATTTGAAATATGATACCGGTAATGATGGCAATTCCGAAGCTAATAAGCGTGCCAATTAAAATGTATTCCGTGAGTTTTCGGTGTTTACTTTCTTTTAAATCACCAAATCTAAAAACGGACTTTGCGGTAATTAAAAAACCTACAGCTTCCCAATGATTCATAACAATAAATAGGAATACCAGAAGACGCTCAAGAATTCCTATATATTTGCCTGCATCCTTTAATGATTCGTTGCCCTTGGTGAGTTTCTCTATATTCCATTTGCTAAAAATAGCCTGCATGATTATAGAAACAGGTTTGGTTAAAAATAGCAAACAGGTAAGTAGAAGTAGAGCAGATTCAGTAGGTATTTCAGAAGTTGTAAACCATGTATTTGTGTAGATGAAATAAGCAGCAAAAATACTGATGAGGTGTAACAGCTGATCAATAAAAAACCATTGACGTTTGATTTTTTTATTTTGAAAAATCAGTTTGATAGCATCTATAATAAAATGCAATACTGTAATAATTAGTAGTAATGCCCAATAGGATACATCCCAAACGAGAATAAATAACAACGCCATATGAATGGCAACATGTAAGTAGAGTTTAGGCGATTTTAGTTTTCTCTTTTCCTTACTTTTTACCCAAGATTTTGGTTGAAGGATAAAGTCTCCAATTAAATGTGCTAAAACAAGTTTTATCAATAAAATCATCCTACAAGTTACTTATTTTAATGATATACAAGTTGTTCAGTTCTAATATTTCTTCAAGATTAGCGCGTTTCATTCGTTTGCTTACGGCTTCTTGATTAATACCAATTAGTTGTGCAATTTCACTTTGAATCTTATGGGGATTTTCAATCTGTGTTTTTATAATTTCGGCAGAATTTACGGTCCAATTATCCATGCTCATCAAGGCTAATTTAAAGTATAAATTTAGGTCTCTATTTAAAATAGGATCCGGGGTTTTTAGCTTTAAATTAATCTTGTCCTTTTTTAGGTTTTCTAATGTTTCACCAGAAAATTGAAAGGCTTCTCCATTTGATTCGGTTACGGTGTCACCTTGATATGTTTTAGTACCAATTCCTATTGCTATGCGTACATCTAAGCCTTTTATCATTTTAACACAAGCTTTGATATAAACAGCATGTAAAAAGCTGTTTTGAGGGTTTTTTAGTTCTATTTGAAAGCTATCACCTCTGTATATTTCCCACAAGCGCGTGTCGGACTCTAAAAAGGTTAGCGCATCCTTGAGCTGCGGCAACCAAATAGCTGGTTTGACGTTTTTAGAGTTTATTATATCGCCTGTAATAACGCTAGTCATATTTGTTAATATTGTAATTATATGCCTTTATTTATGAATAATTTAAAATATTCCATAATTAAGGAATAATTTAATATATTCCTTTTAAAAGGAATAATCAAATATCGAATATTTAATTGAAATATCCAAATACTTGGTAATCAAAACAAATTTAGAAAGGGTGTTTGGGCTATATAATTAAGATTATAGGTCAATTTTAATATTGTAATCGGCTAATTCTTCCAAATAATTTTCTAAAACAAAATCGGTACTATTAAACTCAATAAGCCTGTTTTTCTTGGTTTTATTACGTTCAATAGCCTTTAAAAATCGCCTTACTTCTTCTAAAGAAGATAAAATGAGTCCAGGAACCGGCGACGATTTTCCCTCATCATCTTTGGCAACCATGGTAAAATAGGATGAGTTACAATGTTTAACATGTCCTGTTCTAATATTCTCCGCTTCCACACGAATTCCAACAACCATAGATGTTTTTCCTACATAATTAATAGAAGATTTCATGGTAACAAGCTCACCAATTTCCACCGGTTCTAAAAAATTTACGGTATCCACAGAAGCAGTTACACAATAGTTTTCTGAATGTTTGGAAGCGCAGGCATATGCAATTTGATCCATTAGGCTCAACATATAACCACCATGAATTTTACCACCAAAATTAGAATGCGATGGCTGCATTAATTCTGCAATGCTAATACGCGAACATTCTACAGTTTTATAAGGTTTCTTCATATTAATAGCGCCTGTTATTGCGTTCTTTATCCAATACTACTTTGGTAATAAAATATTTGGTGTCACCTAACCAAAATAGGGTTTTATAGCGTTCAAAATAATGTAATTTTACATATTTACCTTGCATTTCTGTTAAGTCCTTTATGACTTGCTCCTCGTTATCTTCCACAGAGAATTCAAACAGTTGGGCTTCTGAAACACCTTGACTTATTTCGCCTTCCCAAGTTTTTATAATAACGCCTTTACTACTAAATTTCACCAGTTCGCCGGCGCGAATACCTTCACTATATGTGGCAAAATAAATAAAACATCCATAACCAACTATGACTAGGACTAAAGCAATTATTAATTTAGTTACTATATTTTTCATCGTATAATTTGTTTGTTATTCGTCGTCATCAGCAGACAGTTTTGCTCTTTTTAAAATAGCTTCGGGTAATGCTTTTTTAGCTTTAGCACCTAATTTTTTAATTTTTTCTACACTGGTAATAAGGTTTCCTTTTCCTTCCACGAGCTTATTCATGGCCGATGAATAGTCTTTTTTAGCATCGTCAATTTTCTTTCCTACACCTGTTAGGTCTTTTACTAAACCTTCAAATTTATCATATAAAGCACCAGCTTGCCTGGCAATTTCAATGGCGTTTTGTTGTTGTTTTTCGTTATTCCACATACTATCTACCGTTCGTAAAGTAGCTAAAAGGGTAGAAGGTGTAACAATAACTATATTTTTCTCGAATGCCTTATTGTAAATGGAATTGTCTGCATTAATGGCTACCGCAAAAGCCGGTTCTATCGGAATAAAAAGCAATACAAAATCAGGACTTTCTATATCGTATAAATCTTCATATTTCTTTTCAGAAAGTTGGTCTACGTGCTTTCTAATAGAATTTATATGCGCTTTAAGATAAATTTCACGTTCATCATCTTCAGCGTTTACATAGCGTTCGTAATCTGTTAATGACACCTTACTGTCAATAATCATTTTTTTATTATCCGGTAAATGCAATACAATATCCGGAAGCACTCTGGTACCATCTTCCCTTGTAAAGTTTTGCTGAACAAAATACTCTCTATCTTTTTCTAAACCAGATTTTTCTAAAACGCGTTCTAAAACTAATTCGCCCCAATTTCCTTGCATTTTACTATCCCCTTTTAAAGCTCTAGTTAGATTTGTAGCTTCAATAGTCATTTGCTGATTTAAATCTTTTAAACCCAACAATTGTTCTTTTAAAGCCGAATGCATGCTGATACTTTCCTTTTGTGTATCGTCTACTTTTTTCTCGAAAATTTGAATTTTTTCTTGAAGCGGGTTTAAAATATTTTTAATGTTCTCTTTATTCTGAAGGGTAAACTTCTCTGTTTTTTCGTCTAAAATTTTAGTAGCTAATAGCTCAAAATCCTTACGTAATTGTTCTTGGCGAAGTTCTAATTCTTCATCGCGTTTTAAAAGTTGTTGTTCCAGGTTTTCGTATTCTGAATTACGTCGTGCTAATTCTGAATTTAGAAGTTCTTTTTCCTTTCTAATGTCATCTCTATCAATTTCAATTTTGGATAGGAGTTCTTTTAAATCCGTTGTTTGTTGATTAAAATAGGATTGTTGTTTTTGAGTTTCTTCATCAAAAGAAACCTTTAAATTAGATAGCTGTTGCTGCAAATTAGTGTTCCGCTCCTCAAGAGTACTTGTGTCACTTTTGTTTTTTAGTTTGGAAATAGTCAGACCAATATAGGCGCCAATAGCACCCGAAAAAATAATAGCAATAATGAGAATAAGGCTGTCAATCATTTTTAAAAAGAGAATTTCACCAAAGATAATTTTTTTTAATTGGAACGTGAAGAATTCTTAAGATGAACTTACCGCACAAAAACAATAAAAATGAAATACGGATTGATCCAATTATTTTCGAACCCGAAAGCTTCCCGATTTTTTATCAAAAGCAATTAAATCTTTAGGGAAAAGGGTTTCAAAAACACCTTCAGAAATCAGGTTGCAAGGCGTATCGGTTATAACCGTATTGTTTGTCATGACCACCATAGTGTCACACAATTGAATAGCCAAATCTATTTCATGCGAAGAAAACAGAATGGTTTTATGGGTTTCTTTAACCAACTTTTGAAGTAATTTTAATATGTAAGCTTTGTGATACATATCCAAATGCGTCGTTGGTTCATCCAGAATAATTAAATCGGTATCTTGAGCCAAAGCACGTGCAATCATGACTTTTTGTAATTGACCATCACTTAATTCAAAGCACTTTTTATCTTTTAATGCTTCAATATTGGTTTGGTTTAAAGCCCGATTAACAACTTCCAAATCATTTGCAGATAAATTCCCAACCCAATTGGTATACGGTTGTCGGCCTAAAGCCACCAATTCAAAAACAGATAGATTTTTAGAAGCAATTTTTTCAGTTAATACCAAACTCATGGTTTTAGCTAAATCAGCATTTGTATAGGTTTCTAGATTTTTTTCATTTAGAAAAACCGTACCTGATAATTTATCTTGCACATGAGTAAGCGTTCGTAAAAGTGTGGATTTACCAATACCATTAGCACCAACTAAACCAATTAACTGCCCTTTTTTTAAAGCCATATTAATATTGGAAGTCACAATGGTGTTTGCTTTCTTGGAAGCGTAACCAATGGTGAGGTTTTCCGTTTTAAGAATAGTATGTGGGTTGCTTTTAGTCACTTTCTATATTCTTTATTATTAAAATAACATTTTACGTTTACGAACTAACAACCAAATAACCACAGGAGCTCCCATTAATGACGTAATTGCGTTAATTGGCAAGGTATAATCACTAGTTGGTAATTGCGCAATACTATCGCAAATAAGCATGATAATGGCGCCAAATAAAAACACGGCTGGAATTAATATTTTATGATTAGATGTTGTAAAAATTTGACGTGTAATATGAGGAATAGCTAAACCAATAAAAGCAATAGGTCCAGCAAAAGCGGTGATGGTTCCCGCTAATAAACTAGTAGCAATAATAATAATAAGTCGCGTTTGCTTGATGTTTAATCCAAGACTTTTCGCATAATTTTCACCTAATAAAAGTGAATTTAAACCTTTGATTGAGAAAATTGTCAACAGCATGCCGAGGCTATAAACGATAAAGAAAATACCCAATTCTTGCCATGATAGGTTTCCTAAACTTCCAAATCCCCAGAAAATATATTGCTGAAGTTGTTCTGCGCTACTAAAGTAGGAGAGGACACTAACCACAGCAGCAGTAATGCTGCCAAACATAAGTCCTATAATGAGGATAGCCATGGTATCTCGTACTTTTGAAGACACCACTAAAACTGCTGAGAGCACGAGAAAACTCCCTAAACTAGCCGCAATAATAATACTCCATTTGGATACAAAAATTGTGGCAAATGCGCCACCAAAAACTCCAGCTCCTAAAATAACGAGTGCCACACCCAAACTAGCGCCGGAACTGATACCCAAAACAAACGGACCAGCCAATGGGTTTCTAAATAAGGTTTGCATTAATAATCCAGAAATACCTAATCCAGAACCGACTAAAACCGCTGTCAGTGCTTTTGGTAAGCGGTAGTCTTTAATAATATAGGACCAAGATTCGTGGTCTAAAGTGCCAACAAAACTTTCAAAAATTGCCGATATGGGAATAGATACCGAACCCAAACTAATATTTGCTAAAATGCAAATTACCAGCAGGATTATGAGGGTAATAAAAGCGTATGTATAGTTGGTATGCATAAAACGGATTCGTGCAAATATCGGTTTATTCTAGGCGTTTAAAAAACTGTAGTTCATAATTTTCAAGTAATTCAGGATGTGCTATTTTTACCAAGTCCTTCAATACCAAATCAGGTCTGGCCGTTCCTATTTCATAATAGGTAACACCGCCTGTTTTACCAGCAGTATTAACAAAAGAATACATGTTTTTATTTTTGAAAGCATCAAATTGGGTGTAGTGTGAATTAGCTTTTTCTAAAGCTTCCAATGAATTATAGTAGGAAGGGCTAATCCAGATATCTGCATCTTTGGCTTTATTAAATACCACTTCAAAATTTAAAGCTAGGCTTCCTTTGCTTTCCGAATTTGCCCATAAATAATCTACGTTGGCATCTTTTAAAAGTTGCGCTTCTGGACTTGTTCCGCTTGGCAAATACCAAATGTCTTTATGCATGGCACCACTTAAAACCCTAGGTTTGCTGCTGGCATTTTCAGCTAAACTTTTAGCTTCTAAATAATCGGTTTCAATCGCTTTAAAAATAGATTCCGCTTGGTTGCTTTTATTATAAAGTGCTCCAAAAAATTTAACCCATTCTGCTTTTGCTAATGGCGAAGTTTCTACCCAATCACCATTGTAAATAACAGGAATTCCTGATTTTCTGATGGTTTCAAAACTTTTATTATTGCCGTCAATACCAAAACCAATCACCACATTTGGGTTCAGTTCCAATAATACTTCGGTATTAATGCCTTCATTTTTTCCGAGTTCTCTAATAGCACCCGAATCAATTAATTGTCGCGTTTTTTCGGAAGAAATATAATCGGTTCCTGGAAATCCAATTAAGGTGTTTTCAACCTCTAATAATTCCAATGCAGGAATATGGGTTGTTGATGTAACTACCATTTTTTCAACAGGAATAGTAATTATGCCATCGTAATCACTTTTGTTATATGTGCTTACAGCAGCCTGCGCTTTTGTAAGCAAAAGATAACGGTAGTTTTTATCAGAATCTGGCCAAGGATTGTTAATGGTTAGTAGTGTGGAATTTTCATAATTTGTAATGGCAAAACCTGCGGCATAATCAATTTTTATAGATGATTTGCTGGTTTTGGGTAGGCTAATTTCTTGCTTGGTTTTGTCTTGACAATTCCAGAAAAATAAACTCAATAGAAGCGTAATGAAAACTATCTTTTTATGTAACATTTGTAACGTTTGAAGAATTAAAAATCACGTAAATTTATAGAAAATTTTTAACTATGCGTGACGGTTCAAATGTAACATTATATATAGTAGCTGGCGTTGTAATCTTTCATTTTTTAGCAGGATTTATTTATTTACTTTATAAAATGACCAAGAAAAAATAAGGTTCATGGTGCTAATCTGAAAAGAATAATTACTTTTGCCGTGAATTTGGTTTGATAGTAAATCAGCATGTTTTTAAGTGGTGTTTAAATCCTGTTAAAAATGTTCACGATTGCTTCAATTAAAAGGGAATCTGGTTAAAATCCAGAGCTGTTCCCGCAACTGTAAGCTATAACGCTTCATGTTACACTTCAAGTCACTGTCCGTTTTGGATGGGAAGACCAACATGAAGACGCAAGTCAGGAGACCTGCCAATTTTATAACCTTAAAAATAAAAGCTTTCGGGTAAAGGGCTCATTGATTATGAATCGATTTTTCACATTGTTGATATTTTTGTTCTGTTATGCAATTTTTGCGCAAGTCAGTCCGGTTACGGAATTGAATACTGTGAATTTGAAATACATCAAATTAAAAGATTCGGTTTATACAACAACGCAAACCGTTTTAAATGATAGTGTTTTAAAACGCAACCAAACATCACTTACCAGTCTTTTAAATTATAATACCACTATTTACTTAAAAGAAAATGGTTTAGGTATGGTTTCTTCGCCTAGTTTCAGGGGGACAACGGCACAACAAACGGCGGTTTTATGGAATGGCATTAATATAAATTCACAAACAACGGGTCAGACAGATTTTAATACTGTTAATACCCGTGGATTTGACCGTGTTGTTGTCAAGTCTGGTGGCGGTGGCGTTGTGGATGGTAGTAATGCTATTGGCGGCAGTATTTATTTGGAAAATAATATTAAGTATAATGCAGGTTTTGAAAATGATTTTTTTTTAAAATACGGCAGTTATAACACCTACGGATTAGACTATAAAACGGGGTATTCAACGAAAAACACGAGCTTTTCATTAGGTATTTCACGTCAAGGTTCTGATAATGATTACGAATATTTAGGAACAAACAGAACCAATGAAAACGGTCAATTTAATAATACGAATATCAGTTCGACTTTTGGTTTTAAGTTGGATAAGAAAAATGCCATTAATCTTTATACTAATTTATATGATGGCAAACGAAATTTCTCCCTTCCAACGCCAAATGCTTTAGAAACAAAATACTACGATTTTAATACGCGAAGTATGGTGGAATGGGTGTCCAAATCCTCGTATTTTACGTCTAATGCTAAAGTTGCTTATATCACTGAAAACTATAGATATTATCCCAATATAGCTAGAGATTATAATACCTATGGTGATGTGGGTAGTCTGTTTGTAAAATACAATTTAGATTATGAATTAGGCCGTATGCTTTTCAGCGGTGGCTTTAATTACAACCATAATAATGGCGAAGGTTCTGATATACAACATGAAAACCGGGATTTAGGGTCTGTTTTTTTGGGTTTAAAACATAAATTAAGCAAACGGTTTATGTATGAAATTAGCTTGCGTCAAGAATTAAATGCTAATTATGAAAACCCATTTTTATATTCAGCAGGAATTCAAGCCGAAATCACCAACTTTTATAGTTTGAAATTAAATACTTCAAAAAACTTCAGAATCCCCACTTACAATGATCTATACTGGGAAGGATTTGGTAATCCGAACTTAAAACCAGAGTTATCCTATCAAGGTGAAATGAGTAACGTTTTACATATTCCAAATGCTTCGTTAACCATTAACGGTTACTATAATAAAGTCCAAGATTTATTATTATGGGTACCAGATGTTGCCGGTATTTGGCGACCTGAAAATGCGGAGAACGTTAATATTTATGGTCTTGAAGGCATATTGTCTGCTAATAAAAAAATTGGAGCGCATACTATAAATGTATCGGCAACCTATGCCTACACGGTTTCAAAAAATGAAAAAACAGATAAGCAACTTATTTATGTGCCGTATCATAAACTGACAACTGCAGTTAGTTATAGCTTTAAAAAGCTGTCTACCTATTATCAATTTATAAATAACGGAGAGGTTTTTACTACAACGGATAACGCTGTAGAGCATATACTTAATAGCTATATGGTAGCTAATTTCGGTATAGAATATAATCTTGGTAAAAAAACGAATAAATATATACTAGGTGTACAGGTTCTTAATTTATGGAATGAATCCTACGAAAGTGTGCAAAACAGGCCTATGCCCGGTAGAAATTTTAATATGTATTTGAACTTTAATATTTGAAATTATGAATAAACAGGTGAAATTAGTTGTCATGTTCGCTGCGGTTTTATTGCTGCAGAATTGTACGAGTAACGACCGTGAAATTATAATTGACAATCCGCCACCATCTGGCGATTATGCCAACGGTATATTTGTTTTAAATGAAGGAGGTTATACGTACTCCAATGCTTCGGTATCATTTATAGACAACTCTGGCCAAGTATATAACAACGTATTTTATGGCGTTAATGGTAGAAAATTAGGCGATGTAGCGCAAAGTATGGCGTTTTATGGAGATAAAGCATATATACTAGTCAACAACTCCAACACTATTGAAGTTGTAAATCGCTATACGTTTGAGCTTATTACAACCATTGAAAACGATATTTTAACACCACGTTATATGACTTTTGATGGTGCTAAAGGTTTCATAACCAATTGGGGCGATCCAGCAGATACTACGGATGATTATGTAGCTGTTTTGGACACAGAAACCAACGCTATAATTAGTACTATTCCAGTTGCAGAAGGGCCAGATGGCATATTGAATAATAATGGAACTTTATACGTGGCGCATTATGGTGGCTGGGGTTATGGGAATACAATATCGGTGTTAGATGCGGTTAATGAAACAGTTACTGCTAGTATTGATGTTTCTGATATGCCAGGAAGTATGGTAACTCATAATAACGATTTATATGTTATTTGCGCCGGAAAAGAAGATTACACAGGCGCTGAAACTTTAGGCGGTTTATACAAAATAAACATGGCAACAAACCAGGTTACCGACCAAATTATTTTTGCAGATGGTGTTCATCCAGATTATTTAGAAATTAATAATAATTTACTTTTATATACTTTAAATAGAGACGTTTACAAGGTGGATTTGAATGATTTTAGGCTACCTGCAACTCCCTTATTTACTACAAGCACTCAAAATTTAGGGGTATTGTATGGTTTTACTATTATTAATGAAACTATTTATATAGCAGATGCTAAAGATTTTGTTTCTAACGGTGATGTATTAGTATACAACTTACAAGGAGATTTTCAGGAAAACTATAATGTAAAACTTATTCCTAACGGATTTTATAACAACAACTAATTAAATAATAAACGCAATACAATGAAAAAAAATTATCTATTCTTATTAACATCTATTTTTGCTTTTTTAACCTTTTCCGGCTTTGCACAAGTCGGCTACAATAATGGTGTTTTTGTTTTAAATGAAGGCATGTTTGGTACAGATACAGCATCTGTTTCTTTTATAAGTAATTCAGGAACGGTTAGTAATGATGTTTTTGCAACCGAAAATCCAGGTATGGAAATTGGGCAGTTAGCTCAAGGGATGGGCTTTGATGGCGGTAATTCTTATATCGTGTCAAACGGAAGTCATGAAGTAAACGTGATTGATCGTCTAACATTTGCCCATGTTGCAACCGTTACAACGGGATTAGATAATCCACGCTATATAGTGTTTGATAACGGTTTTGGATATATTACCAATTGGGGTGATCCTACAGACATTACTGATGATTATATAGCGGTAATGGATTTAACAACAAATACAATAACAAGTACCATTCCAGTAGTTGAAGGACCAGAAGAAATTATAAAGCAAAACAATCAATTATTTGTTGCGCATCAAGGTGGTTATGGTCAGGGAAATACGGTTTCAGTAATCAATTTAAGCGATAACAGTGTTTCAGAAATTACGGTTTCCGATGTACCAAATTCTATTGTAGCTGATCATGATTATTTATATGTGCTTTGCGGTGGAAAGGAAGCATGGACAGGTGAGGAAACGTTAGGGAAACTATATAGAATAGATTTAAGCGATTTTTCTGAAATGGATGTTTATAACTTTGCCACAGGGGAACATCCAAATTTTTTACAAGTTGATAATGGTCAAGCCTATTATGTGGTAGATAATAATATCTATAATTTTGATTTTACAGGGGGTTTGCCAAGTACGGAACTCATCAATACAGCATCGGAAGGCGTTGTTTTAGCTTACGGATTATCGCTTCTAGACAATGTGCTTTATTTATCGGATGCTGAAAATTATGTTAATGATGGTAAAGTCGTTACTTACAATACAACAGGAACGTTTCAGAACTCTTATACCGTAGGTATTATTCCTAATGGGGTATACAAATATAACATGCCATTGGGTATCTATCCTCCACCAGCAGGTCAATCAGAAACGACTGCTATTGCCCAAGAGGATGCATTATTTGTAGATTGGGCTTCAGGTGCCGATGTAACAAGAGGTTTAATCAATATTTCTGACTCAGGAAGTGGTTATGCTACTGTAGGTGTAGAGTCTAATGTTATAGGTATTGCTAATAACGCGATTATAAGTTTAGGTGATGGAGGTGATGCTATTTTAACCTTTGATACACCAATTACTGACGGATCTGGATATGATTTTGCTGTTTTTGAAAACTCATTTAGTGATACTTTTTTAGAACTGGCTTTTGTTGAAGTAAGTTCAGATGGTGTTAATTATTTCAGATTTCCAGCACATAGTCAAACGCAAACGGATACACAAGTAGGTGGTTTTGGAGCTGTTGATGCTACTTATATCAATAATCTAGCAGGAAAATACCGTGCAGGTTTTGGAACACCTTTCGATTTAAGTGATATTCCTAACAATCCTTTATTGGATAAAACTAGAATTACACACGTAAAAGTTATTGATGCTATTGGAACTATTGATCCGGCGTTTGCTACTTACGATTCTTATGGGAATATGATAAACGATCCATATCCAACACCGTTTGGTTCTGGTGGTTTCGATTTAGATGCCATTGGGGTTATTAATCAAGCTAGTTTGAGTATGGCAGATAATAAGCTAACCGAATTGAAAGTATATCCGAATCCAGCTTCTAATTTCTTTAGCATAAAAGGTGTTAGTAACGTTATGGATATTGAAATGTACGACATAACAGGGACGTTAGTAAAACAACTTAAAAATACGCGTTTAAAAACTATCGATATTTCTAATTTAAAACAAGGTGTTTATTTGGTAAAAATAACATCACAAAATAAAAACGGATTGTATAAACTGATCAAGCAGTAAAACAATTTTTTAATATCTAATTGAAATGCCTCTATACTTAAACGTTACGTTTAAGTATAGAGGCATTTTTTATGAGTTAGAAATTAAATCGCAAAACCAAAACCCTGACGCGGCACCGGCTGAATTTGGTTTTGGATATTCGCGATAAGTCTTTTCACCAATTTCAAAAGCTATAGGTGTTTTAAAAATGGGATCATCAAAACAAAAGGTATGGAATTCACCATTTTCACCACATGGATCAACTGCTTCTGGTAAAGTAGCTATTAAATTTCATCTAGCGTTCTGCCCACAAAATCTTCCGTAAAATAATTAGCATCGGCACAAACTATTACAGCCTTAAAACCTAAATCTAGAAATTCTTGCATTAATTGCTTGGTATTTCTTTGCCAAAGTGGAAACACCGTTTTCATACCTTGACTCCCTAGTTGATCCTCACGGTACTGTTTTAAATCTTCTAATAAAATATCGCCAAAAGCAGCATAACTATAACCGTCTTTTTTAAGTTTCGTTGTCGCTTCGGTCATAATTTTGTTATAATCGTCCATGCTTGGTTGTTCTGGAAGTTTAATTTGCCAAAGGGGCATACCTAAAGCAGCAACTTGATTTTCCAATAAGGCAATCCTAATACCATGCATAGAAACACGATTAAAAGCCGTGTTTACCGTAGTAATAAACTGTTCAACACTATAACGTTCATCTTGTAATAAATAGTAAAGTGCCAGCGCCGAGTCTTTTCCTGTACTCCAGTTAAGGTAGGTTTTGTAAGTTTTCATAAGTCAAATTAGAGTACAAACCTATGGTTTTTAGGGCATATTAAATTGAAAAAAATGTGTGTTTTTGTATATTTAAAAGAAGTAACTATCTGAACTGGATTTGCCAGATTAAATGGCGTTTAAAAGTGGCAAAGATTATGTTTCCAGTTGGGGAGACCCTAATTGATAATACAACGATTTTATTGCCATCGTTAATCTAGGCTCGAATATTATTGAAGCGCGTATAGAAGTGGGGAAGACCAGAGCAAATGGTTGCTTAGGTCAGTAAATTATATGTATTAAAACGGACGGTTTTAAAGTGTTATTCTGAATTTATGTAAAGCATTACTGCGAATACCTTAATGTTTTAGTAATTATACTATGCATGCATAAAAAATTAACATCCTTTTAACGTTTAAATCGTGCTTTTTATCGATAACAATCTCATCGATATGGTATAACCTTTTTAATTGTAATATATTGGAGCACTATTAATTTAAAACCAATTTAAAAATGAAAAAATTTACATTTTACTTATTTGCATTATGTTGTTTTGCTTTTTCGTGGCAGACATATGCGCAATCAATAATTAATATTACGACTTCTGGAGGAGATTACCCTGGAGAAAAGTGGGTGTCTATTACTGATGCACCAGATGGTGGAGGTACTCAATTTTGGGGTCAAGGTGATGGAACGCAATGTAATGGTTCTGGTTTGATCAATGAGAATATATCATTACCACCAGGGACTTATTATGTTAATTGTTACGATCAATATGATGATGGTTGGGATGGTACACTTATTACTATTACTTCCTATGGAAATGTAATAGGTGATAATGGAGGTGTATCGCCGGATGATGGTGAAGATACAGACGCATCTACTTCTTGTGAAGGAACTCCAGAAGAGCTTGAAGCATCATTTATGATCGTTGTTCCTGTTGCGCCTTGTGTAACAGCTGAAATAGCTTCTTCTACTGTCGTTGATGATTGTGCAGCTGGAACCTTTATGGTTAATATAGATTTTACTGCGGTAGGTGATGCTACAGGTGTTTCTGATGGAACAACTAATTATCCTATTACTGGAACTACAGCTATGGCTGGGCCATTTGCAAATGGCACAACACAAAACCTTTCTGTTGTTCATTCTGATAGCGCATGCGATTTTTCATTAGGTGATTTTATAACATCATGTACACTACCAGGTGAAGTTTGCGAGAATTCAATTATTATTGGAGCTTTACCTTATTCTACAACTGATAATACGTCTAATTATGGCGATGATTACGGTAGTGCAGATGAGCCTTGTTCTACTTCTGGTTATCTTACAGGTGATGATGTTGTTTATAGTTTTACTCCAGCAACAGATATGTCAGTAAATATGACCACTTCTGGGACAGGTTCATGGACTGGTTTATTTATATACGAACAATGTCCTTTTGTAACTTGTGTGGATTCTGATACGCAAAGTAGTGGAAACCCTAGTATCCCAGAAGTTAGTTTGATAGGAGGAACAACATACTATATTGTAATATCTACCTATCCATCACCGCAAAGTACAGCATATACGTTAGATATAACAGAAAACACCTGTACAGCATCTACCTCAACAGTTACTGTAGTAAACGACTGTGATGTAAGTGGTGGTTTTTATGTAGATGTTGAAGTAACAGATATGGGAAGTGCAACAGATTTAACGGTTTCAGACGATCAAGGAAACCCATCTCAAGCTTTAACGGCTGCTGGAACATTACAATTTGGTCCTTATGTAAATGGTGTTGATGTGGTTATTACACTTAACGATGATAATGATGATGATTCTTGTACAGTTGTTAAAGCAGCTGTTACACAGACTATTTGTCCGCCATCAAACGATGAGTGTTCAAATGCAACAGTTTTAACTGTGGATCCAGATTATTCTTGTGCTAGTTCTGTTTCAGGAACAACTATAGGGGCAACACAAAGTTTAGCAGGTTGTAGCGGTACAGCAAATGATGATGTTTGGTATTCTTTTGTTGCAACAAGTACAGATCATAGAATTACAATTACTAATACTGGTGGTGCAACTGATATCGTTACTCAAGTTTTTGATGCATGTGGTGGTGCAAGTTTAGTATGTCAAGATACACCTAATTCACCAATTAACTTATCAGGTTTAACACCAGCAAACACGTATTTCTTTAGAATTTATACGTATAGTTCTTCTGCTTCAATTAGAACAAGTTTTGACGTATGTGTAGGTACAGCGCCAAGTTGTTTACAGCCATCGTCTGGTTCAGCTTCGGCAATAACAGAAAACTCTGCGGATTTAGGCTGGGTAGAAGCTGGAACTGCAACAACTTGGAATGTAGAATGGGGCGTTACAGATTTCACATTAGGAACAGGAACATTAATTTCAGGAACTACAACAAATCCACAACCATTATCTGGATTAACCGCATTAACAACATACGATTACTATGTGCAAGCTGATTGTGGTGGTGGTGATTTAAGTGCATGGTCTGGTCCATATACGTTTACAACTTCAGGTCCAATACCAACTAACATTTCATGTGCTACAGCAGAGGCTATTGCATGTGGAGATAGTATTACTGGAACGACGGAAGGTTCTACTGGAACACAAGAAGACTCTGGCTGTTCTATCGGTAATAATGGCGTTTGGTATACCTTTACTGGTGACGGTGGAGATTTAATAGTGACGGTAGATGCGGATTTTGATCACGAATTAGCAATAACAAGTGGTACTTGTGGTGCGCTAGTAAATATAGGTTGTGATGATCAAAGTACTGGTCAAGAATCATACACCATTGTTGATAGTGTTGATGGAGAAACATATTATGTGTATATCGCACATTATTCAAATGGTAGTACAACAACAGGTACTTACAAAATTATGTTAGAGTGTGAAACCATGACAACAGATGAATTTGATTCTCCAAATGCGTTTACGTATTATCCGAATCCAGTGTCAAATGTGTTAAATGTGAAAGCACAAAATAATATTAGTAACGTGGCTGTTTACAACATGTTAGGACAAGAAGTACTTCGTACGGCTCCTAATACATTTGCAAGTGAGGTAGATATGTCTAACTTACAAACAGGTGCTTACTTTGTTAAAGTAACTATTGGTAATGCTACGAAAACAATTCGCGTTATTAAAAACTAATAAGCGGAGTAGTTATTAAATTATATTGTATTGAAAAACCCAGACGAGAGTCTGGGTTTTTTTTATTTCGGTTGGAAGGGTATTAAGCTTTTCTATTAAATATTCTACTCGTTTTTTACACATAATATTGACGTTTTTACTAGCTTATCTTTTATAAACGGAGCTATTCCTGTCTTTGGTGTTAAATTATAAAACTGTTATGGATTTTTTAACATCTATAATAAATGTAGTATATTAAAAGTCTATTAATTTAACTAAACAAATTTTAAAATGAAAAAAACTACAATTCAAATTATTATGTTTTTAGCTTTTGCCTTTACGTGGCAGGCTAACGCGCAAACGGTCGTTATTGGCTCTGGAACAGATGTTACGGGCTCTACGGCTTCTGATCCAATCAATGGCTTTTATAATGCCATGCGGTACCAAGTAGTATATACGGCTGCAGAATTAAGTACCATGATGACACCTTTTGATGAAATTACAGCTTTAGGCTTTGATATAGTCGGGGATTATGCGGGTGGTGCCTTGTTAGGTTATACAATCAAAATTGGCCATACAGCAGCTACCAATTCAGCAGCACATAATACATCACCTACAGTAACGGTTTTTGGACCAACAGATTATGATCCTACCGTAACAGCATCTGGTGTTTATGATATGATAACCTTTACATCTAATTTTGTTTGGAACGGTGTTGATAATATAGTAATTGATATTTGTACGGATGGACAGAACCCATATACAGGACCTTATGGTCAAGTAGCTACAACTGCAAATACGGCAAATGGCGCCCGATCAGTTAGAAGAGACGGAACAACAGCTTGTGGGTTACCTACTTCAGATGTAATAAACAACAGACCTAACATTCAGTTTAACTATATAGATGGAACACCTCCTACCTGCACCTTTGCAGTGGTTGATTCTTCTGCAGTGGTTCAAGACTGTGCTACTTCTCAATATTCTGTAAATGTAGAGTTTACAACCGTTGGCGATGCTACGGGTGTTTCTGATGGAACCACAACATATCCAATTTCTGGAACAACTGCTACAGCTGGTCCTTTTGCAATTGGAACGACACAAACCTTAATGGTGGTTCATTCCGATAATGCATGCGATTTCACTTTAGGTAATTTTTCGTATGATGAATGTCCTAGTATTGTTACGTGCGGAACGCCATTAAACACAACATTTTGTTATGCAGCTAATGATAACACAGACTTCGTTTATGAAAGTAGTGATGGATCTAACTTAAAAGTTATTTTTAATGCTGGTTCTATTGAAAATTGTTGTGATGATTTAGTAATTATAGATAGTGATGGCGTAACGGAATTATATAGAGGTGCAAATGGCGGAAACTTAAGTGGTCTAGAATTTACTGCTTCCGGTTCTTCTATTACGGTAGCTGTAGATTCTGATGGCTCGGTTCAAAGTTGTGCTTCTAATCAAGACTGGGATTGGGATGTAATTTGTTTAAACTGTACACCAGGAGCAGCTACAACTTCAGTCATTGAGGACTGTGGTACATCAACATATACCATTGAAGTGGTAGTAACTGATGCTGGAGATGCAACAAATATTACTGATGGTGTTTCTCCGCAAGCATTTACAGGAACAGTAACATTTGGTCCCTATGCATTTGGTGTTGATACAACATTAAATATAGAACATACAGACGCGGGATGCGATTATACATTAGGAACTTTTGGTTTAGATACATGCCCTCCAACTAATGATAACTGTGCCACTGCAGAAATTGCTCCTATTGGAATTGGTGCTTGTGGAACTACAGTAACAGGAAACAATACAGGTGCAACGGACTCTGGAGTTGCTCAAGCTGGTTGTGCAACTGCAGTTTATGCAGGTGGCGATATTTGGTACCAGTTTGATATGCCAGCAGGTGAAACAGAACTAGTGTATACTAGAAGTGCCTCTGCTTTTTCTACAACACAACTTGAACTATTTAGTGGTTCTTGTGGTTCCTTGGTAGAAGTTGGCTGTACTACAGCCGCAACAGCTAGCTTTACAGGTTTAACACCTTCTGCTACATATTATGTAAGAATTTACGATTGGAATAATGATAATTTTGGTGATGTAACATTTTGTTTAAACACACCACCAACGTGTCCTGAACCAACTGGTTTAAATGCAACCAACTTAACAGAGACTACGGCTGATTTACAATGGACTGAAAATGGAACAGCCACAACTTGGGATGTAGAATGGGGAGCAGAAAACTTTACGTTAGGAACTGGGACTATGATTACGGGAACTACAAACAACCCGGAATCACTTATAGGTTTATCTGCTTCTACAGCTTATGATTTCTATGTACGTGCAGATTGTGGAGCAGGCGATACTAGTATTTGGGTAGGACCTTACACATTTAATACGCCAGGTCCACCTCCAGCAAACGACGATTGTTCTGGTGCAATTGCAATTGCAATTGGAAGTACAACATCTGGTACAACTTTTAATGCAACAGGTGCATCGTCAACTTCTTGTAATGGAACAATAGGGAATGATGTATGGTACACGGTTGTTGGAGATGGCGGCGATTTAACTATAACGGTCGATTCTCCTAACGAAGATTCGCAAATTGGTGTTTATGCAAGTCCTGACTGTGCAGGAATAACTTTAGGTACGTGTGATTTTAGCATAGATCCATTTAATAATCCTGCTGTATTAACATTTACATCCGTAGCTGGGACTAACTATTATATTCAAGTAGGAGCTTGGATAAATTCAGGAGATCCGTCTACACATGATATTACCATTAATACAACATTATCTACGCAAGATTTTGATATGGATTCAGCGCTAACGTATTATCCAAACCCGGTTAATAATTTATTAATGTTAAAAACTCAAAAAGCAATTCAACAGGTGGCTGTTTACAATATGTTAGGACAAGAAGTACTTCGTACGTCTCCTAATACTGTTGCAAGCGAGGTAGATATGTCTAACTTACAAACAGGAGCTTACTTTGTAAAAGTAACTATTGGTAAAACGACTGAAACTATTCGCGTTCTTAAAAACTAATATGCCTAAACTATAGTGTATAGAAAAACCCAGACGAAAGTCTGGGTTTTTTGTTTTATAAATTCAAATAGTCATGTAATAGTATAATTTTCTAACAACTAACAACTAACAACTAACAACTAACAACTAATCTACATACATACCAATAGACAGTGGTAAGACATCGGACTTATCTCCAACTAAATCCAAAGGTTCTACAAAAGGAATATAAATGCGGCTATCATCTAAAATAAGCTGTAGAGCTGTTGCTAAAAGCGGTTCAGTTTCAGAGCCCAGTGTTCCCATATTGCTGTAATTTTCGGACTGCGGTATTTCCGGAAATAAGCCTTGGCTATAATCCGTATTACCAACGGCATTCAAGGATTTTAATACTAGAGGTTGCATAGCATATAAATGTGATGGGTTTGCATTTGCTCTACGAAAATCGGGCGCATCATAAAGCGTTACGGATGCTTGAAATTTACCAGCAGTTTCGGTTCCTATTTGAACCACATCTATATAAGGATCTAAACTGTTTATAACTAACTCACTAGCAGATGCTGATCGTTTTGTGGTTAAAACATACACCTTGTTTAGATTTAAAATGTTTAAAGGAGCTCCAGCATCATTATCTGTAAAGTAATTCGTGGTTTGTGCTTCTGATAGTTGAGATTGAATATCAGAATTCCATTCTTCCGTACTAAACACATTGCCAGTTTGTCCAGCTATCATACTAGACAATAAAATAGCTGTATTAACAGAGCCTCCCGAATTATAACGTAAATCCAAAACTAAATTCTGAATATTATTTGCTTGAAACTGACCAAACACGGCATTTAATTGCGAATCAAAATCTCTAGTAAATCCATTATACATTAAATACCCTACGTTTTCTCCGGCAACTTCAAATATTTCTGTTTTAAAAATAGGGTTTTCAGTAAGGGAAGATTTTGAAAGTGTAATGCTTTGGCCATTTGGTGTAATATTGTCATCGCTCGTTTGAGAGGTTCCATTATCATTATAATCTGCTAAATTAATAGTGTAGGTAGTATTTCGTAATAAACTATTAAAATTAGAGGTAGTAATTGGAATGCCATCAATAGCATAAAAAATAGTTCCTCTGGAGACGCCTTGATTGCTAGCGCTAGAATTTGGCAATACATATCCAACATATCCAAACACGTTTTCCGAACCGTCTGGATAACGCATAAGGCCGTAATCCATGCCGTTGTTTTGTGTTGTACCACTTAATAGTTGTTCCAATTGAATGTAATTAGACGTTATCCAACTAAACCTATCCACCGTTTGTGGTTGATAGCGTAAATATTCAAACAAGGCTTCTGGTGAAGGATAATTATTTAAAAATGCTTCATAGGAACCTGTATCAAACCGGTCGTTTGCTAAATCCGGCACATTATCCTTATAGAGATAATAGGTGTTTAAACCTCGCCAAACAAAATCATTTAAGTCACGGGTAGATGCTGGATTATCATCTATATCTTCAAAACAGCCCGTAAATAGGGTAGATGCGTAAATAACGAGTAAATAAATAGTTCGGTTTTTCATAGCTATTTTCATTTTAATTGTTCTTTTTGTCGAATTAAAAGTAGTTACTTTATAACATAATAAAAATTATTTGTAACAAATTAAGTTATCAATCGTCGTAATAGTAAGTAGGCAAAAACCAGCTATTATTGATTAACCACAAACTATGACACAGACAGAATTTTTGAATATTGTCATGCCATTTAAAGATAAAGTCTTTCGTTTAGCCAAACGATTGCTTGTGTCTCGGGAGGAAGCAGAAGATGCAACTCAAGAGATTATCTTAAAATTGTGGAAAAACCAAGAGAAAATGAGCAACTATAAAAACATAGAAGCCTTTTCAATGACCATGACAAAAAATTTTTGTTTAGATAAATTAAAATCTAAACAGGCACAGAATTTAAAAATTGTACATAGTAATTATGAAGATCATAATGTGTCCTTACAAAAGGAAGTTGAGGTCAATGATAGTTTGGATTGGGTAAGTAAGATTATGGCAGATTTGCCAGAACAGCAAAAAATGGTTGTTCAGCTGCGGGATATTGAGCAATACGATTATAATGAAATAGCCAAAATGCTAGATATGAATGAAACAGCCGTCCGAGTAGCCTTATCAAGAGCTCGAAAAACAATACGTGAAAAATTAACTAATACACATAATTATGGTATTAAATAATATAGAAAAATTACTTGAAAAATATGAAAATGCCGAAACCACGCTTCAGGAAGAAGCACAATTGAAGGCGTATTTTACACAAGATGATGTGGCACCGCATTTAGAGATGTACAAACCTATGTTTGCTTACTTTAAAGCAAATCAGGAAGAAGTCTCTATTAAAGAATTGCCTTTGAAATCGCGAACCATATTTAATTATAAATGGCTTACAGTTGCTGCCATTGCAGTACTTTCAATAAGCTTATATTTCAATAATCCGTTGCATACACAAGAAGATTTAGGAACCTATGACGATCCTATGTTAGCTTATAATGAAGTGGTTAAATCACTCGAAATGATTTCAACACACATGAATAAAGGTTTTGAAAAAGTAAATTATTTAAATGCTGTTAATAATGGCATGTCTAAAGTCAATTACTTAAAAGAAATGGAGAATTCCACAAATAGAATATTTAAAAACAAACAATAAACTGAAATGAAAACAATAATTAATAACAACACCATTACTAACCGTGAAAAATTAAATAAATTAAAAACAAACCCTATGAAAAAGTACACCCTTATTTTCGTTTTGGCACTAATGATGATGCCATTCGCTTCTCAAGCACAAGATATTTTTGCAAAATACAGCGAGAATCCTGAAGTAACCTATGTGTCCATTAAACCTAAAATGTTTCAAATGTTAGCTAAAATGGATATTAATACGGATGATCCAGAATCACAAGAATATATCAATATGGTGAATAGTATTACCAGTTTTAAAGTCATTTCCACAGGAGATAAAGCTATTTCTTCCGATGTATCTAAATGGGTAAAATCTAGAAAAGGTGGTTTAGAGGAATTAATGGTCGTTAAAGATGATGGCATGAATATGACATTTTATGTTAAGGAAGGCCGCGATTCGGACCATGTAAGTGAATTCCTGATGTTTGTAGATGGTATTGGAGCTGTTACAAAAGATATGGATATTAATATGAATGGTAAAAAACGTGAATTTGAAACAGTGGTAGTTTCATTAACAGGAGATATTAACTTAAATCAAATTTCTAAATTAACCCAGAAAATGAATATTCCAGGTGGTGAACATTTGGAAAAGAAAGATAAGAGATAATACCATCATGAAACAATCAATCAAATATACCCTGTTCAGTTTATTAGTGGCTATGTCACTAATAAGCTGTAATTCAGGCGAATCATTACAAACGTATTTTGTAGATAATCAGGAAAAAGCCGATTTTGTTACGGCCGATATTCCAACGTCTATTGTAGCATTAGATGAAGCGGCCTTAACGGATGAGCAAAAGGAGGCTTATAAATCTGTTCAGCGTTTAAACTTTTTAGGTTTTAAAGCAAGCGAAACCAATATGACCACTTATAACGCCGAATTAGCAAAAGTTAAAGCCATTTTAAGTAATGTAAAATATACAGAACTCATGGAGTTTAGAGATAGTGGTATGACCTTCGTTATTTCCTATTTGGGAGATGATGACAGTGCGGAAGAAGTTATTGTCTTTGGAAGCTCTAAAGAAATGGGCTTTGGTGTGGTTAGAATTTTAGGTGATAATATGCGTCCCGAACAAATTGGAGCATTGGCTAGTGCCGTTCAAAACACTAATTTTGAAGATTCTGAACAATTAAAAGATATTGTCAATTTCTTTAAATAATATTCAGACAAATAATTATAAAAAAAGCGATCTTTTGTAGATCGCTTTTTTGCTTTAAGTGGTTTGGTCATCATTTTTCTTATGATGCTTTGAAACTGTTACAATAATATTGATTAAAATAGCCAAAAATAATGCCATGAAAATCCCACTTATCATATAGTTCTCCAATAAGCCGCAAATCCCAGCTACTGAAAAACTGACACCTACAATTCCGCAAAGGATTAGAGATTGTTTATCTGTTAACATTTTAAATTCCTGTATAGTTACTAGGTGTAATAGCTTTTAACTCCTTTTTAATCCCATCCGAAACCTCTAATGTATCAATGAAATTTGAAATGGATTGTTGATTAATTTTTTCATTGGTACGTGTTAATCCTTTTAAAGCTTCATACGGATTTGGATACGATTCGCGACGTAAAATGGTTTGAATAGCTTCTGCAACCACAGCCCAATTGTTTTCTAAATCTTCGGCAAACTTACTTTCGTTTAAAAGCAGTTTATTTAAACCTTTTAAAATAGACTTAAACCCAATAATAGTATGTCCAAAAGGAACACCTACATTACGTAAAACCGTACTATCTGTTAAATCGCGTTGTAATCTGGAAATTGGCAATTTGGCTGATAAATGCTCGAAAATAGCATTGGCTATTCCTAAATTCCCTTCGCTATTTTCAAAATCAATAGGGTTTACTTTATGAGGCATGGCAGAACTTCCTACTTCGCCAGCTTTAATGCGCTGTTTAAAATAATCCATGGACACATAGGTCCAGATATCTCGATCTAAATCAATTAATATGGTATTAATACGTTTTAAAGTATCAAATAAAGCTGCCATATGATCGTAATGTTCAATTTGTGTGGTAGGAAACGAGTGGTGTAACCCTAATTTTTCCTGTACAAATTGACTGCCAAAAGCTTTCCAATCTATTTCTGGATAGGCAACATGATGTGCATTAAAGTTTCCAGTGGCACCACCAAATTTTGCCGCACTAGGAATATCGTTTAATAAATCAAATTGAGCTTCCAAACGTGTAACAAATACGTGAATTTCCTTTCCTAAACGTGTAGGAGAAGCAGGTTGTCCATGAGTTCTAGCCAACATAGGAACGGATTTCCAATCTTCCGCCAATGTTTTTAATTTGTTTAAAACTTCAAAATATTCAGGAACATATACATCATTCATAGCATCTTTAATACTCAAAGGAATAGATGTATTATTAATATCTTGAGACGTTAATCCGAAATGAATAAACTCTTTATATTCTGAAATTTGTAAGCTGTCAAATTTTTCTTTAATAAAGTATTCAACCGCTTTCACATCGTGATTGGTTACTTTTTCAATATCCTTAATGGCAGATGCATCAATAGCGGTGAAATTTTTATAAATAGCGCGTAAATCGTCAAATAGTGCCGTGTTAAAATCGGCTAATTGTGGCAGCGGCACTTCGCACAATGCAATAAAATATTCAATTTCTACTTGTACGCGGTATTTTATTAACGCTTCTTCAGAAAAATAAGGGGCTAATTTTTCAACTTTATTACGGTAACGACCATCAATAGGAGAAATGGCATTTAAGGAAGATATAGACATGATTGTTGTTGTGTTTTAAAAGCTGCAAAGATACGGAAATCCAAAAGAATAGACGGATTATGATATGTGTTTTTTAAGATGATCTTCTTTCCCAAGGTAATGAATGAATTATAAAACCAGCTACTTTTTAAGCTTCTTTAAAATGTGTTTTGCTCGTGCCTTAAAACCCGAGCTCTGCATTTGGAAATCCCGTTCTAATATTATTACGAGTTCCGGGTGAATCCAATCATAATCTGCTCCAAACAGGTATAAGGTGTTCATGGAATACGCTTTAGGCGCAATTTTCTCATCATGAATCATATAATCAAAACAAACGGCAATTATCCGTTCTTGGTAAATGGGATTTAAATGTAATTGGATCTTATTTGGTGTTTTAGCGTAATATGCTTTGGCTAAATACTCGCAAATTTTAGCAATGGGTCTTACTGCTGGGTCTAAATGAACTTTGTGTATGTTTGCTGTAAACGTGTCTAAATGAGGAATCAAGTATTCTAAATTTTCATGACACATAAACTCTAAAACCCAGGCGGCTCTGCAAGAAATTTTATCATCAACACGAAATAGTACTGCTAGTAACTTCGGAATTAATTTTGGGTTGTTAATTACCAAATTGGCATAATGTAAGCGCTTTTCTCTCGAATGGTTCACATAATTTAATTCAGCGTATAGTTGGTCCGTAGTCAATAGTTTTTCCTATTTTTGATAGATAAAATTACACAAAATGAAAATAGTAAAGAAAATTCTGATTGTTTTGTTAGTTGTTTTTGCTATTGCACAATTTTTTGGACCAGAAAAAAACACCGGTGATATAGCAACTGTTCAACCATTTTTAACGGAAACCAATCCGCCAGAAGATGTAGCTGCCATTTTAAAAGAAACCTGTTTTGACTGCCATAGTAACCACACACGATATCCTTGGTATAATACTATAACACCTATAAATTACTGGTTGGCCGAACATGTAAACGATGGAAAAAAACATTTTAATGTGTCGGTTTGGAATGATTATTCGGCAAAAAAGAAAGATCATAAGTTAGAGGAGTTAATAGAAATGGTAGAAGAAAAGGAAATGCCATTGGACTCTTATTTGTGGACTCATCAGGAAGCCAATTTAACGGATGCGCAAATAGAAAGTGTTATTAATTGGGCTAAAAATATGCGTGTCATTTATAGTTTAGTGCCAAGACCCGAATAGGTTTTTATTTGTTATATGACTAAAAAACTACTTATAATTGGTTGTGTTTGGCCTGAACCAAAAAGTTCAGCTGCTGGAACCCGGATGATGCAACTTATATCGCTTTTTCAATCCGAAAACTATAAAATTACCTTTGCAACAACCACATCTAAAACAGATAATGCTTTCGCTTTATCCACACTTGGCATTCCGGAAGTTGCAATCCAATTAAACGATTCGAGTTTTGATAATTTTATAAAATCGGAAAATCCCGATGTGGTATTGTTCGATCGGTTTTTAACTGAAGAACAGTTTGGATGGCGTGTAGCTGAAAATTGCCCAAATGCTTTCCGATTATTAGACACCGAAGATTTACATGGCTTAAGAAAAGCACGCGAGTTAGCTTTAAAAGCAGGTGATACCAATTATAGAAAACACCTTGTAAATGACACCTCCAAACGGGAAATTGCCAGTATATATAGATGCGATTTAAGCCTTATTATTTCCGAAGCGGAAATGGAATTACTTGAGAAATACTTCAAGGTAGAGACAAATTTAATTCATTATTTACCGTTTTTATTAGAGACTATCTCTAAAGAAGCATCTGAAATGTTGCCCGATTTTCATGCCAGAGCTAATTTCATAACCATTGGAAACTTCTTTCATAAACCCAATTACCAATCGGTTTTATATTTAAAAGAAGTGATTTGGCCAGGAATCCGTAAGCAATTACCACAAGCGGAACTGCATATTTTTGGCGCATATGCAAATCAGAAGGTCACACAATTACACAAAAAACAAGATGGTTTTTTAGTTAAAGGTTTTGCTAATCAGGTTTCAGAAGTCATGCAAGCGTCACGAGTTTGTTTGGCGCCATTGCAGTTTGGTGCCGGATTGAAAGGTAAATTAATTGATGCCATGAAAAACGGAACGCCAGCAATTATGAGTTCGATTGCTGCAGAAGGTATGTTCCGGACATTAGATTCCAATGGATTTATTGCTGATAATCCAATCGAATTTATCAACAAAGCCGTAGCACTTTATACCACGGAAACGACCTGGAAAACCAAACAACAAAACGGATTTCAAATTATAAATAACCGATTTGATAAAACCCAATTTCAATCTTCTTTTATAAAAACTATCAATAGTATAACAGCCAATTTGCTAAATCACAGAGAACATAATTTTACTGGGCAGATGCTGCAACATCAGTCACTTCAAAGTACCAAATTTATGAGTAAGTGGATAGAATTAAAAAATAAATAAGCACTTCAGAATATTCACTAATATTGATGCGCTTTTTCATAGCTTTGCGCCTTTAAATTTAAAGCCATGATTTCAGTAGATAATTTAGCAGTAGAGTTTAGCGGTCACACCTTATTTAGCGATGTGTCCTTTACCATAAATGAAAATGATAAAATTGCCCTTATGGGTAAAAATGGTGCTGGAAAATCGACCATGATGAAAATTGTGGCAGGTGTTCAAAAAGGAACTCGTGGTAATGTACGGTTTCCTAAAGATGCTGTTATTGCTTACTTACCACAACATTTATTGACTGAAGATAATTGTACCGTTTTTGAGGAAGCCTCCAAAGCCTTCGCTCATGTTTTCCAAATGCGAGACGAAATGGACGCTTTGAATAAAGCCTTGGAAACCCGAACGGATTATGAGTCCGATGATTATATGAACATCATTACCCAGGTGTCCGATTTAGGGGAAAAATACTACGCTTTAGAAGATGTTAATTATGATGCGGAAGTGGAAAAAGCTTTGACAGGTTTAGGTTTTAAACGTTCAGATTTTACCAGGCAAACCAGTGAATTTAGTGGTGGTTA
Organism: Bizionia sp. M204; assembly: GCF_023205095.1. GTDB lineage: Bacteria > Bacteroidota > Bacteroidia > Flavobacteriales > Flavobacteriaceae > Algorimicrobium > Algorimicrobium hallyeonense. The sequence goes on along the minus strand of NZ_CP046242.1, from coordinate 1,529,105 downwards.
TCGTATGCGAATTGAATTAGCCAAAATGCTACTTCAAAAGCCGGACTTAATTCTATTAGATGAGCCAACCAACCATATTGATATTGAATCTGTTATTTGGTTAGAAGATTTCTTGCTAAATAAAGCCAATGCGGTCATGGTTATTTCCCATGATAAGGCATTTATTGATAATATTACCAATCGTACGATTGAGGTGACTATGGGTCGTATTTACGATTATAAAGCCAACTATACACATTATTTACAACTGCGAGAAGATCGTCGTTTACATCAAATAAAAGCATATAAAGAACAACAGCGGTTTATTGCCGATAACATGGCATTTATTGAAAGATTTAAAGGCACGTTCTCTAAAACAAATCAGGTAAATTCTCGTGAGCGTATGTTAGAGAAACTGGAGATTATTGAAGTAGATGATATTGATACCTCCGCTTTAAAATTACGATTTCCGCCAGCACAACGATCTGGTGATTATCCTGTAACAGTCAAGGATTTATCGAAATCCTATGGAGATCATGTGGTATTTAAAAATGCCAACATGTCTATTTCTAGAGGTGAAAAAGTGTCCTTTGTTGGTAGAAATGGTGAAGGAAAATCAACCATGATAAAAGCCATTATGGGTGAAATTCCTGTAGATGGCACCTGCCAATTAGGTCATAATGTAAAAGTGGGATATTTTGCTCAAAACCAAGCATCCCTGTTAGATGAGAATTTAACTATTTTTCAAACCGTTGATGAAGTGGCGCAAGGCGATGTTCGCACCCAAATAAAAAATATTTTGGGCGGTTTCATGTTTAAAGGTGATGACATTGATAAAAAAGTGAGTGTGCTATCTGGAGGTGAAAAAACACGTTTAGCTATGGTGAAATTACTTTTAGAACCAGTTAACTTGCTCATTTTAGATGAGCCAACAAATCACCTGGATTTAAAAAGTAAAGACGTTTTAAAGGAGGCGCTTTTAGATTTTGATGGTACCCTTATTTTGGTGTCTCACGATCGTGATTTCCTTCAAGGTTTATCACAAAAAGTCTTCGAGTTTAAAAACCAACGCGTCATTGAACATTTTGAAACGATTGATGATTTCTTAATCCGTAATCGTATGGAAAACTTAAAACAAATCGATTTAAAGAAATAATTTGTTCGTATTCATACTGGAAAAAATTGGATAAATTTTTCGTTTATCATCACTTCAAACAGGAATTTGAAAGCTAATTAATTATCTTTCAATCAGTTATTAATCCTATGTAATCCAGTTCATGAAAAACACATGCTTCAAAAAAATGGTTTTACTGCTCGTTTTAGCTGTATGCACCATTCCCGTTCATTCTCAAGTTACATCCAAACAAATTGACTCTGTTGTTAATTATGCCATGTCTCAATTCAACGTTGCTGGTTGTGCCGTGGCTGTGGTAAAAGATGGAAAAATAATTCATGAAAGCGGTTACGGTGTCAAATCTATAGATACTAAAGAACCCGTTAATCCAAATACTAACTTTGCCATTGCCTCTAACAGTAAAGCCTTTACTACAGCAGCTTTAGCCATGTTGGTGGAAGATGGGAAACTGAACTGGGACGATAAAGTAAAAACCCATATTCCAGAATTCACCATGTATAATCAATATGTGGAGGAAAATTTTAACATTATCGATCTAGTAACACACCGAAGTGGTTTGGGTTTAGGTGTAGGCGATTTAATGTTTTTTCCGCAAGGTTCTAATTTCACTATAGATGATTTATTAGCCAGTTTTCAGCATTTTAAACCAGAATCGGCATTCCGCACCAAATGGGATTATGATAATTTATTGTATATCGTTGCTGGTGAGTTGATAGCTAGGAAAAGCGGTATGACTTGGGAAGCCTTTATAGATTCCCGTATTTTTCAACCTTTAGGTATGGATAATTCCTATGCTTCTTTAGCTGAAATCCCTCAAACTGGAAATGTATCAGCATCACATTCTACAGAAACGGGAACAATTCGCATCATCCCAACGTTTGAAGAAATGATAAATGGTGCAGCTGGTGGTATTTTCTCAAATGTCAATGATATGTCAGCTTGGATGCTCTTACAATTACATGAGGGAACGTATGGCGATGGATTGAAAAAGCAATTGTTTTCCAAAGACAATCATTACGAAATGTGGAAAATCCATACCGTTATGGATGCAAATAGCAATCCGCGATACAACAGTCATTTTGCCGGATACGGTTTAGGTTGGTTTCTTACTGACGTAAAAGGGAATATGCAGGTAGAGCATACAGGTGGTTTGCCTGGTATGTTGTCTAAAGTAGTAATGATTCCTGATCTGGATTTAGGAATTGTTGTGCTGACTAATACGAGTAATGATGGTGGTGGCTTATTTTCAGCCATTACCCAAACCATTATAGATATGTACTTGGACATGGATGATTTTCAGTGGATTGACAAATATGCAGCTTATATGAAATCCAATCAAAGTGGCGCAGATGCGGTTGTTGAAAAAGTGTGGGATTCTGTTGCTAAAAATGACCAATCTAAAATAAAAATCAAGAATTATATTGGTATGTATGAAGATGTTTGGTTTGGAAAAATGGAAGTGTTTGTGAAGGATAATCAATTATGGCTTAAAAGCCATCGTTCGCCATTATTAAATGGGCCATTACAATTTTATAAAGATGAAACCTTCGCCATTAAATGGGAATACCAAGATATGAATGCCGATGCTTTTGCCATGTTCACGCTAGACGAAAACGGAGTAGCAAATGGATTTACTATGAAAGGGATTTCGCCTAATATCGATTTTAGTTTCGATTTTCAAGATTTATATTTAAAACGGCTTGATTAATGGTTTCAGCTATACGAAAAATAAGAAAGCGACTGCTTGAACAAAACCGCTTTAAACGCTATATTTTTTATGCCATAGGCGAAATATTTCTGGTGGTTATTGGCATATTGTTAGCCTTACAAATCAACACTTGGAGTAAAGAAAATCATAATCTTAAATTAGAAAAGGTGCTATTAGAAGATTTTAAATCAGATTTCATCATTCAGAAAGAATTGATTATCGAGCAGATAGATTATGAGATAGGTATAATGGCTAAAATAGATTCCGCACTTCAATTTATGAATCCTGATTATGACAAGGCAACTTTGCCGAGAAAACTTCATGAATTAACAGCGCGTCGCACATTTAAAGCCAATCGTGCTACATTTAATAATATGATAGCGAGTGGCAGTGTTAATTTAATTTCCAATGCGAGTGTACAAAATACGATTGTCCGTTATTTTCAACGTTTGGATTATGTGGAATCCGTAGTGAACAATAATAATTTGTACATGGTAGACTCTAATTTTGGAAAGTTTGCATCAAATAATACCATGGGATTTCAAATAGACAAATTTGGTAAATTGGTTGATACTATTAATTTCACCAACGAACAACGCTATTTACTGGATATGCAATTACGGTATAGAAATGGCGCGTCAAAAAGCATTAATTTAGTAAGTGAGGTTCTTTTAGATTTAACTGAAGAACTTATAGTTATAATTGATTCAGAAATAAATAAATAACAAACATATTTTTAAATTTCAAAAATGTAAAGTATATTTGTCATATAGGAAAATATATTTGTCTAAATACTAAACATACTTGTCATGAAATTAAAAGAAATTGAAACATGTGAACGCACCAAACTGGAGCTATTCTTAAATAAAGTAAGACTACCTCATTCATTTAAAAAGTTAGGCTTTATTATACTCATTTTGAGTTTTATTGGGGTTACAGGATTTAAATTTATAGATGACCTACCCACCTGGTCGATTCAAACTCTAAAACATGCCATGCTTTTGGGTTTACTTATAATGTCCTTATCTAAAGAAAAAATTGAAGATGAGCTGATTGAAACCTTAAGATCAAAATCCTATTCTTTAGCTTTTATTATTGGCGTAGGTTATACCATGTTACAGCCTTTGGCTAATTTTATTGTTGATTTCTTTTTAGAAGAACAACATGTTGTAAGCACTACCAGTCATATTCAAGTGCTGTTATTTATGTTGCTGATTCAAGTTGGTTTTTTTGAAGTTTTAAAACGTAACCGATAATGGAAAACACGATAAAAGTAGAGCGTGCCATTTTAAATCTAACCCAAGAAGATTTAGCACAAAAAATAGGTGTTTCGCGCCAAACAATAAATTCTATAGAAGCAAATAGATATGTGCCTTCAACGGTTTTGGCATTAAAGCTTTCTTCATTATTTGGGAAACCGGTGAATGCATTTTTTAAACTATCATCCAATGATTAAGTTTTGTATGTTAATCTCTGTATTAAATATTAGTTTGATGCTAGTAATTTTTTAAATACTCGCATACCAACAGTAGCTGTTTCTTGAATTAGTGTAATGTCTTTTTGATTCACCACAGATGGCTTCGGGTCTATAAAATAAGTGGGTGTATTTTCTGGAACATAATGCATTAAACTAGCAGCAGGATATACTTGCATACTGGTTCCAATAATTAGTAATATATCTGCTGTTTCACAAACGTCCATAGCTTTTTCTATCATAGGAACCGCTTCACCGAACCATACAATATGTGGTCGCATTTGGTAGCCGTTTTGGCACATATCACCAAAGTGGATATCCGTTTTCCAATCTACTATGGTGTTTTCATCAAAGGTGCTTCTAGCTTTTAGTAATTCGCCATGCAAGTGAATGACATTGGAACTCCCTGCACGTTCGTGTAAATCATCTACATTTTGTGTTATAATGGTAACCTTATAATCGGTTTCTAAATCCGCCAAATCCACATGTGCTTGATTCGGCTTGACTTCCAAAAGTTGTTTCCGCCGTTTGTTATAAAAATCTAAAACCAATTCTGGATTTACTCGAAAACCTTGTGGTGAAGCCACTTCCATAACATCATGACCTTCCCATAAACCGTCGGCATCACGAAATGTTTTAATCCCACTTTCGGCACTTATACCGGCTCCTGATAATACAACTATATGTTTCATAGACTTTAAAAATATAAAATTGTGTACGAAATTCATATAATAATACGTTTCCGTTTTCAGATACTAGTTTAAATTGTAAATTTAGGCAGTCTAAAGAAAAAGTAAAAATGAAAAATATTTTAGTAGCTATCATTAGCATATGTTCAACACTCACATTTACCAATTGTGCAAGTGATGATAATATTACCGAATTAGAATCTAAACTAATCTCAACCACATACACGTTAAATCCCGTTTCAGATCCAGCCGTAATTGGCGATGCCCGGATGATAAAAAACGAGGACGCTTCTATAACCATAGAAATTAAACTGTCTGGTACATTGCCAGGAGAAACATACCCAACAAACTTACGGGTTAATACGGCAGCCGAAGGCGGAACAGTAGCTATAAGTTTAGAAAGCTTGAACGGTACAACAGGAAGAAGTACAACCAGATTTACAACTTTGGATGATGGAACAGAAATTACCTACGAAGATTTATTAGAGTTTGATGGGTTTATTGATGTTCTATTAAATAATAATTCACCAGCCATTGTTTTAGCCCAAGGTGATATTGGACAGAATGAACTAACAGGTGTATCAAAAACCTATACATTAGGTACACGTGATATTCCTGAAATTAGCGGGAATGCCAAGTTTTCTGAACGAAAAAATGGGGAAGCCCTAGCACGTATTGAATTAACCAATGCCATTCCAGGAACCGAGCATCCTGCACATATTCATTTCAATACTGCGCTTGAAGGAGGCGCTATTGCTTTTACATTTAATAACATTAATGGTGATACAGGTTTAAGTAGAACCAATGTGTCTGCTTTGGATGATGGAACACCATTTTTATATGAAGACTTAATCGCGTTTGATGGGTATGTGAATGCACATTTAAGTGCAAGCGATGATACAGTTATTGCCCAAGGCGATATTGGCATAAACGGTTTAACAGGTGAATCCGTAGTGTATGCTTTAAGCGAAGTAGATGCACCAGAAGTTCAAGGAACAGCCACCTTTTACAAACGTGAAAGTGGCGAAGCATTAGCGGTTTTAGAAATTGAAAACACCATAGCTGGCGATGTACATCCAGCACATATTCATGCGAATGATATAAATACTACGGGTGCTGTTGTATTGACTTTTAATCCAGTGGATGGTGCTACAGGTAGAAGTGAAACTAGTATTATTCAGTTAGATGATGCCACGCCCTTTGGATATGACGATGTACTTCAAATTAATGGCTATATTAATGTACATGAAAGTACAGTTAATTTAGGAACCATTATTGCGCAAGGCAATATTGGTGTGAATGTGGATAATTAATTAGTACCATTTTAAACTATAAAAACCTGATATAACGTCGGGTTTTTCTTTTTTTTATACCGAGCATGATTGATTTACAATTACTAAACCATTTAGAAGGCTTTTTAACCGAAAGCAGACGCGAAAAATTTAATCGTGTATTATCACAACGTACCAAACACTTTACGGTTGCTACAGAAGATGTGTACCAATTGCATAACACAAGTGCCGTAATTAGAAGTTGTGATGTGTTTGGTATACAAGAAGTTCATATTGTAGAAGAAGTAAATAGCAAGCGCATAGATAGGGAAATCGCCATGGGCGCGCAAAAATGGGTGGATTTAAAACGCCATCACCATGTAAAAGATGCCATTAAAGCCTTAAAACAAGAAGGTTATCAAATTATAGCAACCACACCACATACCAATGATTGTTTGTTGCATGAGTTTGATGTGGCTAAAAAATCTTGTTTCTTCTTCGGAAGGGAAACAGAAGGCTTATCGCAGGAGGTTTTAGATGCTGCAGATGGTTATTTAAAAATACCGATGGCGGGATTTACAGAGAGTTTGAATATTTCTGTATCGGCAGCCATTATTTTACAACATGTTACCACCAAATTAAAACAAACGGATATTCCTTGGCAGCTTACCGAAAATGAAAAGTTAGAAAAACGTCTAGATTGGATCAAGAAAACGATTAAAAGTTATGATGAAATCGTGGAGCGGTATTATGAGGAGAGTGGTTTAAGTTAAGAGTTTAAATAAATGTTTTTTGTATTATTCTTTTCGCTGAATTCAGCTTTTTTATAAAATTAATAATTAAAATAAAAATAAAATAGAAATCCTATTTACAAAAGTAAGGCAAATGCAGAAGGTTGGTTTAAGTTGAATTCTGAATAAAATTTCATAAAACATCTAATCGGAAACATGGCAGGTAGGAGTAGGGGAAAAAAATAGTCCAAAATTCATGAAAATTTTGTGCTTTCATGCTATTATCTTGGTTCTTATATTTATGAAAGTATTTTTAAATGTGATTCTATACCTAATAATAAACTACCGCTTTTTCCGACTCCGACTCAACACCTTGTATTCCTCATAGCATTCACTAATAGCATCCAGTATTTGAAGATCGTTAGCGCTATTTATAAAATCGGCCGAATAGTTACATTGACGCACTATTTCATCTAAGTCTACACGGTCTACTTGTAGTAAAACCGTTAACATTTCCCGATCAAAACGCGAGGCTAGGAGGTTTCTAATTTCATCATCTTGCTTCATCTGTTTGAGTTTTTTCATCTCATTCGGATTTTTCCCAAACATTTTATAGAGGAAATCGGCAGGATTAAAAATAGCACCCAATGCTTTGGTTATGGCATTGCTACGATTTCCAGCTTCATAGCCTGTGGATGGTAAACCAGAAATACTGTATCGGTAATTATTATTGATGGGCACATTTTGAATATCCACTTCTAAAATTCCTGTTAAGCGGAAATCATTTATAACGACTTCTTCTAAAGCTAGTGCCAATTCATTTAATTGGATGGTAGACGTTCCAAACTTTATCCAGTCATTAGTAACACGAACTTTTATAGATTTAAAACCTAAATAGGAGAGGTGCAGCGTATCATTTGCTTGGGCACGTAAGGTAAATTCTCCTTCGGCATTGGTTGTAGTACCAATTACCTGTGTTAAATTTACAATATTAACACTTTCCAAAGGTTCCCCTTGTGATGCGTTTATAATAACGCCCTTTACATAGGTTTGGTCCTGTGAGAAACCAAGATAAAAGGTAAACAATGCAATAAGTAGGAATAGGTAGTGCTTCATGCTGGCTAAATTAAACAATAAAAGTACTAAACAAAAAAATAGATTTCTCATTTAGTACTTTATTTGACTTATTATTAACAGTTGTGTTTAGCGTCTAGAGCGTCTTGGTCTTTCAGAACCGGAATCGTTACTAGTTTCTGTACGTCTTGGTTTAGAGTCGCTATCACTTCTGCGGCTACGTCTGTTTCCAGAATCGCCACCACGATCACTACGTCCACCACTTGAACGACGTTCACCTCTTGGCTTATCATCACGTCGTTTTCCTCCAAAACCACTTCCGCCACTTCTGCGTTTGTTTCGGCTAGTACCACGACCTTTATCTTCGCTTACTTCTACATTTACAAAACGACCTTCGTGTTTGAAATCCGTAAAGAATGCCAATACTTTTTCTTGTAAACCTTTTTCGGTTGTAAAAAATGAGAAACTTTCTTTAACATCCACTTTAAAAACGTCATCACGACCTAATTCTAAAACTTCTTTAAGGAAATCTTTTAGCTTCATCCAATCGTAACCATCTTTACGACCAACGTTTATAAAGTAACGTGTATCATTGGCATTACTGGTATAACCACGTCCACCACCATCATCAGAACGATCACTTCCACGAGATTCTGTTACGTTTTGAATACGTGATTTTGAATAGTAATTAAAGAAACGCGTAAATTCTACAGAGAAAAATTTCTTAATTAATTCATCTTTAGATGTGTCAGCAAATAGTTCGTTGATACTTTCTAAATACTTATTAATTTCAGGGTTTATTTCTGTGTTGTGGATTTTATTGGCAAGCGACATTAATTGAACTTCACAAATTTCTATGCCATCAGGAATTTCTTTTTTAATGAAGTCTTTCTTAATGATGCGTTCAATACTTTTAATTTTACGAACCTCGCTTTTTGAAACAATAACCATAGAGATTCCTGTTTTTCCAGCACGACCAGTTCTACCAGATCGGTGTGTGTATACTTCCGGTTCATCCGGTAACTGGTAGTTTATTACGTGTGTAATATCGTCTACATCAATCCCACGAGCAGCAACATCTGTTGCCACTAGCATTTGAATTTGCTGGTTTCTGAAAGATTTCATTACCAAATCACGTTGATTCTGACTTAAATCGCCATGTAATGCGCCAGCACTGTAGCCGTCTTCAATTAATTGTTCAGCTACTTTTTGTGTATCGCGTTTTGTTCTACAGAAAATAACAGAAAAGATATCTGGATTTGCATCGGATAAACGTTTTAAAGCTGCATAACGATCACGTGCATTAACTAAATAATACTCATGCGTTACTTGACTCGTACTTTCATTTTTATTTCCTACTGTAATCTCAATAGGGTTTGCCATAAATTTCTTGGCAATATTGGAAACCTCTTTAGGCATGGTAGCCGAGAATAACCAGGTGTTTTTGTCTTCAGGTGTATGCGATAAGATATCAGTAATATCCTCTTTAAAACCCATGTTTAGCATTTCATCAGCTTCATCTAAAACGGCGTATTCAATTTTAGAAATATCTACTAATCTACGCTTAATCATATCTTTCATACGACCAGGTGTAGCAACAATAATTTGTGCACCTCTTTTAACCTCGCGTGCTTGATCTGTAATACTAGACCCACCGTAAATTGCTACAACGTTTAAACCTTTACAGTGTTTACCGTAAGCTTTCATTTCGTTGGCAATTTGCAAACACAATTCACGTGTTGGCGAAAGGATTAAACCTTGTGTTGTGCGACTATCCATCTGGATTTTTTGCAACATTGGAAAACCAAATGCAGCTGTTTTTCCCGTTCCAGTTTGCGCTAAGGCAACTAAATCGGTGTCTTTTTCTAATAAAATGGGAATTGCTTGGGATTGAACATCACTAGGGGTTTCAAAACCCATGTCAGTAATAGCTTGTAATAGGTCGTCATTAAGACCTAAATCTTGGAATGTATTCATTCGTGTTTAATAAGTAATCGATTATGTTTTGTAGTGTTACAAAAGAAGAGAATCGACATACTTAACCTAAACTTCTAGTAACACACCCTCACCCTGAGGAATTAATTTGATAGAACGTCAGGTTCCGCCAAATTTCGTGCAAAGGTACACTTTATTTTTAATTTAATTATTAGGAATGTAGAAATGTTAAAAATTAAAGTTACAATGGCGTTCAGGTAACGCTACTTCTTCGCTTTATTGATGTTTTTAGTTTTTAGGAACTCTTTTTATAATTAATCGAATTTGTCCCATATGATTCGCTTGATGTTCCATAACATGATACCACGCCCAATGGTTGTTCATACTAGAATTTTTTATTTTTGAATTAAACCAGGTATCATCTTTGGTTTTTAATAGTTTCAAGGTTTCTTTTCTAACTGCATCCCAAATATCTAAATAGTAACTAATAGGTTTATTTACAAGTTCGCTTCTAGCTGGTTTGCCTAACTATAAAGGCATTAGCCAGGTTTCGTTTTCGTCTTTGTTCAAACTTCTGTTTTCAAACGTATATAATTGGTAATATTTTTCGGTGGCTGCCAAATGTAAAATCATGGCACCCATGCGGTTCGCATCATCATCTAATAAAAAATCGACTTCATTTTGATTCAGGTTTACAACACCAGCAGTAAGGCGTGCTTTTAAATCTTCCAGCATGGAAACCATATTTCCTATCTGCGTTGAATAGCCTTTAGGAGCTTCAATTGTATTTTGAGCGTGTAAAGTACTGCTAAAACAAACTGTGAGGAATACGAGATACAATGTGCGTTTTTTCATGTGTGATTTTAGCTATTTACTGTTTAGTTAAACTTATTTTTTATAGCAGATTCTACGCGAATAAATAGCACAACAACAAGTATAACCATGAAGCTAATACCAATTAATGTGGCTATTTTTTCATTGGGTTGCACAATAAAACCAAGCAACCCGGTTAAAGCTAAGACAACTCCTAATTTCATCATTTCTATAGCGGAATAAATTTGTGCAAAATCCCATCGCTCTTGATTTTTCATGGAGCTTGCCGTACGATAACCATACAGACCATTTATTTTTTTAGGCGGAAACTTCATCATGATGAATCCAACAATTAAAAAAATTAATCCTGTAGATACAGGTATGATGAATATCGGGTTGCTAGTTGGTAGATCCATTTTATTCTGTTTTTCCACTTTCAATTTAGAGAATTAATTTCTAATTCAAATGATAGGTTGTGTATTTAATATCAAGACAATCAATTTATCGATTTAAATTTTTAAACTTTGTTCACCATTAAAATCCCCCAAGTTGCTAATACAAAAGGAGCAGTAAGGGTAATTAAGCCCGTCATGGCCATACCTATATTTAGTAATGTGGATAGAATAATTGCACTGGTAATCCATAAAAAATCCTTCCATCCGGTTCCTACAAGTGCTATAGCGCATAGTATGGCGTTGTAACCCATGAGTCCCGCGTTAATTGTAGATGAAGATTCTGAAACAAGCCATCCAACAATGGGCCCTAAAACTGCTGCGTAGGCCGCATATACGGCCATTAATTTATTATTCAGTAAAATTCCTATAAAGAAAAATAATCCTGTTATACTATTTTCTTGAAACATGACTTGACCGAAACTATTACCAGAGGATATTAGAAAATTAAGACTACTTTCAATTTGCTCTAATGGCGCCAATAGTGGAAAATTAAAAATAACTATCAGGAAATATATGGTTAGCCATGTAGCCATGACAAAAGGAGCAGTAAAAGGCAGGATAATTTTTTGTAAATATGCCATGATTACCGTTGATAAAATGGCACCTAAAAAGAGTGCGAAAACGGTTACGACAGAAACCTCAAAAAAACAAAACACTGCTATACCTGTTAATGTTCCATTAAAACCATATAGGCCGTTTTTAATGGCCTCTTTTGGATACTTCAAAACATGAGCCGAAACGGTGCTTATTATTGTGCCGAATAGAGCTGCTAATCCTAATAGCCAGGAGTTGTAGAAAATTCCTATTAAAAATAATAGACCAGAATATATATTGTTTTGAAACATGACTTGTCCTATTCCCCGCAAAATGGTTTGTATAAAGGTCATTAAAATTTGAAATTAAAATTAATTATATAGGTTCTATCCGTGTAAACAATATACTGGTAACTGAAATCTTATTTGGAGGTTAAATCTATTTTTTCATAGATTTTCCCATCACGATTTATAGTTGTTTTACTTTTCTTATCTGCAATAAAAGCTAGAACTTGATTTTTAATATCGGGGTTGATTTCTTTCTTTGGAATCGTTTTTTGGTTGAATTCATTTAAATCGGTTAATATGCCATTTTCTAGTTTGAATGCTAATTGTGATACAGCAACAATCATTTCCGCGTAATAATTATGAAAAATTTTAATTTCGTTGATGCCATCATGGAGTTTGGCGGTTTCTAATAATTCATATTGAAATGCATTCTGTGCGTCAGGATTTTTATAGCCTATTTTAATAATTTCCGATTGTGGAAATTCAATACGCATAGAAACTTCTGAAATAGCCGAAGTGAATTTTGGGAATTCTTGATACTTTCCGTCAATTTCAATTAGTAGTTGTTCTGCATTTTGCTCATAAGGTTGCTTGTAGTAAAACGTAATATAATTTTTATTTTCAGGGTTATGTAACCCGTAAAAATGGAATTTTTTAGTTAATTCAGGATTGGGAAAAAGTGTAATTTGATTTGAATTTGATAGGGTATAGGTGCCATATATTTTTAAATCCACATTCCCGAAAGAGGCAAAGTAGAAAAATGTTTGATCTTCCAACAAATACATGCCAGCAGCCATCTCAAAACTTGAAAGCTCATAAAACCCTTCAGCTGATTTATAATTGCTTTGGGAATAAATAGAACTTGTAACCATCAGAAGAATTAGAAATTTATAAGTTGTCATAAGTCATTTTTATTTTTTAGACTGGATGTCTATTTTAGCTGTTTTTAAGCCATTTCCTGTTACTGTTAATGTCATATTACCAATTTTATCTGTGGATTGAACGGTAACAACCAATTTTCCGCTGAACAATTTCATGGTTGGAATATGAAACATTTCTAAAGAGGTGGCATCACCATTACAAACAGCACGAAAGCTGCCAGTTCCTGATACTTTAAAATTTAATTGATTGGTAGCTGTTGGACATTCTATCCCATTTTTATCGACGACGGAAACCGTAACATAAGCTAAATCATTGCCGTTTGCTTGTAATTCCAGTCTATCCGTTTCTAATTTTAGGGCATAGGGTTCTCCTGAAGTTTGAATTCGTTTTTCAGCTACGGGATTACCAGCATCATCCAAAGCTATAACCTTCAATTCACCGGGTTCATAAATAACATCCATCCACATAAGTCGGTAGCGTGTTAAGGCGGTAGAATCATTTTTTGTTTGAACCCCTAAGCTCTTTCCGTTTAAAAATAATTCGGCAGCATTATAATTGGTATAAACGAAAACTGGAATGGTATCACCTTCTTGACCTTCCCAGTTCCAATGTGGTAAAATGTGTAAGGTTTCATCGTTGGTATTCCAGCGGCTTCGATAATGGTAATAACGGTCTTTTGGTAAACCCGCTAAATCAATCATCCCAAAATAGGAACTTCGTGAGGGCCATTCTTTATAGTAAGGCGTTGGTTCGCCTAAATAGTCGAAACCTGTCCAAACAAACTCGCCAATAACCCAATCATGTGTGTCTTGTAAAACAGCATCCACATCTGGTGTGTTGGACCAGCTACAATATTCTAAATCGTATGACGAACTTTGAAAGTCATCATATAGTTTCATTTGAGCTTCTTTAACCGGAAATTTATAAATCCCGCGAGAACTGACTGTTGATGCTGTTTCCGAACCTAAAATGAGACCTTGGGGAAATTTCTCATAGGCTTCTTCGTATAAATACGTTCGGTAATTTAACCCTGGAATATCCAAAAGTGCTCCAAAACCAGACGCCATAGTAGCAGTAACCTGATCCATGCCAACGGTTACCGGTCGTGTGGGATCTTCTCTGTGAAAAATATCTTGAATCATTTTGGCACGTTTGGCACCTTCCGAACCAAATTGATCTGGGACTTCGTTACCAGCACTCCACATAACTATACATGGATGGTTTCTGGTGGCATGAACCAGATTTACGATATCTTTTTCCACATCGGTTTTAAAAAAGCGATTGTAGCCATTTTCAACCTTGGGTTCTGCCCACTCATCAAAGGATTCGGCTAGAAATAGAAAGCCCATTTCATCGCATAGCTCCAATTGCTCTATGGATGGCATGTTGTGGGAACTACGAATGGCATTAGCTCCCATATCTTTCAAAATGCGTAGTTGTCTTTTTAAAGCGGACTTGTTAACAGCTGTTCCAAGAGGACCTAAATCATGATGTAAACAGACGCCTTTAAATTTCGTGATGTTCCCGTTTAAACTAAAGCCTTTGTGTGCTTCATAATTAATACTGCGAATTCCAAAACGTGTTGAATAGCGGTCTTGAAGTTGATTATCCTTGTAAATTTCTGAAATGGCTGTGTATAAATATGGCGCATCTAATTCCCAGAGCTTGGGGTTTTGAACAGGAATGTTTTGTTCGAATTCCTGATTAAATATCTGCGTCGTTTTCTGTGAAGCGACTTCCTGTCCATTGGTGTTTACAATTTTAGTAACGAGCGTTAAATTTTTGCCAGAAACTTTAGTTTTAATATTTACTTTAGCAAGATTATCGCTTATAAACGGTGTGGTAACAAAGGTTCCCCATTGATCTACCGAGTTTTTATTTTTAATAATTACTTTAACGTTTCGGTACAATCCTGCGCCAGGATACCACCGTGAGGATAGTGGCAGATTAGATAAATGAACCGCAATGGTGTTTTCTGCGTTTGCGGTAATATATTTTGAAATATCGAAGTAAAAATAATTGTAACCAAAATTCCATTCGCCAACCTTTTTCCCATTAATATAAACTTGGGGTTCGCTCATGGCACCATCAAAAAGGATGATGGCTTTTTTGGTGTCATCAAAACCTGAAGTTAAAAATGTGTTTCGGTACCAAGCTTCGCCAACATAAGGTAATGCACCACTTCTGCCTGTTAATGCTGCAGGTTTATACATGCCATCTTGCGCAATGGTAACTTCTTGAATGTCTATATTTTTATCAAATGGTCCTTTAATGGCCCAATCATGCGGGACGGTTACTGTTTCCCATTTAGAATCGTTAAATTGTTTTTGAAAGGCTTGATCGTTGGATCCCTTTTGGAACTTCCAATTATCCGTTAATAGAATGGTTTGCCGCTCTTGTGAAAAAACAGAAAAGGATGTAATTAAGTAGAGTAAGAGAAGAAGCAACGATTTAAAATTCATATTTAAATTTTTATAATTTGTTTGAAAACATGGTGGTTTATTTAATACCATCTTTGCCATCCGTTAGCCAGGCTAATGACAGTTTTACAAACACATTTTGGGAATAATCGTCTTTTTCAAAAAACAAACCGATATCACCATTTTTAAGAAGGGTCATGGTGGAATATGCTGCCGATCCTGGATAAATGACCTTGCCTTTACTCCAGGTTTTTCCTTCGTCATAACTTATTTTAAGCGTTAAATTTTCTCTGGAATCTTTGGAATTTAAATTTGAAAACAACAATCTATTTTTAGTTCCACCGTTTTTAATAGAACTATACCGAATAAGACTAGCATTACAACTAGGGTCCACTAACTGATTATCTGGACGGGATGTCCACGTGTTTCCGTTGTCCTTGGAGGTGTGAATATATCGAACCCCTAAATTATTTACGCGACTATTTATCATTAAGGAGCCGTCTTCCAATTCAATAACTTTCGATTCGTCGGCAGGTTTGATGGCTGTTTCTATGAGGCTCCAATTTTTTCCATGGTCATCACTTTTAAATAAGAATAAGCCGTTTTCTAAATTTACAAGCGTGTGGATTAATGTGCCAGAACGGGTTTGAATGCCTCTTCCAGACGTGATGAATTTAAAATCCGTTTTCCATTCGGGTTTTGTAATTTGCGATGTCATATCAGTAGGAGTAGACCAGGTTTTGCCATGATCCATGCTAGAAATCATTTTTAAATAAAACACATTTTTCTCGGTTTTCAGATTCATATAATTAAAGAACATGAAAATTTCGCCTGTGGTTTCATCTAAAATCATGGATGGGTCTGAAGCGGATTCACCCAAGGGATAATCAACTATGGTTTCAATATCGGACCAGGAATTGCCATTGTCTGAACTCCTACGCATAACAATATTAATGTCATTACTCCATTTTAAATCGCCACAAGACGGCACGCGTTCATCAATGGCTGTAATGATGTCGCCATTTTTAGCAGTTATAAGGGATGGAATTCTGTAGCAAGAAACACCTTCCTTCATATCTGCACTAAACAGATTTATAAATTTTAAATCGTTCTCAATAGCTTCAAGTTGTTCACCTTGTCCGAATAAAAAACAAGGGAAGAGTAATGTGGAAAGGACTACTTTAATGTTCATGTCTTACATCTTAAAATAAAGATATGAAGATACCATATTTGGTTGAGGTTTTCAACTGCTGGATTCGTCAAATTGGTTTGAAAGGCTTCATAAGGATGCAAATTTTTCTATAACTAATAACTTGCAGGTTACAAGCCTGTAAATAAAGGTTTTATCTAGCTTGTTTTATTTGTTTATCTTATTGAAACAAAACGTATCTAGGCGGAATAAGGCCGTTTAGCCTCATTTAAACTAACATTTGTCCTCTATGGTGGGTGATGTGGTCTGTAAGTAAAAGGAAAATTTGTCTTTTGGACCTATTCAACCCGAAATAGTCTAACTCGTCATCTAGTTGCGTTGTATTAAATTGTTTAATGAGTTTTATAGTTTTGTTAAATGTGTTGTCAATTAAGGTAATCATTTCTTTTTTAGATTTATGGCTCACCTTAAAAACCGTATCTGTTTTCCATTCTCTGGCTTCTCGATTACCCAATAGGGATTGACTATGCCAATCCATAGCATAACCTATATGCATTAAGTTTTCGGCAAAGGTTAAAGATTCTGGTGTTGCTCTAAAACCATATTTATCCGCTGGCATTGTTTCTGCAATAAGAAGTAAGTATTTACGAGAGTTTTCTAATCGTTCCAAATAGTCGTCAATAAAACGATCTTGTTGCGCAAAAAGCGGTGTTGCAACTGAACTAAATAGTATAAAACTTGTTAGCGTGAGTAGTTGTTTCATAATGGTAAGTTTTCTGTTTTTTTAGAGCATATTAATTAAGCAATTAAACAGGATTATTTTAGTTCAAACATGTCGTTTTCAATGCTCATTTCAATCAATTCAATTGCCGTGTATGTTAATTTGAACTTATCAGTCTGAAGTGAAAATTTTAAATAGGGTCTTTTAGCTATCTCATAGTATTCATTCAAATAAAAATCGTTGTGTTTGGAAAATAAGTCAGAATTTAATTTTGGACTTTTTAAACTGAAGCAATAATTAAGGATTATTTCTCGGTTATTGAATTTACGAATAGCTATGTATTCGTAACATTCACAGTCCAGGCCCATTATTTTTGTACTTTCGATTTTTCCGCTATGCATTTTTTTAATTGAATTTCTTTGTGCGTCGAGCGAATCAATTTCTAACGTGTTTTTTTTGGTAAAATAAAGTTTCCCTTTTTTAGCAAGGTATAACTGTGAGTCTGATCCAAATTCTGAACTATTTAAGTGAACTCTTCTGAAATCGCCCGTTTTAGAATAATACATGATTAAACTATCACCATATTTGTCTGTTATTTTTTTTTGTAAACTATCAGAAGCAAATTCTGATGTTGTGATGTCTGTTGAAAATATTATTTTTCCTTCAAAACTACTTATAGGTGTTTTCAACTCTTCCTTAAAATTATCTTGCGAAGATTTACAGCTCACTAATACTAGAAGTAAAATTATAACTATTCTTTTCATTTATTTTATGTTTGTTTAGCTTGGGCTTTAAAGCTTATCCCCACATTTTTAAACTTTAATAGAATTTTTGAAATAGCTAAATAAATTTATTAAAATACCAGCCAATTCAAAATCTAGACACTAATTGCTTTTTTTCTTTGTTGTAAATAATGTTATGAAAACGACTAGGAAGAATACGAAAAACAGCCAATCATTTATCCCATAAACGGAATAAAACATACCTGCCATGGTATCTTTTTTATAAACGTCTGCGATGTCATTATTTAAAATCCACTGTGTCCAAATACATCCATATATTAATTTTTCCAAGGCAAAAACGGCGACAAGCCATTTTACTGAATTATAATGCTTTGCAACCGATATATAAGCAAGACCCCAAACAGCAATCATTAATAAACCGAAATTAGACATAACAACGGGGTCTGTTTCAGGAATGGTGGAATTGGTGAAGAATCTTGAAAAGATTAAAACCGATAGGTTCATTAAACCAGCTACAACAAATCCTTTTGTAATTATTTTGTTTTTCAATCCCATATTTTATGTTTTATGCTGAAGTATTTGTAATCTACACCTTGCTTAAAATATTTTTTCCAGTAATGGCAATACTAGTAAGTACACCTGAAAACAATGCGCCTGCAACGCCTGCTGTGACAATGTCTTGACCCGTTAGGTAAAAGTTTTTTATAGGTGTTCTTGGTTTTAAAAAAGGTTGTCTGAAACGGGAAGGCGTGTGGTCCAATCCGTAAATTTCGCCTGATTGATAATTAACAAAATGTTTGGTTGTTAATGGTGTGGATAATTCTTGATGAACAATTTTGCCTTCCACTTGCGGTAATTGTTTATATAATTCTGTTAAGAGTCTATTGGTAATATTTTCCTTAATGGCTTCGTAATCATCACCTCTTTTTTTCCAGGAGGTATCCGACCATTTTTCAAAAGTTTCATAGGGAATAAGTGTAATTATATCAATGCTGCTTTTTCCAGGATATCTATTAGACCAATCCGGATCTTTAGCACAAGGAAATGAAATATAAACGACAGGGAAAGGTTGTGATAAATCGTTTAAATAATTGTCAACGCAGGTATCATGATCGCCTTCCGCTGGATATATCCATTGATTTGTTTTCGGAATTTGCAGCGCTTCAGGCGTACCTTCTAATCCTAAATATAAGCTTACATGCGCTACTGATGGTTTTACTTGTTGTAACTGTTTATTTAGTTTGTGTTTTATAACTGTAGCTTCGGGTAATAATGTGGTGTAGGTGGTTACAATTCCAGCACTACTTACAATGTTTTTGGCCTTGAAAACATGGCCATCTTTCATTTGCACGCCAATGGCCTTGTTGTTTTTAATGATAACTTCCTTAACTTCAGCACTTACTAAAATAGTACCACCAGAAGCCGCAATAACAGGGTCGATAGTTTTTACAATTTGAGAAGAACCACCAATAGGGAAACTACCACCGTCAAAATAGTGACAGGCAACAGAAGCATGCATGGAAAAACTACTTTGTTTTGGTGGTAATCCATAATCGCCATACTGACCTGTTAATACTTTTATTAAAGCTTCATTATCGGTGATAGAACGTAGTACTTGATAGGTTGTTTGATCTGAAAATTTATGAAATGGACGTTTTAAATACCAGCCAATTATCCTGTTTAAAAACGGTGGAATGGCTTTCGTTAAGTAGAAATTTCTACTTGTTTTAGCAGCTTTAAAAACGGTATCAACATAGGTGTTTATGGCATGTTTTTCGTCTGGAAACGCGGCTATCATACTTTCTTTAAAATTAGAAACACCTTTTACAAAGTGGTAAGGCTTATCACCAATAATAATACGGTCATAGACGGGACCCATATCTGCCCATTCCAATTGACTATCACTGACATAATTAAAAATTTTGCGTAGGATACTTTTTTCGCTTTGCACGTTTCCTATATAATGAATTCCCACATCCCACTCAAAGCCTTTACGTTTAAAAATATGTGTAAAACCACCAGCTGTGTAATGACGTTCTAAAACCAAAACCTTTTGTCCTTCTTTGGCTAAAATAGCAGCTGTTGCTAATCCGCCCATACCAGATCCAATTATAATCGTATCGTAAGTTTCTTGTAATTGAGGTTTTTGCTTATAGGATTGGACCATCTAATATATTTTCAACCAAAATACTATAATTAAAGCAGTTTTAAAGAAACATGTTCCGTATTAATTGAAACGAATATAACAGGTTGGGTATTTTATGTTTTTAGAAGCAGTATTTCAATTGTAAGAAAATCTGTTTTTAGTGTTTGTTGATTAAAGTCTTTTACCGTCAGATACATAAAGTGATTTCTATATTTTAATCCATGTTTTTGAAACCAAATTGTAATTCTTTGAAAATAATGCCACCAACTTTTTCTAATGAACTAGTTGAGGGTTTAAGAAGATTAGCTAAAGATATTGACAGCTAAAGATTATGGGAAATTTGTTAAGGTTTTAATTGTTTTTTATCGCAGTACTTTGCTTTCATTAATTGATAGTTCCACTTAATAAATGATTAGTGATTTTAATTAATAAAACCTTTGCTTCTCTATACTTCTTTTCTAATGCACGAGCATTGAAAATATTGTTTTCTATTTCATTTTCAAACTGTACTTCTTGTAATAAAGCTAGATTATTAATATCAAATTTAGAATTTTGAGTATTGTCTTTATAAAAGTCAATATTAACTAATGAGCCTTTTGTTTTTATAATGTTTATTGGACCATCATTTGATGTTTCTAGCGCATTTTGCCATTCTAGGATGTCCTCAAAAAGCCTTTCCCATGTATATAACAACGCTTTTAATTCTACGTCTTTAATATCGGTTAATTTTCCAGCATTTTTAATCTCATTTAACGTAAATGTACTTGGATTCCAAGTTGGTAATTCAATAGCTTCAAATAAGAGACTATCAATATGTAATTCAGGGATATCCATTTTTTCCTTTCCAAAATAACTTAGTAATTCGTTACCTGCTGAAATTTTTCTTTTTATGCGTATTAAATCTATTTCTAACTCTTTTAAATTGGTTGTAAACTCGTTGTGTAGATTTTCTGTAAGAATGTTTAAAGCATGCTTTTCGTTTCTGTTTTCGTTCCAATTATTTATTTGAAGCGCAATTAAAATCCCAATTACTACAAGTATTATTTCACCGATTGCATATTTAATGTACCTAGCTCGCGGTAAGGCGGGCTTTCCAGTTTTGTTTTCCATAAACAAGTTTTGGCGAATTTTTCTGAAGAATTTAATCATTGTTTAGCGGTTGGTTATAATTAAGTATAACATTTGAATATAGCTAAAATGCTAAATACTAATTATATATATACCAAATCTATTCATTTTAAATAAGTTTGCCAAAACGTAGTTCTAGTTATTTTTTCACAACCCATTCAAAAAGGCCACCAATTGCCTGACTGCTTTTCCACGATGACCAATGCGGTTTTTTTCGTCTAAAGCTATTTCGGCAAAGGTTTGGGTGTAGCCTTCCGCTTTAAAAATAGGGTCGTAACCAAAACCGTCAGTTCCAGATTTGGTTTCAGTTATACTACCTTTACAAATACCTGTAAAGGTTTCTATCGTTCCATTTAAGTGTAAAGCAACAACGGTTTTAAATTGGGCATTCCGGTTGGCTTCGTTTTTTAAGTTAGTTAGGAGTTTGTTCATATTATCATGGGCATCGCGTTGTTCACCTGCGTAACGTGCAGAATAAACACCAGGTTCGCCATGCAAAGCTTCAACTTCCAAACCCGTATCATCAGCAAAACAGTTATAACCATAGTGGGTTTTAATATAATTCGCTTTCTGGATGGCATTACCTTCAATGGTGTTTTGGGTTTCTGGAATATCCACATCGCAACCTATGTCTTTCAAACTCAATAGCGTAATATGCTGGGGAATTAATTGTTGAACTTCTTTTAATTTATTTAAGTTGTTTGTAGCGAAAACGAGTTGCATATTCTATTATTTAAAGTATATTTAGCTAATAGCAAATGTACTTTAAAATCTGATATCAGATAAACTTAAACCTCTTTATGCGCTTCATATTTTTTCTTTTTACAATATTATTTTTTGGCTCTTTTTCCATGCAATCGCAAATATTGAAAGACGTCGATTCCACCAAGGTTTATAAGGTAGTGGATAGCTTATTTATTGATCGGGATTTAGAAAATTATTCGGTGCGGCTGTTTTCAAATTACAAAGTTAAACGTTTTACACTTCGCGATGACGATTCAAAAACACGGTTTATTCCAAGTAACCCTTTTGGTATTGGTGTTGGTTTTGCTAGTAGAAAAATAGTAGTTGATATTGCATTTAACCTGAAAAATAATAAGGATAGGATTACTAATAAGTTTGATATGCAAGGCACAACTATTATTGGTAAGAATCATTTTGTTAATTTCTATGTGCAAACATACAAGGGGTACAATGTAAAAAACAACTATAATGAACCTACCATTTTTAGAGGCGATATCAAGTCGGCAACCGTTGGTTTTAACTACCTCTTTACATTGTCTGAAATTGAATTTTCGTATGCCATGCTAAAAGCGGGTGTTTCAAAACGCAATAAAAATGTCCATATAACGGGTGGTTTAGGAACCTTTGCTGTTTTCGATTACTTTTCAGGGGATGAAACAATTTTGTCCGATGAAGGCGCCTTGTTTTACAATGAGCAAGCTAATATAAAACGATATAGTTCTCATGGAATAGGAGTATTAGCCGGATTTATTTCAGCTTTTATGTTGCCAAAAAACCTGATAGCTTCATTTAATGTCATGCCAGGTATTGCCGTTATGAATAAACGCGTAACCATTCCAGACGACACCTACAGACCATCTAACCCAATGCTATATAAAATTGATTACACGGCGGCATTAGCCTATAATGCGGAACGCTACTATGTGAGTCTTATTTATAATGGCAGTGCCTATTCTACAAGCTTGGATTTTGACAATAAACAACTCTTTAGTTTAAGTAAAGCTAAATTGGCTTTTGGCTATAAGTTATGGGCCAAAAAGAAGAATAAATAGTTAATCCTTTTATAAAATGAAGTGGAAATACTAAATAATTGGTATTTTTATATAAATGGTATGCTTCATATTTAAATATATGATACATATCATATTTATATAGACTTATAGATAGTACATTTGAATATAAACAATCCAAAAAACTTATAATTATGACAATAAACTTTCAATACGTTAACCTAGATACAAGTGAAGCTTTGACTGCCTTTACTAAAGAAAAATTACAATCGCTTATAAAAAAATACGATTGGTTAATTAATTGCGATGTTCAATTTAAAAAAGAAAACAGCACCAAAGAAGAAGGCTATATTTGTAGTATGGAATTAAGTTTGCCAGGACCTCGAATTTATGCTATTTCAAATGAAAAGAATTTTGAAGCATCTGTAAAAGAAACCATCAGCGATTTAGAGAAACAACTTAAAAAACGCAAACACACCTTTTCTGTTAAATAACAAACATCTTACCTATGGTGATACGGTTCGTTTTTTAATATGGTAAATGCACGATATAACTGCTCCACCATAAACAACCGTATCATCTGGTGAGAAAATGTCATTTTGGATAATGACAACTTACCTTGAGCCTTTGCATATACTGCTTCCGAAAATCCATAAGGGCCACCAATAACAAAAACCAATTGTTTTATTCCAGAATTCATATACTTCTGCACGTATTCTGAAAAGGCTACGGAATGCATTTGCTTCCCATTTTCATCTAATAAAATAAGTGTGTCTGTAGGGTTGAGTTTGGAGAGAATCAGTTGGCCTTCCTTGTCTTTTTGTTGGGCTTCACTTAAATTCTTTACCTTTTTTAAATCTGGAATTATTTCAAATTCAAACTTGATATAATGAGATAGTCGCTTTTGGTAATCATCTATCAAGACTTGTAGTTGTTTATTGTCGGTTTTGCCTATGGCAAGAAGTTTTATAGTCATGTGCGATTTAAAGAATATTTTCAGTGATTAAATAATTTAATTTCGTGCTGGTGAATGACTTAAAAGCAATGGGCTTTGTGACTGTAATAGAGTTCATATTGAAAAATTCCAGACCCCTTAAATCGTTCTGTGGTTAAAGTCTTTTGCCAATCCTTTTTATATTTGGACCAATTATCTGTTTTTAAAAGTTTATTAGCGGATCTGTCCGGAAAATGTGTGCCAATCAAGAAATATTCGCCATCAGGTTTTATAAAAACAGTACTATAGTGACTCCTAATTTTGAAGAAGTTGTTTTTAAAAAAGCCGTTATCTGCAATCCAATTAAAATTGGTGTACGTATTGGCTAATCCATTGCTTTCATCTACTAAATAAAAGATTTCAGAATTAAAACGTTTTTCAAATTTCTTTTTACATTTTTTACTTCTCTTAATAAAATCCTTCCGACCTTTAATATACGATTTTTCTGTCAGATTAGAATGTCTAGAGTTTATTGATTTGGTAGAGTCTAGATTAAGATCATGGACTATTCGCATGTGTCTATTATAATTAGCCAATGCTTTTTCAAAAGGCAATATTGAATCATAGAACTTAACAATAAGCGTTTTATTAGGCTTTATAATTTTTTTAGAATCACGCATTAATAACTTTCTTATTTGTGTGTAGGCCGTTGGGTCTATTTTTCCGAAGTGGAATTTAGGAAGCACTTTATTGATTTTTAAAGTATCTAAATCATATTGAATACATTTGAAAGCTTGCAAACTACATTTTTTTGAGTAAGTTAAGACGTCTATCTCTTTCATATTCTCATCCATGTATATTTCTTTTTGTGAATATACATGAAGACCAATAAAAATAGTAAACAGTGTAAAAGCTAATTTTTTTATGATCATAAGTAGGGTTTAATTAAAAATGCTATATTTTCGTAGTGTCTAAAATAACAAAAAATGATAACCCAAGACCAATTTAATACAGAAATAGACTTAATAATAACCAATGCCATCCGTGAAGACGTTGGTGATGGTGATCATAGCTCATTAGCCTGCATTCCTGCAGAAGCAACGGGAAAAGCCAAGTTACTAGTAAAAGATAAGGGTATTATTGCTGGTGTAGAATTTGCAAAACAAGTATTTGCCTATATTGATAAAGATTTAAAGGTAGAAACACACATTAAAGACGGTAGCCCCGTTAATTATGGCGACATTGTTTTTTATGTGGAAGGATCTTCACAGTCTATATTAAAAGCCGAACGATTAGTTTTAAATGCCATGCAACGCATGAGTGCTATTGCAACAAAAACCAAGCAATTTGTAGATTTGCTAGAAGGCACTGGAACCAAAGTTTTAGATACCCGAAAAACAACACCTGGTATTCGCGCACTAGAAAAATGGGCTGTAAAAATTGGAGGTGGCGAAAATCATCGGTTTGCCTTGTATGATATGATTATGCTTAAAGATAATCACATAGATTTTGCAGGAGGTATTACTAAAGCCATTGAAAAAACCAAGCAATATTTAAAAGATACCAATCGCGATTTAAAAATTATTGTGGAAGCAAGAAATTTGGATGAAATACAAGAAATTTTAAAAACTGAAGGTGTGTATCGTATTTTAATAGACAACTTTAATTATCAAGATACCAAAAAGGCTGTGGCGCTAATTGGCAACACATGTTTAACAGAAAGTTCTGGTGGTATTAATGAGCAGACCATTAGAAACTATGCCGAATGTGGCGTTAATTATATTTCATCAGGTGCCTTAACGCATTCCGTTTATAATATGGATTTAAGCTTAAAGGCTGTTTAATTCACTGTAAAACGCTCTAAATAAAATTGAACCCTAAATGTCAAAACCTGTAGAAGATAAATTGGCCAATATACCTATTGTCAATCTGTTGGTTAAATTTTTAAAGAAATTCAAGCTGCCAGGGTTGGAAGGTTTGTCCTTGTATGATTTAATGGAACTCTACACAATTGGTATTGTTAAAGGTGCCCTAACCACACGAGCCAGTGCCATTGCTTTCAACTTTTTTACGGCTATTTTTCCGTTTCTATTATTTGTATTGATTGTTATTCCTTACATACCTATAGACGATTTTAAAATAGAATTTCAACGGTTTCTAAATTCGTTTTTACCACCAAGTACATCCGATTTTTTCTTTGCTAATATTTTTGAAAACATTGATAGTACAGAACGTGGTGGATTTTTATCATCCGTTTTTTTAGTGTCTATTGCTTTAATGGCCAATGGAATTAATGCCGTTTTTGCTGGTTTTGAAAGCTCCTATCATGAACAATTAAGCCGAAATATTTTTAAACAATATATGTATGCCTTGGGAGTCGCGTTAATTCTTGCGTTTCTTTCCATTCTTACCGTCGCATTTTTTGGGTATTTTCAAATTTATATAATAGGTAATTTACAAGCTTTTGGTTACGTGGATGCAGAAAGTACTGTTATTTGGGTGCCTATTGTTAAATATGTGTTTTTTGTAATCATGATTTATTTAGCAGTGGCCACCTTGTATTATTTTGGGACCAGGGAAGGGAAGGAGTCTAGGTTCTTTTCCATTGGTGCTTTATTTACAACTTTATTGATAATTGTAACCTCTTATTTTTTCGGGTTATATATCACTAATTTCTCACAATATAATAAGCTTTACGGCTCCATTGGTGCACTTTTAATATTGCTTTTTTACCTGTGGCTAAATAGTAATATTCTACTCATGGGCTATGAATTAAATGCCTCCTTGAATCGTTTAAGAAAAGGGTTTTAATATGAAGGATTTTTTTATAGACGTTATATTGCCTATTCCGCTTGAAAAGAGCTTTACGTATCGAATAACAATTGCCGAATCAGAATTTATTAAGCCTGGTATGCGTGTGTCTGTTCCTTTTGGAAAAAGTAAAATTTACACCGGAATTGTTCAAGCTATCCATACCAACGAACCATTAATTTATGAAGCGAAAGATATTCATCAAATTTTAGACGAAACACCAATTGTTACTCAAGCGCAATTCCGTTTATGGGAATGGATGTCCAACTATTACATGTGTACAGTTGGCGATGTGATGCGAGCTGCCCTTCCGGGTGCTTTTATTTTAGATAGTGAAACCATTATTTCCAAAAATATGACTTTGGAAATTAATGAGGCCGATTTAAAGGACGACGAATTCCTAATCTACGAGGCATTACAGCATCAAACCTCATTAAAAATCCAAGACATTAGTAATATTGTCGATAAAAAAAATGTGCTTCCATTAGTGAAACGCTTGTTAGAAAAAGAAGCAATTTCAGTTCATGAAGAAATATTTGATAAATATAAACCCAAATTGGTCCGTCATGTAAAACTTCAAAATACGTTTCATTCCCAAGCTGCGTTACAGGAGTTGTTAGAAGATTTAAGTCGCGCGCCCAAACAACGCGATGTGGTAATGACCCTATTTTCATTAACCGCTAAATCAAAAAAGCCCATTCCAGTTTCCGATTTAACAACAGCTAGCAACAGCTCATCAGCCATTGTAAAGTCTTTAATAGATAAGGAGATTCTGGAGGAGTATTTTGTACAAACAGACCGTGTGCAGTATGATGATCAGGAAACCGAAGGTTCCAAACATTTAAACGAAGCGCAAGAGGTGGCTATGAAAGATATTTTAGAATCCTTCCAAAGTCAGAATATTGTTTTGCTACATGGCGTAACATCATCTGGGAAAACAGAAATATATGTCAAGCTTATTGAAAATGCATTGCAGCAAGGAAAACAGGTGTTGTATTTGCTTCCAGAAATTGCGCTTACCACGCAATTGGTATCCAGATTACAGAATTATTTTGGTGAGCAAGTGGCGGTTTACCATTCTAAATATTCCAGCAACGAACGTGTTGAGGTCTGGAATCAGGTTTTAAGTAACTCCCCAAAAGCCCAAGTTATTTTGGGTGCGCGATCGTCTGTGTTGTTACCTTTTCACGATTTAGGTTTAATAATTGTGGATGAAGAACACGAACAGTCCTACAAACAATTTGATCCTGCACCACGATATCATGCCCGGGATACCGCAATTGTTTTAGCAAGTGTTTTCAAAACCAAAACATTATTAGGTTCAGCAACACCAAGTCTGGAAAGCTATTTTAATGCGCAACAGCAAAAATATGGATTGGTAGAATTAACCACCCGTTTTAATGATGTGTTGATGCCTGATATTGAATTGGTAGATATAAAGGACAAGCAGAAGCGTAAACGGATGAAAGGCCATTTCAGTGATCGGTTAATAGAAGAAATGACAGAAACCTTGGAAGATGGTCATCAAATTATCTTGTTTCAAAACCGGAGAGGATATTCGCCAATTATTGAATGTGAAACCTGTGGGCATTCGCCGCAATGTCCAAGTTGTGACGTGAGTTTAACCTATCATCAATATCGCGATCAGTTGCGTTGTCACTATTGTGGGTATCACAGTGTCATGATTAAA
Source organism: Bizionia sp. M204 (assembly GCF_023205095.1). Taxonomy (GTDB): domain Bacteria; phylum Bacteroidota; class Bacteroidia; order Flavobacteriales; family Flavobacteriaceae; genus Algorimicrobium; species Algorimicrobium hallyeonense. Next base: position 1,500,641 of record NZ_CP046242.1, on the reverse strand, counting down.
AAATGTGAAGCGTGTGGCAGCGTGGAATTAGATAATAAAGGTTTCGGAACCGAACAGGTAGAGAAGGAGGTAAGCATCCTGTTTCCAGATTATAAAGTAGCGCGTATGGATTTAGACACCACACGAGGTAAGTATGGTTACGAAAAAATTATTACCACCTTTGAAAATCAAGAAGTGGATATTTTAGTGGGAACACAAATGCTTACCAAAGGATTAGACTTTAGAAACGTAAAATTAGTTGGTGTTATGAATGCTGATAACATGCTTAATTTTCCAGACTTCAGAGCCCATGAACGTAGTTTTCAGTTACTATTGCAGGTTTCAGGACGTGCAGGACGTACAGATAAGCGTGGGAAGGTATTAATCCAAACCTATAATCCGCATCATAATATTTTGCAACAGGTTTCTACTAATAACTATGTGCAAATGTTTAAAGAGCAGATGGACGACCGCTATAATTTTAAATATCCACCGGTTTATCGTTTGATAAAAATCACCCTAAAACACCGTGATTATAATAAGGTGAATGTTGGTGCCGATTGGTATGCTAAATCCTTACGACAGGTTTTTAAGCAGTATGTTTTAGGGCCAGAATTTCCGCCAGTTTCTAGAATTAGAAATCAATATCATAAAAATATATTGGTTAAAATTCCGAATAAACAATCGCTGGCCAAAACAAAAGCGGCTATTTTAAAAATTAATACGAGTTTTTCGAGCGTAAAGGATTTTAGGCCAATTCGCGTCATTCTGAATGTAGATAATTATTAGAAGGATGGTATTACAAAGCAAAAAAAATCCTGATGTTTACATCAGGAATTTTATTAAATATTGTTTAGTGCATCGACCAATTGGGTCTTTTTATTTCGACTTAAAGGAATTTCATAAGCGCCAACTTCAACGTTTTTACTATTAAAACGGTCCACTTTATCTAAATTCACGATATACGATTTATGAATCCTTAAAAATTTTCCTTCAGGAAGTTCATGTTCAAAAGCTTTCATCGTAGAAAGGACAACAAGACTCGTTTCTTCCGTAACTAATTTTACATAATCGCCAAGTGCTTCAATCCACTTAATATCTTTAATATAGACTTTACGTTTTTTCAGGTTACTTTTCACAAAAATGTGTTCACCTTCAGTTTCGTTAAAATCTAATTTAAGTTTATGCTGTTCAACGGCTTTATCAACAGCTGTGTTAAAGCGCTCTCGTGTAATAGGTTTGTGTAAATAATCCGTAGCATCATAATTAAATGCTTTAAAGGCGTATTCCGTTTTGCCTGTTACAAATATAATTTGGGGTTTGTTATTTAAAACGTCCAACAATTCAAAACCATTTAATACAGGCATTTCAATATCCAAGAAAATTAAGTCTACTTTATGGGTATTTAAGCCGTTTTTGGTTTCTAACGCACTATTGTACTCGGCAATTAAATTAAGTGAGGGGTGATTTTCAATTAATTTAACAATCGAGAGACGTTGAATCGCGGAGTCGTCAACTACTACACAGTTTAATGTCATAACATTTTGTTTTATTTCGGTTAAGATATCGACAATAGTACAAAAAATTCGGTTAAAAACCAAATAACACCGATAAAACGTTTATTTTAACATTTCATTAACAAGATTTCATTGAAATAATAAAAATACGAATATACTTTGAAATTATGTTGTAATATATGAAATAAATAATTACTTTTGCACCCATTTTTAACTATAAAATTTAGATTTTTATGAATCATTATGAAACTGTTTTCATCTTAAATCCCGTTTTATCTGAAGTTCAGATAAAGGAAACAGTACAGAAATACGAAGATTTTCTTGTTTCTAAAGGAGCGAAGATGATATCCAAAGAGGATTGGGGCTTAAAAAAATTAGCCTACCCAATTCAAAACAAAAAAAGTGGTTTTTATCACTTATTCGAATATCAAGTTGATGGCGAAGTTATCAATCCATTAGAAGTAGAGTTTAGACGTGATGAGCGTTTTATGCGTTACTTAACGGTAGCTTTAGATAAGCATGCTGTAGCTTGGGCAGAAAGAAGAAGAGTTAAACTTAAAGAAAAAGCGTAATTATGTCATCTATAGAGCAACAAGCAAAAGGAAAAAAAGACGGTGAAATTAGATATTTAACACCGTTAAATATAGACACCAACAAAGCGAAAAAATACTGTCGTTTTAAGAAATCTGGTATCAAGTATGTGGATTATAAAAATCCAGACTGGTTATTAGGATTTGTAAATGAACAAGGTAAAATTTTACCAAGACGTTTAACAGGAACTTCTTTAAAATACCAAAGAAAAGTATCTGTGGCTGTAAAAAGAGCACGTCATTTAGCATTAATGCCATACGTGGCCGATTTATTAAAATAAAACACTCATAACAATGGAACTTATATTAAAACAAGACGTTGAAAATCTAGGATTTAAAGACGATGTTGTAACTGTAAAGAATGGTTATGGGAGAAATTATTTAATTCCTCATGGTCAAGCTATTTTAGCAACTGCTTCTGCAAAGAAAGTATTAGCTGAAAACTTAAAGCAACGTGCATTTAAAGACAAGAAAATTATTGATGACGCTACTAAAATTGCTGAAGCTATCAAATCTTTAGAGATTAAGATTACGGCTAAAGCTACAGAAGGTGCATCAGCTGGTGATAAATTATTTGGTTCAATTACCAAAGCAGATTTAGTTGAAGCTTTTGAAAAAGAAGGACACACTATTGATAAGAAATTTATTACTATCACAGGTGGTAGTATTAAGCGTTTAGGTCAGTATGATGCGGTTATTCGTTTACATAGAGAAGTAACTGTAGAATTACCATTCGAGGTTATTGCACAAGCGTAATTTAACACTTTGCATAGTATAATAAAAACCGTTTAGAATGGCTCTAAACGGTTTTTTTAATGGCCATTTTTAAAGATTATTACCCGAAACCTGTTACCATGAGATTATCAATCATACTCGTTTTTTTCGTCCTTTTTTCATGTAAGGATAAAACAAAGGAACCAAATCAATCCCTTCCAACTAAAGAAGCGGTTGGTTCTACTTTAAGTCCTTCTGCTTTAATAAAAGCCTTTCAATACCAACCCCAAGCATCACCTTTAATAAGTGTGCATAGAGGTGGCGTTGGATTGGCTAATTATCCCGAAAACTGTTTAGAAACTATTAAATATGTAAATGATAGTATAGCAGCCGTTTTTGAAATTGATGTGGCTAAAACTAAAGATGGCATCTTGGTTTTAATGCATGACCATACATTGGATCGTACAACCACAGGAACTGATAAATTAACAAACTATACGTTTAATGAGCTTCAAGCCTTTTATTTAATTGATGACTTTGGAACTCGTACCAATTTTAAAATCCCAAAATTTACAGAAGTTCTTAAATGGTCCAAAGCGAATAATGCCATATTAACCATTGATATTAAGAAAAGTGTCGATGTGGCGGAGGTTATTCAAGCCATTCGCGAAAATAACGCTGAAGATATTTCTATAATTATTACGTATGATATGGAACAAGCTAATAAAGCATATCAACTAGCACCCGATTTATTATTGTCTGTTTCTGCTAGGAATCAACAAGAATTAAATTGGTTATTAGAATCTGAAATTCCTACACATAATATGATTGCTTTTACGGGAACCAGATTATCTGATACCACCTTATACAATAAGTTGCATAAACAAGGAATTAAAACCATGTTAGGAACGTTGGGTAACTTGGATAAGCAAGCGGAAACCAAAGGCGACTCTCTTTATTTGAAATGGCAAAAGTTAGGTATTGATGTCTTTGCAACCGATAGACCATTTGAAGCTGCCAACGCCTTGAATATTTTAAAATAATAGCATAATAAATAATTAGTACCATGAAATACGCAAGATTAACCAAAGAACAATTTGAAGAATTACATCAAGAGTTTATAAATTTTCTAGCGACACAGACCATCACAGCCGATGAGTGGAACGATATTAAAATTAATAAACCTGAAGTGGCTGAACAGGAACTAGACGTGTTTAGTGATTTGGTTTGGGAGGGTGTTTTAAACAAAGTCGTATATATTGAGCATATTTCGCCACAACAAATGCACTTATTTCATTTAAAAGACGATATAATGCACTTGATAGCTGTGAAGCTTAAAAACCCAATCGATTTAACCACAACAGACGGGTTTAATTGGTTGCGTGAGAACTTAATGGATGATGATGTAGAGTTTCTTCAAGCCAAAAAAGAGTATTCAGAAGATAAAAATGTCGATAAATTTCAACTCATTCAACAAGGCGGTGTAATTACTAAAGGCGACTTGTTTCAGTATTTAGATAGACTGATTAATTAATAGTAGCATTGTCTTTGCGAAAAATTGCGATAGGAGAGAAGTGGCAATTTGTTGAATTGATTCCCAATAATTATTAAAAAGATAATTACGCTTATTTAAAGTAAAAAGAGCGTAATGACAGCTGATTATTAATTATTTTTGTTAAGAAGTTAGTATGAATAAGTCCTGATGTTTGTCGGGATTAAAAAGAGATTTCCACTTTCGTGGTAAAAGATTATGGCACAAAAACCAAGCATACCAAAAGGCACAAGGGATTTTAATCCGGAACAAGTTGCCAAACGTAATTATATTTTTCAAACCATCCAGAAGCAATTTGAAACCTTTGGGTTTCAGCCAATAGAAACCCCTAGTTTTGAAAATTCGGATACCCTTATGGGAAAATATGGCGAAGAAGGGGATCGGTTGATTTTTAAGATTTTGAATTCTGGAGATTATTTGAATAAGGTTGATGATGGGTTGTATTCTGAAAAGGACTCTAATAAAATAACAGCTAGCATTTCTGAAAAAGCGCTTCGTTACGATCTTACCGTTCCCTTTGCGCGATACGTGGTACAACACCAAAATGAGATTGAGTTTCCATTTAAGCGCTACCAAATGCAACCAGTTTGGCGCGCGGATAGACCGCAAAAAGGACGTTTTAGAGAATTTTTCCAGTGTGATGCCGATGTGGTTGGATCAACCTCCCTATGGCAAGAAGTGGAATTCGTACAATTATATGACAGCGTTTTTTCGGCATTAAAACTGGAAGGTGTTACCATAAAAATTAACAACCGTAAAATATTATCGGGTATTGCCGAAGTTATTGATGCCAGTGATAAACTCATCGACTTTACGGTTGCTTTAGATAAATTGGACAAAATTGGCGAGGAGAAGGTAAAAGCAGAAATGTTGGAAAAAGGCATTTCGCAAGACGGTATTAATACATTACAGCCGTTGTTTACATTGTCTGGCGACTTCAATTCGCAAATAGAGCAACTTAAAACTATTTTAAACAGTTCAGAAGATGGTAGAAAAGGTATTGAAGAATTGGCATTTATTGATAAAGCCATTTCAGAACTCGGTCTACAATCTGCCAAATTACAATTGGACGTTACTTTAGCACGTGGTTTAAATTATTATACAGGCGCTATTTATGAAGTCTCTGCACCAGATGGTGTCAAAATGGGATCCATAGGTGGAGGTGGTCGTTATGACGATTTAACGGGAATTTTTGGTATGCCTGATATGAGTGGTGTTGGAATTAGTTTCGGGTTAGACCGCATTTATTTAGTATTAGAAGAACTGAATTTATTTCCAGAAACGGTGACTAAAAATATTGATGTGTTGTTTATCAATTTTGGTGAAGCGGAAGCGCTGTTTAGTTTAAAAGCTATTAAGCATTTGCGCCGGCAAGGTGTTAATGCCGAATTATATCCTGATGATGCTAAAATGAAAAAGCAAATGAATCACGCAAATAAGCGACACATTCCTTTTGTGGTTTTAGTAGGTGATAACGAGATGGAGCAAGACACATACACATTAAAAAATATGATTTCAGGTGAACAATTTGAATTGTCATTAGATGCTTTGACTCAAAAATTAACTTAAAGCTATTGTAATTAGAAACAAAAATTAGCTGTAAAAAAAAGCCCTGAAAATTTCTTTTCAGGGCTTTTTTATTTGACATGTATTAAGGCTATTTCACTATTACCTTTTTAGACAGGATGCTACCATCCGTTTTTTCTAGATTAATGATATAGGTGCCTGTGCTTAAACCATTTACTTTAATTTCTTGATAGTTTGTATCTTCTAAAGTATCAACTCGAATTATAGACTGTCCTATAATATTGAACATTTCAGCAGCATCTAAACGTACCATTTTCGGGTTGTGAATAATGATGCTTCCTTTGGCGTTCGCGAAGTAAACTTGTAAGTTTTCTTGCAACGTAACATCTTCCGTACCTAACGAGTTGCCGTCTCTAAATGTAATTTCGAAACGATCAGCATATTCGCCAGCATCTAAATAAAATTCATAGTCACCATCCGTGCGTAAGTTATGGTATATATCCAATGCAATATCATGTACATATATCTCTAAATCACTTGGAATATTTTCTAAATTATCAATAGTTATGTTATTTAACCCGTCATCTCTAGTTACGATGTTTAATGGTAGCACAGTATCTTCCGTAAAGGAATTAATGCCTTGAATTGTGTACTTATCTGCATGAATTACCCAGGCCATTTCGTCTATTTGGACTTCATTTAGTAAGCCATCAAATCCCCAATCGTAATCTATAGAAGCACGATCATCAGCAGTTACTAATAATTGTCTGTGAATGGTATTCACGGAGTTAAAACCTAATCGGATTTTCATTCGTGAATCAACCACATCAATATTATCTTCTGTAGATCTCATAAATACAGAGCCTGTACCACCTTCTTTTTGAAATCTCCGTTGTCCGTTATTAAATACCACGCTACCATTAGACTCACCGGCAACAAAGAAACCTTGTCCAACCGGAATATAACGTCCTGGTGTTTTAGTAGCTGTGCCACCAGTTCCACCATCCGGATGATTAGTACCCATAGATGCGGCAGGTGTACCACCAGAGAAATTATAAGTACCGTAACCACCTTGGTATTCAGCGGTAACATGTGAGCCGCCGCCCCAATGTTCCCAGAAATATAGCGTACCACTAATAGCTGGATTTGCTCCAGATCCTGAAATGGTAGGGCCGTTATCTGCTATAAATTGTTCCGCATCAATGGCAGAAGCATAGGGGTTACCTACTAAATATTCATTTCCAGCATTAATAGTTAAGCCAACATTTCCGTTATTCGGTTTTCCGTCAAACACATAGTTTTGCTCTAAAGAAACAACACCAGCAGTATTGGTAACACCTTTCATAGTAAAGCCTTCTCCAGCTAATAATGTTCCTGTATTTCTAACGTGCTGCCAAGACGCGTAATTATCTGCAATACGGTTATTGTATTTCCATATCCAATAATGAGCAATTTTAAGATCGGCATCACTATTAGAACCATTATATCCACCTACATAAGTTATGTTCGCAGGTGCTCCTGATGATGTACCATCTTTCATAATGTTATTATTCAACGAATAACTAAAATTATTTGGATTTGCCGTTGCTGTATTTCCTACAGGCGCACTCCAATAATTATATGTGAAAACATCAAGTGTACCTTGTTGATCTTTTTCAAGAGAACCCGAAATACCAACATTTAAATCACTGTCAATGGTTTGTATTAATTGCGATTCGCCTTCTAAATCTATTTTTCCTAATAAATTTAAGTAGTGTGTTACTGTAATACCATTTCCTGTTTCGGTCGTGTTATCACCGTCTAAAGTTAATTCACTAGACTCTACAAATAAGGCTAATAGGTTTCGGTTTCCTAAATTTCCTGCTGTTAAACTGCTATTGCTCATAGTTACGTTGTCATCAACTTCAACAATGTTCCAGTCTACAGTAATTGTGTTATCCACTATTGAGTTGGCGCCAGGTATGGTTTGTAAATTTCCATTTAACCAAGTCGTATGCAGGCTCCAATCACTCGTTCCCGTACCGATGGTTTTATAAGGTAATGGGGCCGTTTGTCTATCTACCGTTCTTAAGCTACGTAAAGCACCTTGGTGGCCATTACCAGATTCATCTTTCGTGTTGGTATACGTGTAAGTAGACATTGGGTAATAACCAGCCAAGCTAGACCAAGGAATAGCAGCAACTTCATCTTTTGTAGGTGTTACGCCTTTACTCAAGAAATAAGCCCCTCCAACAAATCCAGAGTTGTTTGCAATTTCCTGATTCATGATATAACGCAATTGTTTAACCGTTAAAGCTGTATTCCAAACACGTACCTCGTCTATATTTCCATTAAAAAATGCTTGAGGCGTCAATTTAGATGCCGCGCCAATATAAAACGATTGGTCAGTATTATTAGGAGCTGATTTGGCCGCTTGTTTATCTAATATGCCATCAATATATATAAAAGCAGTTCCACCTTGATAAATAACAGCTACTTGATGCCATTCATTTTCAGGGATAATGGTATTAGAAGTTGTGGTTTGTATGGCTCCAGAAGCTGTTTTCCAAGACGCTTCAAACTGACCAACAGCGTTTATTTTTAAGTCGTAACCTTCAGTAAATGCGGCATCACGTTTTGAAACGATAGACTTATTCAAAGAGTTTACATCACGTCTAATCCATGATGAAATAGTAAAGGCCGTTGGGTTAACATCCAAAGCATCTTCCATGTCCATATAGTTTGATGTTCCATTGAAATATACTGAACGTTCAAAGGTACGCTCTGGTGCCCAACCAAATGTGATATATTTGGTGTCATCAAAATCATAATTCGTTTTTAAAATAGCTTCACCTAATTCGTTTGTGCCTTCTGTCATAACGCGGTAATCGGCTGTTGGATCAAAGTTTGGTGTATCTGAAATAAACATTAAATAACGACCGTTAGGTGGTGTTGCAGTTCTTACAGCGCTTCTTAAAATTGCGACTTCTACAGAAGGAATATCACCTCCAGAACCAACATTCTCGACAACCTTCCATGTTCTGCTTATTGCAGAAAATGACACATCTGTTGTTAAAGCTGGTGAAATAGACGAACTCATATTTACCGTAATATCTGGTGAGGCTGTATCTAAATCAATACCATTATTACCCCAAACCAAGAACTCTTTATCTTCTAATTCTGAATTGGTATTTAAATTATTGGTGTTAGAAATAGCGCCCATACCTATGGTTAAAACACCTTGGGCTCTAAAGCCACCATCAACAGCGTTATTAACACTACGAGATTGTTTTTGTAATAAATCAGATGCATCATCACGACCTATTCCGGCAATATCATAGTTGAAAACATCTTCTGCTGGTGTGCCTGTATTAGCGTCCCAAATCAGTGTTCCATCACTATCTACGTAATCTTGGGATGTGCCATTAACCCCCAATGTAATGCCATATTTAATGGCTAAATAGGATTGGATACGGTTGCGTTCTTGGGTGAGATTGGCATCATCTTTTTTAGCCGAATATGTAATTACTTCAGCAATTCTACCCTCATAACTACCTTTAAATGCTTCACTTCTTCCTAAAAAGTATCTAGAGTTGGAAACATTTTCAAATTGTGGCACTCCGACTTCTGTATTTCCTATGTCATTAGCATTATATAATAACACACTACTTGTAGGGGAGTTTGAATTGTTTTTAGAGTTTATAATACCTACATTGTTATAGTTGTCTGTTAAGCCAGTATGTGCAATTCCGTAACCTCTATCAGCTACTGGTACAGTTGAAGTTGATGTTGTATTAACACAATATGAGATAATTTCATTATCAAATCGTACAGAATATCTACCATAGCCAATACCAGATCCATCTCGTTCATCAGTTACAGGATCAATATCTCCACAAAAAACATCCATACTAGCTAAAGATGAAGTTACATTCACATCCGGAATAACCACGAGAAACATATCTTGTGTATAAAAACCTTCTGTTCCGACTAATGTATTTCTATTGGTGTCCGAATAACCAAAATCTTCTCCTGCCGTGTCATAATCATTATCAAAATCTACAACAGGATTAAAATTAACATTAAATAAAGGGGCATCGCGGTAGGTTGGTTCTAATCCTGTCGGTGCTGTAGCATTAGCGCCTCGGCCTTGATCTGCCCAAAGCGATACAGGTTGACCAGTGGTATAACCCAATCCATCTGTTCCTTTTAACCACAAAGCTAAATCGTTAGTAACGCCGCCTGGACCTTCGGTTAAAGGTGCGACGCCTGTACCTTGTACTCTGAAATTATAAGGGTTTTCGTTACTATCATTATTGTCTATTGAAATATTAGCAGTAACAGTGCCAGCAGCTGAAGGTGCAAAACGAACGACAAATGTTCGGCTAGCTCCAGCAGCAATAGTGCTTCCCCCAGGTTGTGTTAAAATTGTAAAAGCTGCACTTCCGGAAATATCAACTAGCGGTGATCCACCGGTTAAATTTAAAGTAGCTGTTCCTCGATTGTGTATGGTAAATGTATGATCTGTTGTAGATCCTATTTCTACTGAACCAAATTCAGTATCATCGGCAGTAGATGGTGTAGTATCACCATCAGGTATGGAGATTGTTAGTCCTGTGATGTCTATTTCTGGTTGAGGAACCGCTATGTTTCCTTCAATTAATATTTCATCAAAAGCGACACCTGTATTAGTTATGCTGCCGTCTGAAGCAAATAAAATTCTAAACCTAACTTGTGTACTCGTTTCAAAATTTATATTCTCCGTTGACAAATTAAGATTTCGTGTTATCCAACCTGTACTATTTCCTGACCAACCATCTTCACCATTATTGAAGGCATCCACATCCGTGTCATTATACCAATTGGTATTAGTAACGGATCCTAAATCACTCCACGTAGAACCGTTATTAAGCGAGTACTCTATTTTCATACCGTCATAGGCTGCTTCCGTTTCGTACCAGATATCAATTTCTAAATTTAGATTGGTATAACCACTTAAGTTTATAGCAGGACTAGTTGCTGTTATAAATGTATTGTTGTTATATTGAGATGTGTCTTTCCTAGAATGAATATAATTTCCCGTATTACCCGTGTTATGAGATACGTTTGTGCCTCTTAACCATTCACCAGTTCCAGATCCCGACGAAGAAACAGTCCAGCCCCCAAAACTACTTTGGAAGTTTTCTGAATAAAGGGTTGTTTGAGAGAATGAGTAACTTGAAAATAAAAGTACACTAAATAGCAATAGGTACTTTCGTACTTGGATAGTAGAATTTTTCATAAGTAGTCAATTTATTAGTTTTGGGACTAATTAATTTTTATTAATAGCTTGGGGACAAATATAAGAGAAATATTCCATGAAATGCAAATATAATCGACGAAATGCAAATATAATCTTTAACTCATTGATTTTCAATGTGATAAAAATGGCAGATTTTTGTAGACCTGCCATGATTTTATCACTTAATTGATTATTAGAACCTTATCAACTTTTTAACCACGCTATAACCATTGTTTTTATTAATTAATTTTATAAAGTATGGACCTTGTTGTAATTTGTCTAATCCTTGAACCGTCAGGGTTCCTTGTTTACCAGATTGTATTTGGTTATACACCAATCTGCCATTTACGTCGAAAAGTTGAATTGTAAATAGATCATTAGCAATAGACGTCGGTAAACTGATTTGTATATAATTGTTAAACGGATTTGGCTGAATGCTTACATTCTCATAATCAAATGTGGGGTTACTTAATGTGGATTCCATAACCGTAACTATGGCGTTACAATTTGACGTGTTTCCACTGTTATCTGTTACGGTAAATACCACATTGTTGTCGCCAATGTCATTCGAATCAAATGTATTAGGGGTAACAGAAATAGTATCTATTCCACAAGCATCAGTTGATCCATTATCAATTTGATCAGCTGTAATTGTGGCATTTCCAAATGCATCTAATTCAACCGTTATATTCTGAATATTACAAACAGGATCTACAGTATCCCCATCATTAGTAACATCCCAAACACAGGTTGCCGTATTAAAGGTTGCTGTTTCCCAACATTCTAAACTAGTTGGTTCCGTAGGTTGCGTTCCTTGGTTTTCCCAAGTACAATCTCCCGTGTTGAATACATAATTATCCCAACAGTTGGTTGCCGTTGGTTCAACAGGTTGAGTTCCTTGATTTTCCCAAGTACAGTTTCCTACATTAAAAACGTAATTATCCCAACAGTTGGTTGCCGTTGGTTCAACAGGTTGAGTTCCTTGATTTTCCCAAGTACAGTTTCCTACATTAAAAACGTAATTATCCCAGCAGTTCGTAGCCGTTGGTTCAACAGGTTGTGTTCCTTGGTTTTCCCAAGAACAGTTTCCTACATTAAACACATAGTTATCCCAGCAGTTTGTCGCGGTTGGTTCAGCAGGTTGTGAGCCTTGGTTTTCCCAGGTACAGTTTCCGGTGTTGAATACATAATTATCCCAGCAGTTTGTTGCGGTTGGTTCAGCAGGTTGTGATCCTTGGTTCTCCCAAGTACAGTTTCCGGTGTTGAACACGTAGTTATCCCAGCAATTAGTCGCGGTTGGTTCAGTAGGTTGTGAGCCTTGATTTTCCCAAGTACAGTTTCCTGTGTTGAATACGTAATTATCCCAACAGTTCGTCACCGTTGGTTCAACAGGTTGTGATCCTTGGTTTTCCCAAGTACAATTTCCAGAGTTGAATACGTAGTTGTCCCAACAGTTTGTTGCGGTTGGTTCGGTAGGTTGTGTACCAGTATTTTCCCAAGCACAATCTCCCGTGTTGAATACGAAGTTATCCCAGCAGTTCATTGCGGTTGGTTCGGTAGGTTGCGTTCCTTGGTTTTCCCAAGTACAGTCTCCAGAGTTGAATACGTAGTTGTCCCAACAGTTAGTCGCCGTTGGTTCAACAGGTTGCGTTCCTTGGTTTTCCCAATTACAGTTTCCTGAATTAAATACGTAATTATCCCAGCAGTTGGTTGCTGTTGGTTCAGTAGGTTGTGTTCCTTGGTTTTCCCAAGAACAGTTGCCTGTGTTGAATACGTAATTGTCCCAACAGTTCGTCGCCGTTGGTTCAGCAGGTTGTGATCCTTGGTTTTCCCAAGTACAGTTTCCTACATTAAAAACGTAATTATCCCAGCAGTTCGTAGCCGTTGGTTCAACAGGTTGTGTTCCTTGGTTTTCCCAAGAACAGTTTCCTACATTAAACACATAGTTATCCCAGCAGTTTGTCGCTGTTGGTTCAGCAGGTTGTGAGCCTTGGTTTTCCCAGGTACAGTTTCCGGTGTTGAATACGTAATTATCCCAACAGTTTGTCGCCGTTGGTTCAGCAGGTTGTGATCCTTGATTCTCCCAAGAACAATTCCCGGTGTTGAATACATAATTATCCCAACAGTTGGTTGCTGTTGGTTCAACAGGTTGCGTTCCTTGGTTTTCCCAAGAACAGTTTCCAGAGTTGAATACATAATTATCCCAACAGTTTATTGCGGTTGGTTCCGCAGGTTGTGTTCCTTGGTTTTCCCAAGTACAGTTCCCTGTGTTGAATACATAGTTATCCCAGCAGTTTGTTGCCGTTGGTTCAACAGGTTGTGTTCCTTGGTTTTCCCAAGTACAATTCCCTGTGTTGAATACATAATTATCCCAACAGTTGGTTGCCGTTGGTTCATCTTGTAAAGTAATTGTTACTACGGCGATACAGGTATCTGAATTACCATTAGCGTCTGTAACCGTTAAAGTCACGTTGTTAGCACCTATATCAGCACATGTAAATGCAGTTTGAGACGCCGTAATAGAGGCGATTTCACAGTTATCTAAAGAGCCATTATTAATTTGTGATGCTGTTATTGAGGCATTGCCATTAGCATCTAACTGAAGGGTTAGGTTTTGACAAATAGCATCAGGCTTTTGATTATCAAGGGTTACATTTACATTGAATGAAACCGTATTTATATTTCCGGAATCATCGGTTACAGAATAGCTGATAGTGGTTATGCCATTCGGGAATAAATCGCCACTATTTAAACCTGTACTGTCCGTTCTTATAACTGTTAAGGTGTTATCACAATTATCAGTAGCGGTAGGGTCAGTCCACGTAGGCTGATTACTGCCACAGGTTAATAATATGTTTGCAGGAATATTCTGGAATTCTGGATCAATTTGATCTACGACAGTCACTGTAGCAGTACAGGTATCTGTTTGGCCATCGGCATCTGTAACCGTAAGTGTTATATTTACGGGCGTACCAATATCACTACAATCGAATGAATTGATATCAATGTCATAGTTGGTTATGGCAACATCATCCGTAGAACCCCCATCCACATCTGTAGCTATAATCGTTGCATTCCCTGTATTATCTAATTGAACTGTGATGTTTTGGCATATAGCAGTTGGAGGTGCAGAGCTAGACGCTAAATCTGCAGAAATTTTTATCTGGTCGATTGCCATGTCACTGCTCCATGTTGATCCTGTTGTTCCAGAAAAACGTAATTTGATGACTTGACCATCATAGTTGCTCAAGTTTATAGTTTGTTGCAACCAAGGACTTCCTTGATTTGTTTGTTGTTGACCAATCAATATTGGTGTATTTGTCACTGTGTTTCCAGCAGCATTTAGTTGATTCCAAATAATCCCATTATCCAGACTTACTTCAACCGAAATAGTACCCATGGCATCACCAACCATATGATAATAAAATGAAAAGTTTGTGTTTTCATAACCAGTTAAATCGATACATGGACTAATAAGGGTTACTGTAACATTTTGTCCGATATTAGTCGTCTCATTGGCATCAGAGGCTTCTGTATATAAATAGTTGCCACCTCCAGTGAAATCATCGGTTGGGCCAGTTCCAGTAGAAATTGTTGATCCAGCATTTAAAGTCCAATCTTCATAATTAACTCCCGGGATATCGTTCAATCCTTGAGTCCAAAGACCTAAACCTCCATCGAATGTTTCGGTATATGGAAATGCAGAAATGGTGCTACCAATACAAGGTATAGGTGAGGTTGTCGTAAATTGTTGTGAACTTGAATAAGCCGTACTATTAGAACCACAATACGATTTTACTTGAAACTCGTAGGTGGTATTAGGGCTAAGTCCTGTAATTTGATATGGATTTGTAACACCTAAAACTTCTGTCCATGTTGGAGCGGCCAGAACTTTATATCTAATGTCAAAATTATCAGCAGATGTAGCAGACCAGGAAGCATTTGTAGAAATTGTATTTGTTCCTGAAGTGCTTAAATTTGAAGGCGCTGTTGCTGTTAATGGTGTTAATAAAATATCGCCAAGAGATTTTGTTTGATAGTTGGCAATAGTCTCATTAGTTAGCGTGACTGAATTATAACAATCAGCTTCAATTAAAATATTATAAGTTCCCGCAAAAACCGGTCTGTAAAAATCGCCATGAGGCAAAGAACTCACCGTATGCGAACCTAAAGCATCATGCCCAACCAATTTTATTGTTGCTTCAATAGGGTCTCCACTAACAGCATCTTTTACTTTTCCTTGAAATCCGTAGGTTCCTTGAATTAAGTATTCAATTAATGCTTCACGGTTATAATTCCAGTGACTTACTAATTGATTGGATGGAATTAATTTAGTATTGGATAACTCCATTGTTGTTTCTTTACACTGGTGTGTAAAATTCATATAATCTTGGCGCCCGCCATAAACGAGATACCAATCCGCACCATGGGTTATACCATTATTCAAGTAATCCATGTAGCCATTTGGGCTATTAGCTTGAGCATTATCAGCATATTCTCTTGAAATTTGCATAAACCAATCGTCATCTGGATGTCTGTCATAGGTATTATCCCAAGGATAATTTACAACTTCAACGCCACCGTGAAAATTAGCAGATAGCACAAAGTGTGTGTTAGCAGCTAAATTCATAAAATGTTGGGTTTCTAACTCATAAGCTGTATGGCCATTAGAATGCGGACCATTAACGTTATCTGGATAGTTTCTGTTTAAATCTAAGTTATTAGCATTTGCCCTTCTAGCATTTACCACAGAGGTATTGGTTGCATTATTGTAGTATGTACCATCTGGATTTGCCATGGGGTTAATCCATACTTCAGAATTATCAATTAAGTTTTTGATTCGTAAGTGATCTGAATGCCCCGTATTTTTATATGCGGTAATAAAATAATTAATTAAGTTAAGCATTAAAGGGTAACCCGTGATTTCATCTCCATGTATGGAAGATGTGTACATCACTTTAGGTTCTGCTTCTTCAGTGCCAATATTATCCGATAGCTTTAAAAACAATAAACGCTTGTTTCCGCCGGCAACACCTTCGGTTGTGCCACCGATATCAACTAATTCACAAATATCAGGATGGTTGATAGCAAACTCTTGCATTTGCGTCGCATAATCCGCATAGGTTGGATAGGCTGTTAACGGAAAGGTTAGGGGATAAGGACCTCTATTTTGACTAGCCGGTAATTCATTAGACATGACAATACCGGTGGCTTCGTTATCTTCTGAATTTACTTGAAACGTTCTATTACTAGATTCAAACCTTCTAAATTGTTCTGTATTTGCCCAGGCATACACGGTTCGCGTATTAGGGTCATAATTAAGAATAGACATTTCTGAAGTCATTGATTCTATTTCAGAAACATCATTTATTTGAAAGCTAAAAGTGACTTCACCTTTTTGGCTTAAATACTGGTCTGCCTGACGTGACGCATTTACTTGTGCTTGCATTATACTGGAAGCTATTAAAAACACTACCATGGCAGTTAAGGTTCTTAACTTAAGGGCGGTTAATTTCATTGGTTTGGGTTTGTAGGTGCTAAATATTGGTTTTTTTGAAAATCAATTTATGATGTGCAAAAAAAAATCGATAAAATGTACGTATTCTTTATATTTTGTTGAAATTCGGTAAAAAAAAAGAGGTTAAAACTAATAGCTTTAACCTCTTATATTTTCTTTATTTTTTAATAATTCGTTTTACAACTGTTTTATTACTGGCTTTAATTTCTATTTGAATAAAATAAGTGCCTGATGATAGTTTCTTTAAGTTATCTAGCGTAATGGTTTGATTTAAGGGATTGGCTTCGTTTAATTTTGAAACGATACGACCACTAATATCATATACACTAATGTTCACTGGATTGCTGTCCATTAACTTAATATTTACCGAATTGTTAAACGGGTTTGGGAATACTTTAATAGTATTTGCATCAAAATTATCCGTGTTTAAAGTTGAATTTGTGATGTTAAGCGTATAATCTTCAACTTCACCATAACTAAATGATTCACATGGATTATTTGCGTTATTTCCAGCACCATTATAGTATTTCATTAAAACACGCATACGTGTGGTTCCTAAAGCAGCATCACTAGGAACATTAAAAGTTCCAGAAACAGGATTGATAGTGCTGGAGCTGCTGCTAAAAATTATTTCAGTGCCTTCAAACGTGCCATTTTGATTGAAGTCTACCCAAGCTGTTACAGCCTCTCTATAGTTACTACCAGGCCATACTTTAGTGACATTTATAGTGTTTCCAGTTGCATTGCTAACAATATCTAAATCTGAAAATATAGTACTTGCTGTAAAATCTGAATATCCCGAGGTTGTAGCGTTTACCGTATTATTACTCGTTCCATTAATAGTTACGATTCCAATAAATTCATCTGCAATGCTACCTCCTTGCGCATTACAGTAATTAATATTGGTTGTTGTGAACTGTTGTGAACTTGAATAAGCCGTACTATTAGATCCACAATACGATTTTACTTGAAATTCGTAAGTGGTATTTGGGGAAAGTCCTGTAATTTGATATGGGTTAGATGTTATCCCTAAAATATCAGTCCATGTTGGTGTTCCCACTTCACGATAGCGAAGATCAAAACTATCAGCTGTTGCCGCCGTCCAGCTAGCATTGGTAGAACTAGCATCCGTTCCGGATGTATTTAAGCTCGTAGGAGCTGTTGCCGTTAAAGGTGTTAATAAAATATCTGCCAATGTAATGGTTTGATAGTTTGCAATGGTTTGATTTGTTAGCGTAACTGATTGGTAGCAAGGCGCTTCAATAAAAATATTATAAGTTCCCGCAAAAACCGGTCTGTAAAAATCACCATGAGGTAAGTTACTAACGGTATGTGATCCTACGGCATCATGCCCAACCAATTTAATGGTTGCTTCAATAGGGTCGCCACTAACAGCATCTTTTACTTTTCCTTGAAATCCGTAGGTTCCTTGAATTAAGTATTCAATTAGAGCTTCACGGTTATAGTTCCAGTGACTTACTAATTGATTGGATGGAATTAATTTAGTATTGGATAACTCCATTGTTGTTTCTTTACACTGGTGTGTAAAATTCATATAATCTTGGCGACCGCCATAAACGCGATACCAATCCGCTCCATGGGTAATTCCATTATTTAAATCGTCCATATAACCATTTGGGCTATTAGCTTGAGCATTATCAGCATATTCTCTTGAAATTTGCATAAACCAATCGTCATCTGGATGTCTGTCATAGGTATTATCCCAAGGATAATTTACAACTTCAACGCCACCGTGAAAATTAGCAGATAGCACAAAGTGTGTGTTAGCAGCTAAATTCATAAAATGTTGGGTTTCTAACTCATAAGCTGTATGGCCATTTGAATGCGGACCATAAACGTTATCTGGATAGTTTCTGTTTAAATCCAACCCATTGGCATTTGCCCTTCTAGCATTTACCACAGAGGTATTGGTTGCATTATTGTAGTATGTACCATCTGGATTTGCCATTGGGTTAATCCATACTTCAGAATTATCAATTAAGTTTTTGATTCGTAAGTGATCTGAATGCCCCGTATTTTTATATGCGGTAATAAAATAATTAATTAAGTTAAGCATTAAAGGGTAACCAGTAATTTCATCTCCATGTATGGAAGATGTGTACATCACTTTAGGCTCTTCTTCTTCCGTTACAATATTATCCGATAGCTTTAAAAATAATAAACGCTTGTTTCCGCCGGCAACACCTTCGGTTGTGCCACCGATATCTACTAATTCACAAATATCAGGATGGTTGATAGCAAACTCTTGCATTTGCGTCGCATAATCCGCATAGGTTGGATAGGCTGTTAATGGAAAGGTTAGGGGATAAGGACCTCTATTTTGACTAGCCGGTAATTCATTAGACATGACAATACCGGTGGCTTCGTTATCTTCTGAATTTACTTGAAACGTTCTATTACTAGCTTGAAATTTTCTAAACTGTTCTGTATTTGCCCAAGCATATACGGTTCGTGTATTTGGGTCATAATTCAGAATAGACATTTCTGAAGTCATCGATTCCAGTTCAGAAACATCATTAATTTGAAAGCTAAAAGTGACTTCACCTTTTTGGCTTAAATACTTGTCGGCCTTGCTAGATGCACTTGTTTGAGCTTGCATTATACTGGAAGCAAATAACAACACGAACAAGGTGATTTGGATTTTTAATTTAGAGTAATTTAATTTCATAGCACATTTGGATTAGTTTTTTGATGCTGCTAATATATATTTTATTTTTTTAAAAACATCCGTGAAATGCATATAAAATCGACAAACAGTATGTGTTTTTAACGCAAGCTTTTGTAAACTTCTAAAAAACAAGAAGTTAGTTTTTATTTGATGTGATATGTTTTTATCTAATAAGTAAGATTTTAACTACTTAATTTTCAAATTATTGACCAACTTCCCTTGTAAACAAAAAAAAACCAGTGAGTAGGATTCACTGGTTTTACACTTAAAATTAAAAAGTTCAATTAAAAAATAACTTTTTTGCTGGTATGTCCATTTTGGGTATGGATTTTAATAATACCATAACGCTCTTTTGATATATGGAGTGGTAGTCTAATATGCTTACTATTTATATTTTGAAAATTTTCAATGCGTTTTCCTAATATATTATAGATTTCTATTTGCCTAATAGTTTGATTTGATTTCCCGTGTAATTCCTTGGTGTTCCGTACATAGGTGATGCTAGTCTTTTCATCATTAGGAGTATCATCAATGGACAATACAACGTTACCAAATTCGTCTAAAGAACCGGAATTATCTTTGAAGGTTATAAAAAAGCGATCTAAATATGTTCCTTCCGAAATTGTATCCTGAAAATCGGATTCATTTAAAAGGGTGTGAGTATTGTTTACGGCATCATACAAATAGACATCTATAGGGTTATTAAAATTTTCCAATCTATCCAAAGCTATTGCTACATTACCAGCATTAGACAAAAACATGCCCAAAGGATATTGTTTTGAATCATCAAAAGCTCCCACGCCTTGTATTACATAGCGTTCATTGTTAATCATCCAGTTTAAA
Source organism: Bizionia sp. M204 (assembly GCF_023205095.1). Taxonomy (GTDB): domain Bacteria; phylum Bacteroidota; class Bacteroidia; order Flavobacteriales; family Flavobacteriaceae; genus Algorimicrobium; species Algorimicrobium hallyeonense. The sequence goes on along the minus strand of NZ_CP046242.1, from coordinate 1,480,452 downwards.
TCGTCTGGATAGTTGTCCATATTTAACGCATCATAGCCATAGTCAACTCCGTCTGATGCGGCATTATCTGGTGTAAAACCTAATAATAAATGCCTAACATAGCCATTAGGCATGGTAAAATCTATGCGGACTAATTGGGGTTGATTAAATGCTACGGTGGATTCTGTGGTATGGGCAGCTGCTGGTGTTAGGCCTAAAAATAGCGCGCAAAACACCCATGTGTATAAGTAGGTTAATGTATTCATTTGCGTTGGGGTTTAAATGAATGTTAATATGATTTGGGATGGCTAATATAGAATTATTTTTTAAAAACATCCATGAAAAGCTAATAAATTCGTTGAAATGCATTTTTGATTCCTGTTTCTAGGTTTGAATTTCATGGAATTATGTTGTTTTGTAACGTTTTCGTGATTTTTACTATTTTTCTTTGGAATCCCCAATTTTCACTGTATTTGTTATTTTCTGTTGACATGGTCTTTCCATACACTAGCCAAGCACCAGCTATACACTTTATAAAGTGTAAAATAGGGGAATAAAAAAAAACGACCTCTCAAAATTCTCTGGGAGGTCGTTAATATTAAAAGTTATTTATGTTTTATTGCATTTTGACAATCACCTTTTTATTGATGGTTTGATTATCTGTTGTCTGCACCTTAATAATGTAGTTGCCTTCCGATAACTGTCTTACAGGTATTTTGCATTCTTGAGATAGTGGTGCATTAGTACTATTCCAAGACTTAATGGTTTGTCCTAACATATTAACCAAGTACACTTGTTTGATGTCCATACTATAAGGCACCTTAATGTAAATTTGATTAGTACTATTCAAGTAGTTTACAATAACATGAGGAAACTCATCTGTCTCTGTACTTAATACATTATCCTCTTGGAATACAATATAGAAACGCCCTTCATGTGTTCCAGCATCCAGATTTGTTTGGTATGGCGTTACATTGATACGTGTATAAGTTCCTAATAGCGCATCATAAACAAATACGTCAGGATCTGCGTCAAAATTCTCTAAATCGGTAAGTGCTATTTCTGCATTACCTGTCATACCCATATCAATGGTTACAGGATACATATTTTCAGCATTAAATTCACCCACACCTTGTATGATGTATTTCCCTTCTTCAATTTGGAAAGACATGTCGCTAGGATTGTCGTCTGTGTTTAAGGCATCGTAACCGTAGTCAAAACCTTCACTTGCTAAATTATCAGGTGTAAACGCTAACAATAAAGGACGAATAGCATTTTCCGGAGTTGTAAACTGTACACGAATGCGTTGAATGTCATTTGTTACTTCTTCGTTTTCCCGGTTTATTTCGCTATTAATAGTACCTCTAAAGAATTCTGAATTACCAGAAGACTCCTTAATGAAAATACGTTGGCTGTTTTTAAATACCACATCATTGGTCACTTGATCACTACTGGCCGCGGCCGTAACAAAGAAACCTTGTGCTACAGGTATGTATCGTTTTGGAATAGCTAAATTAGCATCGCCAACACCATTAATACCTGGTGATGAAACGGCTGGATTACCTCCTGATAAATTATAAGTAGCATAACCACCTTGATAGTTAGCTGTAATGTGTGAATTATTTGTGGTGGATTGTTTCCAGAAATATAAAGACCCATCAATACTACCAGAAGTGCCTGCATTTCCTCCAGGTATATTATCCCTAATAAACATATCCGCATCAATAGCAGAAGCATAAGGATTTCCAACTAATGTTTGATTAATTCCACTAGTTGATGAAACTTTAGCCGTTATAGTTCCATTATTTGGTTGTCCTCTAAAGATATAGTTTTGAGTGTCTACAGGAGATGCGGGTCCTGGTCCTTTCATTGTAAATCCTAACCCAACTTCAAAATCACCAGCATTACCTTTATATTCCCATTCAGAATACGTGTCTTGCAGACCTTCAGAAAAAGAATAAATCCATCTACTGCTCAAGGTTAAAGGACTTAAAGAACCATTATTTCCAGATGTCCATCCGGCATTAGATATAATTCCACTTAAAGTATAGGTTCTAGCTCCTAAAACACCATCCGTACTTACTGGGCTTCCCCAATAATTATAATTAAAACGGTTAGAGGTTCCTTGCTGATCACGATTTAAAACACCATCAGCAGTATAATCTACAATACTGTTCGTGTTTTGCAATAGTTGCGATTCACCTTCAAGATCAAGTATAGCCATATTGTTAGCACCATTTAAATCACCAATTCTTAAATAATTGGTCACTCTTAAGCTTTGTCCATCTGTTGGATTAGAATTCCGAATGGTTAATATATTTTCATCTACTAAAAGACCCAAAACGGTTAGATTTCTATTTGGTGAGTTTACATTATGTCCTGTTCTCACAATATTCCAAGTTTGAGGTTGACCATTGATACTATTTACTGTTGAATTTGGTATTTGTTGCACCGAACCGTTTAGCCAAGTGGCTTGCGTGTCCCATGAACCATTTCCATCCGAAATATAAGGTATTGGTGCAGTTTCAATTTGGTCTGTTGTCATGCTATTCAAGTTACCATCCATTATGTTAGTTGCAATATTTTCAATTTCGCCTCCAGCAACAGATGCTTGCGAACCATCTTTCATTTGGTAGTAACCTATTAAGTTACTCCATTGCAATCCACCACTAATATTAGTAGGAACAACAACACCAGAAACAGCAGCACCATTGGCTTGAATTTCTTGATTCATCATTTCGCGAATTTGTGTTTGAGAAATTGCTCTATTCCAAATACGAACTTCATCAATACCGCCACCAAAGTGATTGATTGGTGAATTATTCGTTGTATCCATGGCTCCAATTAAAGTCTTATTGGAATTTGGAAGTGGTGAGGTTCCTGAAGTATTGTTTCGAATTTCAAAACCATCGATATACATGGTATATGTATTAGTACCATTAAATGTAATAGCTACATGATACCATTTAGGTCTATCCATGGCTTGTGTTGCAAACATGGTATTTCCATTCCATCTAAAATTTAATGTTGATCCCACTAAACTCAAATCGTATCCCGAGGTTAAACTCGCGCTATTTCGTTTAGAAATAATAGTTTGTGTTCCTGATGTATTATTAGGTTTTACCCAAGCTTCTATACTAAAGGCACCCGAAGTCATACCATAATTATTGGTAAAACTAATGTTATCATCTGTTCCATCAAAAATTATATTGTCAGCACAGTTTGGAATTGTAACTATTACAGAATCTGAATTGTCTAAACAAGGTGCTGTATTTGTAGCAGTCCATGTCAAGGTGTATGTTTCACCACTATCACCTGTAAAACTAGAATTGTAGGCCGAAGGATCAGAAAAATAACCTGTTGAAGGTAAAGCTGTCCATAGTCCTGTAGAATTATTGGCTGCAAGCGTTACCGTTGAAGTAGCACAATTAACTGTGGACTGATCGGAACCAGCATTGGCTACTATATAAGGTGTAATTTCAATATCAACATCTGTCGTAGCTGCATTACAAGGACCAGCAGGTGTATTGGTTGTCAAAGTCAAGGTTACGGTGCCTGCTTCGCCAGAACCAAACGTATAGACTGGTGTTAGGCTAGAGGCATCATCAAAAGTTCCTGTTCCAGAAGTCGTCCACCCCGAACCAGGATTACCAATAGCTGCGCTACCGGATAAACTGGCATCCAAGGTTATGGAATTGGCCGATTGACAAATAGTTGTTGGTGCTGTATTGATGGTTGCTATTGGTGCTTCGTTGACTACAATAGTTCCTGATGCTGATTTGATATCACAACTGGAAGTTGTGGTAATGGTGTAATTAAAAGTTCCGAATGCAGTTGGTGTTCCAGCTATTGTATACTCTAAACCATCAAAGTTAGTGGTTAAACCAGCAGGTAAACCTGTAATGTTTGGAGGGGTTAATCCGCCTCCAATATCATAGGTAATATCTGTTATCGGCGAATCTTGACAAACGGTTTGATTATCAGTTCCTGCTGGTGTTGTTAATCTGATAAAAGTTGATAGAGTCGCAAATGAGATATCATCTATACCAAAATCGTTACCACTAGCGGAATTGTTTAAATTTCTAATCTCTATATCCACAGACGTCTCTGCCGGTCCCGTTGTGTAAGTTCCATAAAAGCGTGTCCAATTATCTGACCCAGGATTATTGTTGTCAGGACGGTTTGGTAAGGTAGGTGTTGTCCCTACATTAATTCCTCCCACATTAAATGTTAATCTTGCTCGTCTTGATGATCTCCATTGATCGTTTAGGCTCATTCCATAAGCGGAAAAGTAATAAGTAGTGCTTGGTAATACAGTTACATTGGCTTGTTGCCATACTATTAATCCGCTGCCATGACCATTCACCGCCATAAAATTGCCAGTCCCTGTGGTATTATCAAATCCCCAAAAATTAGGATGCACATTTTGACCATTTGTTGTAATTGAATATCCATTAGTTCCAGTATCATCTACTAATTCATTATTTCCTGCAGCATCTGCATGATATGTATAATCAGACGTAAAACCAATATTGCCTTGTTGGAAGTCTCCATTTACGACTAATTCAGTAGCAACATTTATTGTTGCGGATACGGTACAGCCGTTAATTGTAGTACCTATTACTTGATAGGTACCTGCTATGTCAACAAATATGGATGGCGTGGTTTCCCCAGTATTCCATTCATAACTCACAAAACCTAAACCATCTGCAACTAGTTGGACGGAGTTGTTATTTGGTGGTGCTGGGCAATAATCTGCCAAAACGCTTAAACTAGGTACTGCAAAAACATCAACAGGTACTGTTTGCGTTGCTGGACAACCATCACTATTCGTTACAATTACTGTATAAATTGTATTTACCTGCGGATTTACCGTAATTTCATTATTTGTGGATGACGCCGTTCCCGCTCCAGCTGGTAATCCTGCATTGGCACCCGTATTTGCAATCCAAGCATATTCAAAATTACTGCCTGAAGTAGTTGCCTGAACTTGAAAATTATCTATCAGCACATGAGGTTCTCTTTCAGCCCAAGTGATACAACCTCCCCATCCACATATATAATTAAAAGTGGAAGCATCATTTACCCTCAAACGTATTTCTAAATTATTTGGATTATTAACTCCAGCCGGTAAAGGGAAATTAATATCAACCCAGTTGCTATTTCCTTCTGGAAGCGGTAGTGTGCGGTGACCATTTACCCAATTACCTCCATTAATATTAGGAGATCTAAAGTCAATCAAAATATTTTTATATCCGCCCAAACCTGTGGCTCTACTTGCTTGAAAATATACTCTAAAATCTTGATAAGTTGATAAACTGGTGCCACCAAGGTTGAAACGCCAATTCCCAGCATCGTCTGAACCTCCCCATCCGCCACCATCTTCCCAATCATCAATTTGACGCAGAGCACCTCCAGCAGTTGTGTTTTGCGTAAATGCTGTTGGTGTTGTAGGCTCACCTTGATTATTTGGTCTATTAAAGTCTATAGTTCCATTAATATTAGACGTAATTCCACTTGCTTCATTCCCATCAACTATAGAGGAATTTAAATAAGAACTACCAGAGTTAAAATTATAGTTCACTAGCGTTACATTATTTCCACCAGCTCCTAAAACATTCGCCGTTAAAATACTTGCATCGCCAGCACAAACAGGATTGTTTGAAGCCGTAACCGAAGTAATCACAGGAATATCCAATACCTCAATAGAAGCAGAAGTCATACTACAACCCGTAGCGGTATTGGTATAAGTAAAAGTAACATTACCAGGTGTTACACCAGTAATAACACCTGCATTAGAAATAGTTGCAACAGCAGGATTGCTACTGGTCCATATTCCTCCGGAGGAAGGTGATAGAGTATGAGTTTCATTCACGCAAATATCACTATTACTTGGTAAATTACTGATTATAGGCAACGCATTGATAGTCACATTATTCGTGGTGCTAGAACAAGTTGTTGCGCTACTCGTAAACGTAAAGCTTACATTTCCTGGTGCAACAGGCGTAATAACCCCTGCATTTGTAACTGTGGCTATTCCTATATTATTACTCGTCCAAGTACCACCTGAATTTGGTGTTAAATTTCCAGTGTTTCCCATACAAATTTGTGTAGGGGATGTTACAGCTGGTGCTGCATTTACAGTAACGGTAATGGTATTACTTGGTACTGGTGCTATACAAGCTGATAAGCTGGATTGCATTTCCACATATATGGTATGTGTTCCAATCGTTAACGGTGTGAAAGGTGTAAAGGTTGGATTATTTGTTCCAAAAGAAGTGCCATCAATAAACCAATTATATATAGGTGATGCACCACTGTCTGTTGTTGTATTGGCATTAAAGGTTATAATTTCACCATCACAGATTGCAATAGGGGAATCGTTATTAGTTGTCGTATTTATAATATGAACATCCGCATTCGCAGCTGGATCTAAAACCGTCACTGTTGCGGTACAAGTCGATACATTTCCTGATAAATCTCTAACGGTTAAAATTACCGTATTGGCGCCTAAATTAGAACAATCGAAAATAGTATTATTTAAAGAAATTGATTGAATCCCACAATTATCAGTTGAACCATTATCGATGTCAGTTTCTGAAATAGTTGCATTACCAAACTCATCTAATGTGACTGTAAAATTTTGACAAACTGCATTTGGAGCAGTGGTATCTAAAATAACCACATTTTGCGTTTGGGTAGATGCATTTCCATTGGCATCCGCATACGTCCAGGTTACGACCGTTGTGCCTTGTGTTGTAATAGGCAGTGTTGCATCATTAGTTACTGTTACGGTTCCACCACAATTATCAGTAGCTGTTGGAGCAGTTAAAGTTGTTACTGAACATTGAGCAATTACATCAGCAAGAGTTGCAACATCTGGAGTTGGAGCAGTCACATCATCAATCACTACATTTTGTGTTTGTGTTGATGTGTTTCCGTTACCATCATCGTATGTCCAAGTTACGACGGTTGTTCCTTGCGTTGAAATAGGCAGCATTGCATCGTTTGTTACTGTTACCGTTCCACCACAATTATCGGTTGCTGTTGGAGGGATTAAAGTTGTGACTTCACATTCAGCTGCTACATCAGCAAGAGTTGCAACATCTGGAGTTGGAGCAGTCACATCATCAATCACTACGTTTTGTGTTTGTGTTGATGTGTTTCCGTTACTATCATCGTATGTCCAGGTTACGACCGTTGTTCCTTGTGTTGAGATAGGCAGTGTTGCATCGTTAGTTACTGTTACCGTTCCACCACAATTATCGGTAGCAGTAGGAGGCGTTAAACTGGTGACTTCACATTCAGCCGTTACATCAGCAAGAGTTGCAACATTTGGAGTTGGAGCAGTAACATCATCAATCACTACGTTTTGTGTTTGTGTTGATGTGTTTCCGTTAACATCATCGTATGTCCAGGTTACTACCGTTGATCCTTGTGTTGAAATAGGAAGCGTTGCATCGTTTGTTACTGTTACCGTTCCACCACAATTATCGGTAGCAGTAGGAGGCGTTAAACTGGTGACTTCACATTCAGCCGTTACATCAGCAAGAGTTGCAACATCTGGAGTTGGAGCAGTAACATCATCAATCACTACGTTTTGTGTTTGTATTGATGTGTTTCCGTTACCATCATCGTATGTCCAAGTTACGACGGTTGTGCCTTGTGTTGAAATAGGAAGCGTTGCATCGTTTGTTACTGTTACCGTTCCACCACAATTATCGGTTGCTGTTGGAGATGTTAATGTTGTTACTGAACATTGAGCGGTTACATCAGCAAGAGCTGCAACATCTGGAGTTGGAGCAGTAACATCATCAATCACTACGTTTTGTGTTTGTGTTGATGTGTTTCCGTTACCATCATCGTATGTCCAGGTTACGACCGTTGTTCCTTGTGTTGAAATAGGAAGCGTTGCATCGTTAGTAACAGTTACCGTTCCACCACAGTTATCAGTAGCAGTAGGAGCAGTTAAAGTTGTGACTTCACATTGTGCGGTTACATCAGCAAGAGTTGCAACATCTGGAGTTGGAGCCGTCACATCATCAATCACTACGTTTTGTGTTTGTGTTGATGTGTTTCCGTTACCATCATCGTATGTCCAGGTTACGACCGTTGTGCCTTGTGTTGTAATAGGCAGCGTTGCATCGTTTGTTACTGTTACGGTTCCACCACAATTATCGGTTGCTGTTGGAGCTGTTAAAGTTGTGACTTCACATTCAGACGTTACATCAGCAAGAGTTGCAGCATCTGGAGTTGGAGCAGTCACATCATCAATCACTACGTTTTGTGTTTGTGTTGATGTGTTTCCGTTACCATCATCGTATGTCCAGGTTACTACCGTTGTTCCTTGTGTTGTAATAGGAAGTGTTGCATCATTAGTTACTGTTACGGTTCCACCACAATTATCGGTAGCAGTGGGAGGTGTTAAAGTTGTGACTTCACATTGTGCTGTTACATCAGAAAGCGAAGCAGCATCAGCAACAGGAGCCGTTATATCATCAATAATTACGTTTTGGGTTTGTGTTGATGTGTTTCCGTTACCATCATCGTATGTCCAAGTTACGACGGTTGTTCCTTGTGTTGAAATAGGAAGTGTTGCATCGTTTGTTACTGTTACAGTTCCACCACAATTATCGGTAGCAGTAGGAGGGGTTAAAGATGTTACTGAACATTGAGCAATTACATCAGCAAGAGTTGCAAAATCTGGAGTTGGAGCAGTAACATCATCAATCACTACGTTTTGTGTTTGTGTTGATGTGTTTCCGTTACCATCATCGTATGTCCAAGTTACGACGGTTGTTCCTTGTGTTGAAATAGGAAGTGTTGCATCGTTTGTTACTGTTACAGTTCCACCACAATTATCGGTAGCAGTAGGAGGGGTTAAAGATGTTACTGAACATTGAGCAATTACATCAGCAAGAGTTGCAAAATCTGGAGTTGGAGCAGTAACATCATCAATCACTACGTTTTGTGTTTGTGTTGATGTGTTTCCGTTACCATCATCGTATGTCCAAGTTACGACGGTTGTTCCTTGTGTTGTAATAGGCAGTGTAGCATCGTTTGTTACTGTTACCGTTCCACCACAATTATCGGTAGCAGTAGGAGGCGTTAAACTGGTGACTTCACATTGTGCTGTTACATTAGCAAGAGTTGCAACATCTGGAGTTGGAGCAGTCACATCATCAATCACTACGTTTTGTGTTTGTGTAGAAATGTTGCCATTCCCGTCATTAAAATTCCAAGTAATAGTATAAATTCCTTGTGTATTAAACGTTAACGGGTCAGTGGTTGTTCCTGTTATGGTTCCCGAACAAGCATCCGTAGTTGTTGGTGCTGTAGCTGTTACAGAACATTCGCCTGTTAAATTGGCAAGTGTTGGTGTTATCGGATTAATCACATCTATTGCTGTCAAAACAACTGTTTCAACATCCGTGTTGCCAGAATCGTCTGTAGCTGTAACCGTTACATTAATGGTCTGGTTATGAACCGCGGATATTACGAAACCAGCAATTGGGTTTTGGGTAATGGAAGCCACATCACAATTATCTGTGGCTGTTCCTAAGACATTTGGGATGGTGATTTCACAACTGGCATCTAAATTAACATTTCTATCTATAGCTGGGGTTAAAACAGGGGCTTCATTATCTAAAACGGTGACAACAAAATTGCAAATTTGTCCGGTAGCCGTATTTCCTGAATCGCGTTCTTCATAGGTTACGGTCGTAGGACCATCTGGAAAGGTGTCTCCAATTCCAAGAGCTGATGTTAATACCATTGATCCGCCACTTAAATCTGTTGTAGGCATGGTATAGGTAACAACTGCACCACAAGTGCCGGGATCTACGTTTACTGAAAAATTTGTTGGACAGGAAGTAATCGCACGACTTGCCGAACTTTCAGTGAAAGATTCTTCAAAATCCGGTCGCAATGACACATAATCATTTAGCGGATTACTGAAAAAAGTACCCTGATTAGTATTTGCAGAAAAATAATCTGAACTTATGGGTTTAGAAAAACCTTGAATACTAAAAGTAATAACAATTAGTAATAACGAGTAGAAAGTAGTTTTTTTCATAATAGCGGTTAATTTTTTAACAATAAACAGTCAGAAACTTCTTAAAATCGGTTTTAAATAAATACACGATTAGAAATTACTTAAATCTGCTATTATTAATTATGTAAACTGAGGGAGCCCAAAATTAACCTATGAAAAGGCGGTCGAGAAATTTATTCGGTAAACGGTTAATATACTCTTTGTATTTAATTAATTTGTGGAAAACGACTCACTTTTTAGTGTAAAGTGCAGTTTGTCAGTTGGTTCTGATTAATAGCTTATAATTGGTAAATTATTATGGATGTGTAGAAAAGTTTCTGTCGAGTAACGTTATAATAAATCCGACGAAATGCATTTTGCATTTTAGGTGGTTGATTAAATCTGAAATTTATGTATCACACGTAATTTATTATTAATATTTCTTCTTAAAAAAAAAGCGTCCCGAGAGATAAATTATCTTTCGGGATGCTTTTTAGGTTAAATATAAATCAAGCGTTTTAATTCACATTAATTTCCCAAGTTAATCCACTAATATCGGTTAGCTTTAAAACATGTCTGCCATTCGGGTTGTTACCCGTTTCGTTTAAAGGAATTGAGATATCCGCTTTTGCTCCCAATGGAATAATTAAACTATGTACTCCCGGTTTTATTTTCGCTACATAATGATTATTAATCTGCTCTGCAGGGAATCGTGATAAATCAGTTCCATTTAAAGACAGGATTGTTTTACCATGGGAATCCATTAATTCCAAACCTATTAAAAAGGAACCATACACATCCACACCTTCCACACGATATACTTGAAATTCTAAAGTGTTATTAGAAAAAGATGCTTGGCTTAATTCTAATTTTGGTTTGATGGATTTATTATGAAGCGTTCCAAAAACACCGCCATGAAAATACTGATTGGTAAACAGTGTTAATGAAAAAATGGCTAAAGAACCGAACAAAACAATCGGTTTTAAATTTTTAAGCGGTAAAATGCCTGAACCTAAAAAGCCAAACCATTTGGTTCCTGTAAAGGCATAACTTTTGTCCATGAGTAATTTATCTAACGAATAATGGCCACTACCACTTAGAAACAAGGTGAAACCGGAGGCAATTCCTAATACACCAATTTGCCATTCATCTAAGCAGGTGGTACCAATCCATCCGGAACCGAGCAAAATACCCATGGCTAAAAAGAAAACCCCAATACTCATGAGTCGCGTGAAAAACCCTAACATAATTAGGAGACCAACAATACCTTCTACGATGGTGAAAATAACCATGGCCCACCATAAAGCATCTGGGTTTAATACCAAATATTCAATTATGGGTTTAATACCTAATGCGTTGGGAAGAAAATGATTGAATTTTTCGCCTATATAACCCGCTTCTTCAGGGTTTAACTTATTTGCTAATGCTACGCGACGCCAAAAGGCTGAAAAGTAGGTCCATCCTACAACTAGGCGGATGGCTAATGTAAAAAGTCCAGCCGTGTTATACGACTGATTTGAAAATTGTTTCATGTAAATTATATATATAAATGTTAAAAAAATAGGAGACTACTAAACGTAAGTTGCTGTAGTATCTAATTTTAAACATTGATATAATATGTAGAGTGGTGGACTAAGGCCCGATGTTTTTTTACTGTAGTTTATGCCAATTCGGAGTTGTACATAAAGTAATAAATCTGCAAAATTAATAGAAGGTTTAGTCGCTATTAATTTTAAAGTTTGAAGTTCAGTGGTTTTTACAACTTCAAATCCATCCACTGTTGTTAGTTGGCAGATTTCATAAACATGAGAAGCAATTGTTTTGTGGGCAGGACGTTGAAAATCGAGGTCCATCGTTCCTAAAAAGGTCTCTTTAGCCGAACACGGACTTAAAGCGAATAACATGGCAAGCATTAAAAAAATGCCTGACAACGTATTAGAATATGGATTTTTTTTCATCATGGGATTTGCGAAACTATTCGTTTTTCAAACAGAAATAAAAACATTAACAAATTTTGTTAAAATTAGTATGTCATCCTATTACGTTTAATTTTACTAACTTGTTTGAAATCAAATTTTAAAACTTATGAAAAAAATTACATTAGCGCTTTTTTTACTATCCCTTGGTATGCATGCGCAAACGTTTCCAAGCCCGTATTGCGAAATCACGGATGCTACAGATGTTATCGTGGAAGAAATAGCATCCGTGGATTTTGGCGGAACGACAATAACAAATTCGGATGTGGCTTCTGTATTAATTAACGAAACTGCAACGGTTATAGCGGTAACGCAAGAAGACACATACACCATGGAAGTAACTGGTAATACCTATGGGCCTTTTGATACGGATATTGTTGCGTTCATAGATTGGAACCAAAATGAGGTGTTAGATGACGCTGGTGAGATATTTGAAATAGGAACACTGACTAATACGGACGGAACCGATGGGATATCCGTAATTTTTGATATGGTTATACCAACCGATGCTGTTCTAGGTGAAACGCGAATTAGACTTACTAAAACATATACCGATTCTGATTCGCCTGCTCAAATTAATCCTTGTGGTATTGAGTTTGATGCATTCGGTCAAGGTATTTATCCAGGATATGGGCAAGCTTTAGATTTTACGGTATTAGTTGAAGCACCAATTATTTTGCCGTTTCCAAGTCCTTACTGTGAAATTACAGATGCAGATAACGTTATAGTTGAAGAAATTTCATCCGTAAATTTTGCAGGAACTAACATCGCTAATACGGATGCCACAACTGTTTTAATAGACGAAACAGCTACAGTGGTTAATATAGCGTTAAACGAAACCTATGCTTTGGAAGTCGCTGGAAACACGTATGGTCCTTTTGATACGGATATTGTTGCATTTATAGATTGGAACCAAAATGATATTTTAGATGATGCGGGTGAAATATACGAAATAGGAACATTAATCAATACCAACGGAACCGACGGGGTTAGCGTCAGTATGTATGTTTTGGTGCCAACTGATGCCGTTTTAGGTGAAACACGCATAAGACTTACTAAAACATATACCGATTCAGACTCTCCAGCGGAAATAAATCCTTGTGGAATTGAATTTGATGCATTCGGTCAAGGCATTTACCCTGGATACGGCCAAGCACTGGATTTTACATTAAATATAACGCCTTTAAGTACGGATACGTTTGAAGTAAATGCGCTTTCTGTTTACCCGATTCCAACAAAAGACTATTTGAATATTAGTTATAAATCTACCATTCAAAGCGTAACCATTTTTAATATGTTGGGTCAGGAAGTTTATGCTCAAAATACGGCAGCATCTAAATTGGAATTGCAGGTTTCCGAATTAGCAACGGGTACATATCTTGTAAAATTACAAACAGAGGTTGGCACACATACGTTTAGATTTTTAAAACACTAACAAGTTTAATTTCTAATTGGCAATAAACAAAAACTGAACAGAATTTATTTTCCTGTTCAGTTTTTATATTTAGTAATTTCAGTTCACTTTTTATTTTTTACAGTCAAAAAACGCTTGGACTTGATTAGAAAATAAAAACAAAAAAAATTAACTTTACCACATGGCTATACTCGGAAATATTATCAAAGGTATTATAGAAATTAAAGACACCTTTACGCCGGAATTGAATCCGGTAGAAGCTCAAAAAGAGGTGTTGAAAAATTTGCTTACCAAAGCGGAAAATACAGAATTTGGAAAGCATTATAAGTTTGAATCTATTTTAGATTCGGCAGATATGGCAACCGCCTTTTCAGATACAGTTCCGTATTTTGATTATAATAAAATTCAAAAAGAATGGTGGTATCGCTATCAAAATGGGGAAGACCATATTACCTGGCCTGGCCATCCGAATTATTTCGCATTAAGTTCAGGCACAACAGGAAAAAGCAGTAAGCGTATTCCGGTAACGGATGATATGATAGATGCTATAAAACAAGCAGGGATCAATCAAGTATTTGCTTTAAGTAATTTTGATTTTGAAGCCGATTTTTTCGAAAAGGAAATCATGATGCTGGGGAGTTCTACAGATTTACAAGAAAACAAAGAGCATTTAGAAGGCGAAATCAGTGGTATTACAGCCAGTAATATTCCGTTTTGGTTTCGTGGTTATTATAAGCCAGGGGAAGATATTGCCAAAATTGAAGATTGGGATGAGCGCGTGCAGCGAATAGCCGACAATGCTAAAAATTGGGACATTGGCGCCATTAGTGGCATTCCATCTTGGATAGAACTCATGTTGGAAAAAGTGATTGCGCAACATAACTTAAAGCATATTCACGAAATATGGCCAAATCTGCAAGTTTACACGTCTGGAGGTGTGGCTTTTAGCCCGTATGAAAAAAGTTTTAATGCCTTAATGGGACGGCCAATTACGGTGATTGACACCTATTTAGCGTCTGAAGGTTTTATGGCATTTCAAGCCAGACCAGAAACCGATGCTATGCAATTGGTGACTGATAATGGAATCTATTTTGAGTTTGTTCCTATGAAACCAGAATATATTAATGAAGATGGCTCTTTGGTTCCAAAGGCGCCTTCTCTAACTTTAGAAGATGTGCAAACCAACCAAGATTATGTATTAATAATTAGTACCGTAAGTGGTGCTTGGCGTTACGAAATTGGTGATACGGTTGAATTTACAAACGTCGAGCGCGCCGAAATAAAAATAACAGGACGAACCAAATTTTTTCTAAATACGGTGGGGTCCCAATTATCCGTGAATAAAATGGATGATGCCATGCAGCAATTAGAGCAAAAATTCAATACAAAAATCCCTGAATATACTATTTGTGCACAACGTGGCGCTGATGATGAATTTTATCATAGTTGGTATGTTGGGAGTGAAGATTCATTGAATTCAGATGATGTAGCCGAAGCTTTAGATGGTTTTTTAAAGGCGGCCAATAAGAATTATAAGGTGGCGCGAGGAAAAGCCTTGAAAGGTGTAAAAGTGCAAATCATCCCACCAGCTATTTTTCATGAATGGAGTGCGGCCAACAAGAAAAAAGGAGGCCAAGTAAAAATGGAACGGGTTATGAAAGAAGATAAATTTCAGGATTGGGAGGCCTTTGTTAGTTCACAGAAGTAGCATCTTCAGGAACCACGCCATCCCGTTTGTTAACAATCTCCATGATTTCTTCAGGTGAAAGATAAAATTTTTCGATACGTAATTTATAGGAAGGTGTAATATCGGCATTATTCAAAATAAAATCTTTTGTTTTTAGAATATAGGATTCCATACCGTGAGCAACGGCAAAGGTATCCGCAGCACGTTCGGCCTCAATAATGTGGTTTTCGGAAAGCAGGTACTTAACACCAAACCAAATAAGATTCAGATTACTACGGTCTTGATAATCCATTATATGACCGAGCTCATGACCTATCCAGCCTATTAAAATATCCGATGGAATATCTTTAGTGGAAAACTCTTTATCCGAAATTTTAAATCGTTCACTGATTAAAATCACATAGTCGCGATATTCTCTCGGCTTAAAAAAACTGCCAAATTTAGGCTGTGCCTGCATGGTGGATTTTTTTATATTTTTTTTAAACTTAATTTCAATGCCAACATCGCGTAAGGTTGGATAAAAATCCAAAGCCGCTTTGGCTTCTTTTTCTATAGATTTAGGAATGGTTTGTTGTGCGTACTTGTTCGTCGTTGTCATAAATAATATTAAAAATATAATGGGTTTTATAGCCATGTTCGTATAACTCATAATTGTAAAATCGTTTTGGAATCTAAATTCACTGCCTTCCAAAATAAAATGTGTGATTTTCATTTTTAGGAATTGTATCCAGACGCATAGATCATACTAAATTAAAATGGCGTCTTTTTCGCCGTGACTTCCTAAATGAATTCTGTAAACACAAGTTACCCGATTTTGATTATTTTTTTAAACGGATTAGATGCTAATCTTGACCCAAATGAATAATTGCGTTTTCCTATTGAAATATTCTAGAAAATAAGCTGTATTGTTTGGTAAACGCTATGAGGTCATTCCTTATTATATCTTTTAATTCCTGTTATGCTTTTTCTATTCAAATTGAAACCCTATTTTTAGTGACGATTTTAATTAGGTAATTTTTTAGGTCTTTAATCTTAGATAAATCAACCCGTCATGAGTCTGTTTTTTAAAAAAAGTATCATTGCTACAACAGGATTATTTCTTTGTATTTTTCTGATGGTTCATTTGTCGGCAAATATACTCTTGCTATTTCCGGAAGCTACAGCTAGAAGCCTATACAATGCGTATTCAACCACTTTAAGAGAGAGTACACTTATTATGATTGTCGCCTATTTACTGTATCTATCTATTATTTTTCATGTTATTTATGCGGGCATCATCACCTATAAAAACCGGCGTTCTAAAAGTGACCGCTATATCATTAATCATAAAAACGAAACCAGTAGTTGGGCTTCTCAAAATATGGGGGTTTTAGGGGTGCTCATTTTAATTTTTATTGGTGTTCACCTCGTTAATTTTTGGGCGCGCGTTAAATTGGGAATAGGTGCGGAGGTAAAAACCGATATGGCCGGAAATATAGATGTTTACGAAGTTGCCTATGCCTTATTTCATAATATCTATTACGTGCTTTTCTACATAATTTTAATGATTCCATTAGGATTTCATTTGCACCACGGCCTTCAATCCGCTTTTAAAACCTTGGGTTTTTATCATAAAAAAGGACTTCAAGTATTGGCTAAAATTGCACTTATTTATGCCATTATTGTGAGCCTTGGTTTTGGGATTATACCCATAATCGTTTATTTCAAATAGTTAGAACATGACATTAGATTCAAAAATTCCAGAAGGTAGGCTAGAGGATAAGTGGAAAAACTATCAAGCCAAATCGCATTTAATTAATCCGGCCAATAGAAAGAAACTCAATATTATGGTTGTGGGTTCTGGATTATCAGGCGCTGGAGCAGCAGCTACATTAGCAGAACTTGGGTATCAGGTGCAATGTTTTTGTTATCAGGACTCCGCAAGACGTGCACATTCTATAGCGGCTCAAGGCGGTATAAATGCAGCCAAAAATTACCAACATGATGGGGATAGTGTTTGGCGTATGTTTCATGATACGCTAAAAGGTGGCGATTTCAGGTCGCGGGAAGCCAACACCTATCGGTTGGCTGAATTATCAGCGCCTTTAATAGATCATTTTGTGCAACAGGGTGTTCCGTTTGCACGCGAATATGGTGGTGTTTTGGCCAATAGAAGTTTTGGTGGTGTGCAAGTTCAACGTACCTTTTATGCGCGCGGACAAACAGGGCAGCAGTTAGTATTGGCGGCTTATTCACAATTATCTAAAATGATTCGCGCTAAAAAAGTGGACATGCTACCACGGCATGAAGTTTTGGACCTTGTTGTTATTAATGGAAAAGCAAAAGGTGTTATTGCGCGGGATTTAGAAACTGGTGCTATTAAACGATTTGCTGCTGATGCAGTTGTGCTAGCCACAGGTGGTTATTCTCGTGTTTTCAGATTGTCCACGTTGGCCATAGGGTGTAATGGCAGTGCTATTTGGAAGGCTCATAAACGCGGTGCATTTTTTGCAGCACCTAGTTTTACTCAAATTCATCCTACCGCCTTACCACAAACGAGTAAGGCGCAATCAAAACTGACTTTAATGTCTGAATCCCTCCGTAATGATGGTCGGATTTGGGTACCTAAAAACAAAGACGATTCTAGAAAACCTCAAGACATTCCCGAAGAAGAACGCGATTATTACCTAGAAAGGCGCTACCCGAGTTTTGGAAATTTGGCGCCTCGAGATATTGCTTCGCGCGCTGCAAAAGAACGTATAGATGCGGGTCATGGTGTGGGTCCATTGAAAAATGCCGTGTATTTAGATTTTAAGCATGCCATTGCCAAAATGGGAAAGGACACCATTACCGATAAATATGGGAATTTGTTTACCATGTATGAAAAAATAACAGGAATAAACGCCTATCATGAGCCGATGAAGATTTCGCCAGCAGCGCATTTTTCCATGGGTGGACTGTGGGTGGATTATGAATTAATGACCACCATTCCGGGTTTATACGCTATAGGTGAATGTAATTATTCCGATCATGGTGCCAATAGACTGGGGGCGAATTCCCTGCTTCAAACCAGTATAGACGGATATTTTATTTTACCGAATACTATTACTAATTATTTGGAAGGGGAATTACACGCAGAGCGTCCCAGCATAACACATCCGGAATTCGCCAAAGTAGAAGCCTCTGTTAAACAACAAATTCAAAAACTTTTAGATATAAATGGCAGTCGCACTTCCGATGATTTTCATCGCGAGTTGGGAAACGTTATGTGGCAAGAATGTGCTATGAGTCGGAATAAAGCGGGATTAGAAAAGGCCATTACTCAAATAAAACATATTAAAGCCGCCTTTTGGAAGGATGTCAAAGTTACAGGAAGCGCAAATGAGATGAATCCTGAATTAGAAAAAGCCTTGCGTTTAGCCGATTTTATGGAGTTGGCCATGTTGATGTGTACCGATGCTCTTCAACGAAACGAATCCTGTGGTGCGCATTTTCGGGAAGAATACCAAACGGAAGAAGGTGAAGCCAAGCGCAATGATGCGGATTATGCTTACGTTTCTGTTTGGGAATATCAAGAAGCGGATTTTAAACTGCATAAAGAAATTTTAGAATTTGAATATATTCAGCCAACGGAAAGAAGTTATAAATAATAACCAGATGAAAATAACCTTTAACATATGGAGGCAAGACCATTCGGGAGCTCAAGGCTCTTTAAAAGCATATATTGTTGATGGATTATCCGGAGATATGTCTTTTTTAGAAGCTTTGGACTATCTGAATGAAACCCTTGTATTAAAAAACGAAAAAGTCATTGCTTTTGAGTCCGATTGTCGGGAAGGTATTTGTGGGCAATGTGGCGTGTTTATTAATGGCAGAGCACATGGACCGCATGATCATATTACAACCTGCCAATTGCATATGCGTAGCTTTAAAGATGGGGATACCATTGTTGTAGAACCCTGGCGCGCAGCTGCTTTTCCGGTTATTAAGGATTTAGTAGTTAACCGAACGGCCTTCGATAGAATAGTGGAACAAGGCGCCTATATAACAGCAAAAACAGGTACAGCTGCCGAAGCTAATGCCATTCTCATTTCCAAAGATGTGGCCGATGCCGCTATGGATGTCGCCGCCTGTATAGGTTGTGGTGCTTGTGTGGCAACTTGTAAAAATGCATCTGCAGCCTTATTTACCTCGGCAAAAATAAACCACTTAAATAAACTTCCACAAGGTGAACCGGAAGCCCATAAGCGGTTGTTGGATATGACAGCCCAAATGGAATTAGAAAATTTTGGCAGTTGTACCTTTACGGCGGCATGTGAAGTAGAATGTCCCGCGGAGATTTCCATCCGGAGTATTGCCGAAATGAATGCACGCTATATGAAAGCTAAACTATGTCGTTAATATGGACATAAACACCTTATATTTGGTTGATAATTAAACGGGGTATTGCTAGCGAATTTCACATTATTTAATCATTTTAAACTATTAGAATCCTAGTATCTATTGACAGATGTATATAAAATCGATATCTTAGTCTTTTATTAAAAAGGTTGAGTTTATTTTAAAACATCTTGTCGCGTTATTGCTTCATACATTTCCGGGATTCAATTTAAAACGCGTTTTGGGTTATTCCTTGAAACTTATGATTTTTATCATAGGAAAAGCGCGCTAGAAGCTTTAACTTATCCCATTAATTTAAAATATATTTTATGAGAAAACACATTCTATTACCAACTGATTTTTCTGATAATGCTTGGATTGCAGCTTTATATGCCTTTAAGCTGTATGAGGCTGTACCTTGTACGTTTTATTTTTTACATTCCTCTATAATAAAAGGTTCTACGCGATCGAGTATGTCTAGTAAACTCACGCGTGTTGTTACTGAAAACGCCAAAAACGGTTTAGCACAAGTTAAACAAAAGGCAGAACAGCACTATGCCAATGCGAACCACCAATTTGAAACTATTTTAAGTTCGTATGATTTGAGAGACTCATTGGAATCTATTATAAAAAAGCAGAAAATAGATTTGGTTATCATGGGAACAAAAGGCGCCACAAAAGCGGAAGAAATTGTTTTTGGAAGTAATACGGTACATATCATCCAAAGCGTGAAACAGTGTCCGGTTTTAGCAATTCCCGATGAATATGAATTTAAACAGCCAGAAAAAATTGCTTTCCCAACCGACTTTAGTCGAAGTTATGGTGATGAATTACAACCATTAAAAGATATGGCAGCCCTGTACAATTCTAAAATTGAAATAGTTCATATAAACAAAGCTCATGATATTTCAGAAGCGCAGGATTACAACTTAGATCAATTAAAAGTAGCTTTAAAAGACTATTCGCCTAATTTTCATTCCATGCCTTCAGAAGGTAGTAAAGAACGTGGAATTACCCACTTTATTGAGAAATTTGATATCAACATGTTGGTAATGATAAACTATCCACATAGTTTTATTGATAGCTTTATGAAAGAACCTATAATAAAAAAAATAGGTTTTAAATCCAGTATTCCATTTCTCGTTATTCCAGGTTAAAACAAATATTAATTACACACTATAAAAAAAGGTGTCGCTTTAACAATACCGACAAAACCCTTAATGAAATTTACTTATGAGACATCACATTTTATTACCTACTGATTTTTCAGACAATGCTTGGAGTGCAGCTTTGTATGCATTAAATCTATATGCTAGCGAGCCTTGTACTTTTTATTTTTCACATGCCTGGACGTTTTTAAATTCGGGCGCACGAACACATATTCCTCAAAGTTCCATAGAGCCTGTTCAAAAGAAATTAAAGGAAAAATTGGCAGCATTTAAAGATCGAGCAGAACAGGAAAGTAGAGACCGCGATCATACCTTTGAAACAATTTTTAGTGAAGGTTCTGTATTGGATTGTATGGAAGTTGCTGTTAAAAAACATAATATACGATTAGTTGTTATGGGTACTAAAGGTGCTACAGGCGCTCAAGAATTTTTATATGGTAGTAATACGGTTACCGTAATGAATAGAATGAGACGTTGCCCGGTCTTATTAATTCCAAGTAATTTTGAATATGAAACGCCAAATAACATGGTTTTTCCAACAAAATTTAATCGTTTTTATGGCGAAGAGTTAAAGTTTATCAAGGAAATTGCCGATTTACATGGGTCTAAAATTGAGATTGTTCATATTAATAAAAAGGACAAACTTGAAGACAAACAGCTTGAAAATGTGGACATGCTAAAAACGTACTTTAAGGATTATAATATTAATTTTAACTGGCTTACAAAGACTAGAAAAAAAGAACAAGCTATCACCCGTTTTATTAAGGAGAATAATAGTAATATTCTTACCATGATTAATTATGAGCATAGCTTTGTTGAAAAATTAATTAAGGAACCGGTAATAAAAAAAATGGGCTATCACTCCATCATTCCGTTTCTAGTTATACCACGTGTGGATTAGTACGTCCTTATTTAGTGTGTTGAAACCACTGGATTTCTATAGTACTTATTTAAAAGGGTGTGGCGAAAGGTTGGCATGGATTACAAAAGTTGTTTAAGCGAATCTGCGAGACCTTTGTACACGAAAGCATTAATCATTTGAATAAAATGCCATCACTATAGTGTGAATTGTCAGGAAACTTTAAAAACGGGAAAAACGAATCTCTTCAAAACAGTTTATAGCCTTATAAATGAAAATAATTAGGAATGTAATGGATGCGTTATTTCAAATCTTTACCTGTTTACAGCTCCTAGATGTAAGACCTACTGCATGACCTTCAGACCATTACTTTATTTCTTTTTTATGCTGGGCTTTCTCGTTTTGAATGTCTTACCGAGCTATGCGTACCAACAAAAACCGGTTGATAGCGCCGCTTATTTTAGAGAAAAGGTTGAAAATCCATTACACAAGGCCGATTTAATACAGGCCTTTGCGTTTTACAATAGGCTGAAAGAGCAAAATTTGAAAAAGTCTAATCTTGTTCACGCTATTTACAATTTGCGACTAATAGCAATTATTCAAAATAAGTTAGGTTTCTATTATGACAGCGAAGAAACGGCTATTGAAGCTTTAAGCTTATTGGATAATATGCCAGTAGATTCGGCGACCACTGAAAGTCGTATTGGAATTTACAACCAGCTCGGTAAAATTTATCGTCAATTATTAGATTATGATAAAGCCATTAGCTATTATCAACGCGCGCTTGACTTGGATACAGTGCAATTCCAGCAAATTAAACTTAAAAATAATATGGGTTTTGCGCTTATAAAATCGGGGCAGTGGGACCAAGCATTTACCGAATTTGAAAGCCTCAAAAAAGCATTAGTACACGTTCGAGATTCCGCAGAGAAAGCGCGCATTCTACACAACTACGCTATGGTAAAAGGAAAACTTCGGCATCCAGATGCCGTTTCTTATTTTAATCAAGCACGTCAAATCCGACAACAATTAGGGAAGACCTATGAGGTTATTGGAAGTTATATGGATCTTTCAAATTATTATATGGAAATTGGCGATACCAGTCAAGCCAAACAACATGCACGAAAAGCCTACCATTTGGCGGAAAACACGAAGAACGCTACTATTATTTCAGAAAGTATGGATTTGGTCATCGGTTTAAAAACGGACCCAGAAGTACTATTTTACAAACAGATTCGGGATAGTATAGAACGGGCTAATTTGCTTACCGACGGAAAATATGCCTCCAAGAAATACGATGTATTTAAACAGGAAAAAATAGCCAGTGCAAACTTGCTTCAAGCTGAAAAAGAGAAAAACTTGAAATTAATTTACGGATACACAGCCATTCTCATTATTATATTAGGTTTTATTTGGTTTTTAATAACGCGGCATCGGCATAAAAAACAAAAACAATTGGAGGTTTATAATACCGAACTGCGCATTTCAAAAAAAGTACATGATGAGGTCGCTAATGATGTCTATCATTTAATGAATAAATTGCAGCAATCTACCATGAGTCGTGATGGTATTTTAGATGATTTAGAAGCTGTCTATGAAAAAACCAGAGATATTTCTAGAGAATATCACGAAATAGATGTTTCAAATAATTATCAAGACCTCCTAAAGGATTTAATATCCAATTATCAAAACCCAGATACGAACATTATTATAAAGGGCATCTCAAAAATAAATTGGGAAGCCGTTTCGGAAAATAAAAAAGTAGCTATATATCGGGTAATTCAAGAATTAATGACCAATATGAAAAAGCATAGCGCTGCAAAAGTGGTTGTTTTGGACTTCACTAAAACTGGATCAAAAGTACATATTAACTATTCGGATAATGGTGTTGGATGTCACATAGAAAAACAAAATGGTTTGCAAAATGCGGAAAACCGTATAAATACTATAAATGGTTCTATTACTTTTAAGTCTCAAATTAACCAAGGCTTTAGTGCTTTTATTACCGTTTAAGATGTTTAAAAAAGTTATAGTTTCAGACGATTTAATTAGTATTAATTTAGGAATGTTAACCATTCTGGATACCTTAAAAATAACCGATGTCACCTCCGTTCAATATTGTGACGATGCCTATTTACGGATTCAAAGTGCCCGTTTAAATAATGAACCTTACGATTTATTGATAACAGATTTATCATTTAAAAAAGATCATAGAGATCAAAAATATGCATCCGGAGAAGACTTAATAAAAGCATTACATACTAGTTTTCCCGATTTAAAAATTATTGTTTATTCCATTGAAGACAGGATTCAAACCGTAAAACGCCTTATAAATGATTATGGAGTGAAAGCCTATGTTTGCAAGGGCAGACGCGGACTTATTGAGTTAAACGAAGCCATACAGGCCGTTTATCATAACGAACGCTATGTATCAGAAGTGGTATCGCAAGCTTTGCGTAAGACGTCTGATTTGGAAATTGATGATTATGATATTTTATTATTAAAGCAATTGTCTTTAGGCTTATCCCAGGAGCAAATCAGTCAGCAATACAAGGCAAAAGGCATGTCGCCTAGTAGTTTGAGTTCCATTGAAAAACGACTTAATAAACTCCGCATTCAATTTAAAGCCAAAAACGCCATTCATTTAGTGGCTATTGTTAAAGATTTAGGGCTTATTTAATTATTTACCACCCATTACGGAAAACAGTAAGGAAGTACAGCTAAAGCACCTTATGTTTGCTTTGCTATTTATTGAGATAAAAACAGGGGAGTTTTTTAAGCGCACAAATTTTGTGCGCTTTTTTCATTTACAAGCCTTTTAATTGCTGAATAAGAAGCCGTGTTTTAGGCATCTTAATTTTTAATTATACCAGATTGGTGCTGGTTTGCCCAATTCAAACCCTGGAAGATTAAAATCGTCCACGCTAATGGCGTTTGTTGTAAAAATAGAATTACCCTCCGTTGGTATAGAGGGGTAGAAGGATATGGATAATTGAATGGATTCAAACACGAGATAATCATTTTTCAGGATAACACCGGCCGAAAATGATGAATACAGTTTACTAGAAATAAGCTTGGTGTTTTCAGTACCCAATAAAGCCGATTTAATATTTAAATAGGGATTAACGCGGAAACCCATAAGTTCCCAAGGCGGATAAAATTGCGTTTGGAGTGTTATTAAAAACTTGGAGGTTCCTAGCAGGTCACTATCAAAACCCGGTATTCCCATATTTTCGTTATTGGCATTTTCTACGTCGTAATAATTTCTAAAATCATTGTATTCATCTATGGTAACGCGGTCACCGACTGAATTTAAACGGTTTTTGCCAATTAATACCTGCGACTTAATAAATTGACGCATTTTCCATGTGCTCCCCAAGGATATTAAATTCGTAAAATAATTGGCGCTAAAGGAGTAGGCCGTTTGTTCTTTTTTAGATGTATTAAAAAAAGTCCCATATTCCATATTAAGACTTAAGTAGCCCCAATTGTAATAATTGCCATGTCCAACTTTAGCCCCCAGATACAAGCGGTTCTGACTGTTTTTTCGTTGATTTCCAGCAATAATAGCCAAATAATCACCTACAGGAACACTTTCTATAATACCATCTCTGAATAGATAGCGATCGTCCACAAACTGTCTGGAGGAAATACCAATGCTTCCTAAATAAAATGTTTCACTTGAAAAGTATTGAATACTATCATAGGCCAAGGAAGGGGGTTCTCTGTAATTGAGATTTAAAAACCGGAATGACGTAATTATATTTGTTGTTCGTTCGCGTTCGGTATTTCCCTTAAATAAATCGAAAGAATAGCCTGCCCACAGATCTTGAGATTGGTATTTTAAATCTTGAACACCTAAATCCATGTTCGCATCTGGTAACCATTTTCGTGCAAATTGTTCGTCTATATAAACACCTGCTGCCCACTTGGTATAGGCCGAGAAAAATGGACGTTCTATGTTTAAATATTTACTTTTAGCACCCTCCAAAGTTGTGGTATAACCTGCAGCCGAATTGATATAGGTGTTTTTAAAGTTTGAAACCGCGTAGCGCACATCATAAGCCGATTTATTGTCGCTAAATCTAGTGTCATAGCGCATTTTGAATTGATGTCCAAAACCTAGAAAATTTTCCTCTCGTAATTTTACTTTCAGTTTGGAACTGGAAATGGAGCCACTAGGGATTAAACTCCAAGAATCTAAAGTTGTTATATACACATCCACAGAATCCCTACTACCTGCCACATGCTCCACCTTAAAGGCAACTTCTCTAATAAAATCTTGAGACCTCAATAAACGTTCTGATTCTATTAGTAATAAACTGTCTAAAGGTTGATTTTTTTCAAACATCAAGTAATTTCTAATGGCAAAATCTTTGGATTTTAAATGAACTGTATTCCCTGCTTTTTCCAGCCAACTATTTGCGGTTTCTGTGGAGTCGGTAAAGGAAAACCCGAAGGGATCGTGACTGTCAACATAAATATGTCTAACGATTTTATTTTCTACATCACGAAAATTGGATCTTTTAGGAACCGTGGTTTTTCGGTTTTGATTGGTTTTATTTTTAAAAATAAGATTGTGTAGGAATTTTGTTGATTTCGATTTTTCTGAAAAGTTTTCAATCTTCTCATAAACACTATCGGTTGCATTTTTGTCTTTTTCCTCTATTTGCGAAAAGCCAATATGAGAAACAGCCAAAACTAGGAATAAAGTAATTTTTAAAACGTGATTATACATAGTTAGCGTAAATCCATTATATCTCTAACCTATTGTCAGTTGGTTAATTTGTTTTTTTTAGGGTTTCCTAGAAATCCTAATTATAAGAATGCAAATATATAGGTATTTATATGAGTTTGCAGAAATAAAATGCTTGGTGTTACCTGGGAACTTGTAAAAGAAAGCGAGTGGGGTGTAAGAATTTAGGTGCTTACTTATTGTAAATCTTTTAATTCTTATTTCCGAGATGTATAAACCTATAAAGGTCAGGAAATTATCAGGACTTACTTTTGAAAGTGATTGCAAAGTGATGGATGGAATGAAGGTGGTTTTGGTTTTGAAATTTAGAAGGATAACTTATAATTAATATTATAATACGGGTTCCCGTAAGGTAAATTTGGTTGATTGTTATAGGTTTGATGATACTAATCAATTTATAAATAACATGAAAAAATATACCTTATTACCTCTACTATTATTAGTTTTAAGTTGTTCACCTAAATACATCAAGTTCAATCCAGCAGGAGATGAAATTACGACAACAGAAAGATTGTCCGAATTTTTGAATAACAATCCGTCTCCCAAAATTGTTTTAAGAACACCAAATACCGGACAAGCCACAGAAGAAAATGATGTCAGTAGCCTATACAGTGCGATTGAGAAGGAGTTTTTAAGTCAAGGTTTTATAGTAAGAGACCGTAATTTATTTAATCAGGTTATTTCTAATAATGAAAACACCGTGGATTATGCAAAGTTGAAGGCTAAAACAGATACGGATTTAATAATTGAACTCATTAAACTTGATAGTGAGGTTATTTATGAAACGAATAAGTATTTTACGGATAAAGGAAGGAATGGTCTCCTTAAAGACCCATACAAGCAATATGGTGCTATTGTGGAATTTAAGGTTGTTTTAATAGATAATAATGAATTTGCAGGAACATACAAATTCCATTACGCACCATGTGCAGAAGGGTTAGGGTGTGAGATAAATGAGTCATTTAAAAAACGAATGAAGCGTATTGAGAAAGAACGAGAAGGATATGTAGTTGTAGAAAAGGATATATTAGAGGACTTTATGAGAGACGCTACAGCTCGTTTCGTTGAAGACATGAGAAAATAGTTTAAGAATATAAATTTGGTATTATGAATACAAGTTTTAAGAATTATGTAATTTCTATAATGGTTATTTTTTGCACCTTGAATGTATATTCTCAGGATGTTAGATGTAATGAGCTGTTAACTTTTGTAAAAAAGGAAGGAAAAAAGAAAGGAAGTGTGAACGCTATGCAGTTAATAAATTCCTCATGGTTAAAAAGTGTTGCATGTTATGAGGTGGATGGTAATTTGGCTGTAATAGCCAATATAAAGACAAATGAATATAGTTTATATGGTAAAGAATATATATTCTGTGGAATACCGCTATCCAATTGGAATGCTTTTTATAATGGTTTATACGCTATAGGAACCAGTTATGGCGAACGGTTTCATAAATATATTTATAAGTATAAATGTGACTGTGATTGATATAAAAGGATAAACATAACACTTTTAAATTTCAGTAATATATAATGCTTATATATTTACTTTTTCTATCTTTAAACTCTTCTTGTAAAATGATAGTAAAAAAATTAATTAAATTTATTTTTACTAAAACTTCATGTTGAATCTATGAACAAAAAAGACCTGTCAGAAAGAGATATTTGCAGTAAGTTTATAAATCCAGCCCTTCAAAAAGCAGGCTGGAATATGAGAACCCAAGTTAGAGAAGAAGTCTCATTTACGGATGGTCGAATCATTGTTCAAGGGAACTTATACACACGTGGAAAAAGTAAACGTGCGGATTATATCCTCTATTACAAATCTAATATTCCAATAGCTATTATTGAGGCAAAAGATAATAAAAAGCCTGTTGGACATGGTATGCAACAAGCTCTGGAATATTCTGAAATTCTGCAAGTTCCATTTATATTCACTTCCAATGGTGATTCTTTTGTATTTCATGATAAAACAAGAACAGACGGAACTTTAGAAGAAGAGTTAACATTAAACAGTTTTCCTTCACCTGAAACCTTGTGGAAGAAATATTTAGAACATAAAAAAATTGAAACCCCAAAAGCTCAAGAAATAGTAGGGAAAAACTATTATGCTGATGAAAGCGGTATGAAGCCTAGATACTATCAGCAAAATGCCGTTAATAGAACTTTAGAAGCTATTGCAAAGGAGCAACAACGCATCATCTTGGTAATGGCAACCGGAACAGGCAAAACCTACACAGCTTTTAATATTATTTGGCGCCTTTGGAAAACAGGAGTTAAAAAGCGAATTTTATTTTTAGCAGATAGAAATGCCTTATTAACGCAAACAAAAAATGGTGATTTCTCGCCTTTCGGGAATGATATCATGCACATTATTAAAAACCGAAAGATTGATAAATCCTATCAAATATACTTCGCTTTATATCAAGGTTTGACTTCTAATGATGAAGATAAAAATGCTTACAAAGAATTTAGTCCAGATTTTTTCGATTTAATAGTTATTGACGAATGTCATAGAGGTAGTGCGTCTGAAGCTTCTGCTTGGAGAGACGTATTGACTTATTTTAGTTCTGCAACACATATAGGACTTACAGCAACGCCTAAAGAAACTAAAGACGTTTCTAATATGGAGTATTTTGGTGAGCCAGTATATACTTATTCCTTAAAACAGGGAATTGATGATGGCTTTTTAGCGCCTTATAAAGTGGTGCGAATTACAACAAATGTAGATGAAGGCTGGAGACCAACAGCTGGCTTAATTGATAAGTATGGAAATGAAGTAAAAGACCGTATTTATAATTTAAAAGATTACGATAGAACGTTAGCTATAGACGAACGCACAGAATTAATTGCGAAAAAAATTACAGAGTATCTAAAAGCAACAGACCGTTTCGCAAAAACAATTGTGTTTTGTGTAGATATAGACCATGCAAATAGAATGCGACAAGCATTAATAAATGAGAATGCCGATTTAGTTGCAAAACACTGGAATTACTGCGTGAAAATTACTGGTGATGATGAAGTAGGAAAGCAAGAATTAGATAATTTTACAGATGTAGAAGAACGCTTTCCTGTTATAGCTACTACTTCTAAAATGTTAACCACTGGTATTGATACCAAAATGGTTAAAGTGATTGTTTTGGAATCTAATATACAGTCTGTGACTGAATTCAAACAAATAATAGGTAGAGGTACACGAATACGTGAAGCGGAAGGTAAAGTCTATTTTACGATTATGGATTTTAGAAAAGCCACCAACATATTCGCAAGACCTGATTTTGATGGTGACCCTGTTCAAATTTATGAACCAGAACCAGGTGGTTCAGTGGTACCACCAGATACTATTGAACCAACACTACCAGATAGTGGAGAACCCAATAATCCAGATCTATTTCCACCAACGCCACCTGATATTAATATCGATGGAGGGGAACATGAAGTGAAAAAATTCTACGTCAACCAAATACCTGTATCGGTGGTTAATGAACGTGTTCAGTATTACGGAAAAGACGGAAAGCTAATTACAGAGTCCTTAAAAGATTATTCAAGAAAAAATATTACGAAAGAGTTTGCCTCCTTAGACGATTTTATTCAACGATGGAATGAGTCTGAAAAGAAAGAGGAATTAATAAAAGAGCTTGCAGAACATGGAGTTCTTCTTGAAGCCTTGCGTGAAGAGGTAGGAAAAGATTTAGACGATTTCGATTTAATCTGCCACATTGCCTTCGATCAACCTGCTTTAACGCGACAAGAACGAGCCAACAACGTACGCAAACGTAACTATTTTACGAAGTACAGCGAAACCGCACAAAAGGTTTTAAATAGCTTATTAGATAAATATGAAAAGGAAGGTATTGTGAGTATAGAACAAGGTTCTGTACTTAAAGTGAAACCTTTAAATGAAATGGGCTCGCCTGTAGAATTGGTGAGAGCTTTTGGTAAACGTAAAGATTTTGAAGAAGCAGTTAAAGAATTAGAAAACGAAATATATAATATTGCCTAATGGAACAAAGAATTGAAATTATCAATAACTGGAATCTTCAAAAAGTTTTCAACCAATTAGAAAATGGTAATATGAAAATCCCAAGATTTCAACGTGGCTATGTTTGGGAAAGAAGTAAAATAGTGAAATTACTTAATAGTATACAAAGTCAATATCCTATTGGTTCATTTTTTATTTGGGAAGCTGGTAAAGAATATAAAAACTTTTGTCGTGAGATTAAAGATTTGAATTTGCCTGAAAATCCAGAATCAAATTATTTTAGTTTTATTTTAGATGGACAACAACGTATTACCTCTCTTTATGTTGCTTTAAAAGGGAAAACTATAGGGAAAACAGATTTTTCTTCAATTTGTTATAATGTGGAAAAGCAGATGTTTCATATTCCTCGTCTTAAAAATGAAAATCATAATATTCCTGCTTGGAAGCTTTTTGACACATCAGAATATGGCAAAGTATTAACTAAGTATGTCTTATATGATAATGATAACAACACAAAACTTCATGAAAATTGGAGTAATTGCCAACAGGTATTTTCAGATTATCCTATTAGTATAATTAAGACTTTAAAAATGGAGCTTGATGAAGTTGTTACCATTTTTGAAAGAATAAATCAAGGAGGTAAAAGATTGTCATTATTCGATTTAGTTCACGCTAGTGCTTGGTCTCCAGATTTCGATTTAAGAGATAAGATTAAAATATTTAATAATGAAACAAATGTCAAAGCTTTTGGAGGTGTAGAAAATGAAGTATTTATTCAATCCTTATCATTAAATGCTTTTGGAGATTGTAAAAACAAAAATCAATTAAACCTAACAGCCGCAATATGTGATGAATATTGGGATAAAACAGCTGAGAGTATTCGATTAACTTTAGATTTTGTAAAAATATTTGGAGTTCGTTTTATTAGTTATTTACCTTACAATGCTTTTCTTCCAATTTTACAGTATTATTTTTATAAATCTAAAAAGAAAAGTATTGCAGCCAGCCACTTTAAGTTTATAGAGAATTGGTTTTGGACAGCTACCTTTTCTGCACGTTTTTCTAGCTCTAGTTTAACTAAAATGAAAGACGACGCAGACTGGATAACTAAATTAATCAAAGAGCAACTGCAAGAAAATGTTTTTGGTGTTTCATTAACCTTAAAAGAACTTGCTAAAGTTAATATGCAAACTAAATCTGTCATCAAAAACGGAGTGGTTTGTTTGATGGCTCTAAAAAACCCTAAAGATTTTGATAACAGTATTCCCGTGATGTTAGATAAATCTAATATTGCAAAATCTAATGGTAAAGAGAATCACCATTTCTTCCCGTATTCTTTAAAAGATAAATTCGGTACAACAGCTAAAGGAATCAATTCACTACTTAATTTTGCACTAATATCTGGAAGATTAAATCGTGAAATTTCTAATAAATTACCATCTGAATATATTGCTGATTATATTTCCAAGAATCCGAATATAAAATCAGATTTAGAAAGTCACTTTATTTCAGTTGAAGCTATTAAAGCAGTGAAGAATAATGATTTTGAAACATTTATCGCAGAACGTGCAAAATCAATTATGCCTAAAATATATGAAAAAGTAAAGGTTGGTGAATTTTCAAAACCTGAAGAAGAATTAATTGAAGAGAATATAGAATCATAAGTTATCTAAAAAACAAAAATGAGTAACATAACAACCAACATAAAAGGCATACGCGATATCATGCGTAAAGACACAGGAGTAGATGGCGATGCGCAACGAATTTCGCAAATGGTCTGGATGCTTTTTATGAAAATATTTGCCGACAAAGAAGAAGAATGGGAAATCACCATAGACAATTACGAAAGCCCAATCCCTGAACACTTAAAATGGCAAAACTGGGCAGCAGATGATGAAGGCTTAACAGGTGATGCTTTAATGGAGTTTATAGAAACGGAGTTATTTCCAGCATTAAAAGAGTTGGATATTACTATAAGTCCTCAAGCAAAAATTATACGTTCGGTATTTGATGATACCTATAACTTTATGAAAAACGGAACACTCTTCCGTCAAGTCATAAACGTAATTAACGAGATCGATTTTAATAGCACTTCTGAACGTCATGTGTTTAATGATATATACGAAACCATTTTAAAAGACCTACAATCTGCAGGTTCTTCAGGTGAGTATTACACACCAAGAGCCGTAACACAGTTTATGGTAGATATGATTAAACCACAGTTAGGGGAAACCGTACTAGATCCTGCTTGTGGAACAGGTGGGTTTTTAACTTGTACTATTGATGGCGTACGCAGTCAAGTAAAAACACCAAAAGATAGAGATATTTTACAAACCTCCATTCGTGGTGTAGAAAAAAAACCATTGCCACATTTACTGTGTACCACTAATTTAATGCTACACGGTTTCGATTTACCTGTAGTGCGTAGAGATAATTTACTAGGCAAGCCCTATGCCGATTGGGGCGCAAAAGATAAATTGGATATCATCCTATCTAATCCACCTTTTGGAGGCGTAGAAGAAGATGGTACCGAAACCAATTTTCCTAAAAAGTTTAGAACCAAAGAAACTGCCGATTTATTCCTAGCCTTAATCATTAAGCTTTTAAAAGACAAAGGACGTTGTGCTATTGTATTACCAGATGGAACGTTGTTTGGCGAAGGTATGAAAACACGCCTAAAAGAAGAATTATTAGACAAATGTAACCTACATACTATTGTGCGTTTGCCAAATGGTGTGTTTAACCCTTACACTAGTATTAAAACTAATTTACTATTTTTTGAAAAAGGAACACCCACTAAAGAAATTTGGTATTACGAACATCCATATCCAGAGGGTGTAAAAAGTTACAATAAAGGAAATCCTATCAATATCAAGGAATTCGATATTGAAAAAGCATGGTGGAACAATCGCGAAGAAAACACACAAGCTTGGAAAGTCTCTATAGAAGACATTAAAAAAAGAGGTTATAATTTAGATATTAAAAACCCACACCAAGAGATAGATACTTTAGCAAGCCCAGAAGTCTTATTAGAAAAATTTAGAACCACCGAACAAAAAATTTCTACCATACAAGATGAAATTATTAACGTATTAACAGAAGCTTTAAAATAGACTGTCATTGCGAGGAGGCACGACGTGGCAATCTCATCAATAGAAGCAATCTCATAATTATATATGAAACTACTACAACATTTTAAAGAACTTACGGTTAGACCTAAAAATGCCCAAGAATTAAAAGGCTTGATTTTGCAATTGGCAATACAAGGAAAACTGACAGCGAATTGGAGAGCGGAAAATCCTGATGTTGAACCTGCTTCGGAATTATTAAAAAGAATACAAAAAGAGAAGGAGCAGCTTGTTAAGGATAAAAAGATAAAAAAAGAAAAAGTACTACCTAAATTAATTGAAGAAGAAATTCCTTATAGAGTACCTGAAAGTTGGATGTTTACAAGGCTTGGAATTTATACACACAATTTTGGGCAAAAAACACCCGATAGAAATTTTGAATATATTGATGTTGCTTCTATAGATAATCAATTGGGAATTATTAAGAGTGATTTAAATATTTTAAATCCTGATGAAGCGCCTTCAAGAGCTAGAAAAATTGTACAAAAAGGGTGTGTAATATACTCAACCGTTAGGCCATATCTTTTAAATATTGCTTGTGTAGATAGGGATTTTGAGAACGAAGCCATTGCAAGTACAGCATTTTCAATATTAAATCCAATTTTAGGTTGCTCACCATTTTATTTATACCATTTATTACGGTCTTTTTATTTTGTTGACTACGTTGATACTTTTAGTAAAGGAGTTGCCTATCCTGCAATAAATGATAAAAATTTATTGAATGCACCAATTCCTATTCCGCCACTAGAAGAACAAAAAGTAATCGTAAAAGTAGTAAAAACCCTTTTTAAAGAAGTAGAGCAATTAGAGCAATTAACGGTGGAACGTATTGGTTTAAAAGAAGATTTTGTAACATCTGCTTTAAATCAACTCACCACAAATAAAGCTAACCAAGAATGGACTTTTTTACAAGACCATTTTAAAAGTTTCTTTAATGAAACCACTAACATTAAAAAGTTAAGAGAAACGGTTTTACAATTGGCTGTGCAAGGAAAACTAACAGCAGATTGGCGTTCTTGTCATCCAGAGCAAAGCGAAGGATCTCACCATGCTAGTAATCTTCTAAAACGCATCCAAGAAGAGAAAGCACAATTAATCAAAGACAAAAAAATAAAAAAGGAAAAAGCCTTACCTAAAATCACAAAAGAAGAAATTCCTTATGATTTACCTGAGGGTTGGGTTTGGTGTAGGTTAGGTCATACATTATTATATTCAGATTCTGGTAAAAGTCCCAATTGTGAGAAAAGACCGGTTATAAATGAGGAATGGGGAGTTCTCACAACTACTGCTGTACAACAAAATAAGTTTATTGAAAACGCAAATAAGGTATTGCCCACAAATTATGAAATCAACCCAAAACAAATAGTACAAGTTGGGGATATTTTAATAACAAGAGCAGGTCCAATAAACAGAACAGGTATAGCATGTAAAGTTGACCGACTTCAATTTAATTTAATTTTATCCGATAAGACAATACGATTAAAATATATTGAAGAATCATTGTTCCCTGACTTTATTGTTTTGACTTTAAATAGTGCATCAATAAGGAAACTATTACTTAATAAAATGATTGGTATGGCCTCTAGTCAGGTAAACATTTCACAAGCAAATATAAAAGGTATTTGTTTTCCGTTTCCACCACTAGAAGAACAAAAAGCCATCGTAGAAAAAGTAAATGGGTTGATGGGTTTATGTGATGCTTTAGAGCAAGAAGTACAACAAAGCCAAGAACATAGTGAGATGTTGATGCAGAGTTGTTTGCGGGAGGTTTTTGAAGGAGAGAAAGTAGAAGAAAAAATATAATTGTATTACAATGAAAAGAATTCCTTTTTTAAGCAGTTGGTTACATTTAGGAACGTATTCATTTGATAAGTATATTGATTTTATCGAAAATAATTTTGAATCTACTTTTTCAGAAATTGAAGAAAAGTTTAAAGAATTACATGCAATACCTGAAGATGATCCAATTAGAGAAAGAGAAGAGTATCATCAAAGTTATTATGATCATTTATTTGATTCTGCAATTGATGAACATTATGAACATGATGTTTTTCAACAACGATATAGGTATTCTGTTATAATTCAATTATTCATCTTTTTTGAAACTGAAATGACAAGAATAATAAATTATCATAAAGAAGAAGTTGAAACTAATCATAGAGGCACTTTTTTAGAGAAGGCTAAAATGGTATTTAAAGCAAAAGTGAATATAACAACTTTTGCTCAACACACTTTTTTAATGAATTTTTTAGAATTAAGAAATGTACTTGTACACTATAATGGTAAGGTTAAAAGTAGTCAACCAAAAATTGATAAAAAAATAAATTGCTTAAAAGCCTTAAAAAAAGTTAAAGGATTTACTCTAAAAGAAACGGAAAACATTAAATCTATACATTACGAGGTGAAAATTGAAGAACAAGAGTTTTTGAAATATTCATTAAAACAAATTGAAGATTTCTTAAATAATTTGCACAAAGAATTAAAAAAAGATTAGTGTAAAAAGGAAATACATTAATGGATTTATATGATACTTTAAAGCAAGAAGTACAACAAAAGTCAAGAACATTGTGAGATGTTAATGCAGAGTTGTTTGCGGGAGGTTTTTGAAGAAACTTTTTAAATAATTATGAAACAAAAAGAACTAAACACTTTTGAACATCTTGATAATATTATGAATACAATTCAGGATTTAATTGATGTTAAACAGGATTTTACAGGTTTTGTAATGTGCTGTTTAGCCATAGAGTTTTTAGGTAGTTTTTCTGATGAAAAAACATTTGATGAGTCAAATTCAACCAATCGCTTCAAGAATGGACTTGATCATTTTAAAAACTCAAAATATAATATGCATAAGAATTTGTTGTATAAAGAATTAAGGGGAGGTTTAGTGCATCAGTTAAGACCACTAGAGACATTATTCTTGACATCTCATTCTGTCCATAATGCAAATAAAGAAGACCATCTGTCAACTAATAAGGAAAGTAAAGTGATAATAGTTTTGGAACAGTTATTTGAAGATTTAAAGGATGCAATTAAAAAATTTAA